>CAYZFD010000017.1:0-6324 GCA_964477735.1 uncultured Flavobacteriaceae bacterium
AAAAAAACGCTCAAGCAAGCTTGGCGTTTTTTCTTTTTGCGTGATTTATTCGTGACCTCGGAAGGATTCGAACCCTCAACCCTCAGAGCCGAAATCTGATATTCTATCCAGTTGAACTACGAGGCCAAATAAAGGTGATTAAAAATTAAGACAAATGTACGTTTAATGAGAAGATGCACCAAGTCATTATTGAAAGATATTAGGAACCAAGTTGGGCTCTAACTATGTTGGAAATGGTTTTTCCATCAGCTTGTCCCGATAGTTCTTTTGAAACTAACCCCATCACACGACCCATATCTTTCATCCCTGAAGCACCAGTTTCATTTATCACGCGCATTACAACTTCGACAATGGCTTCTTCACTGAGTTGTTGAGGCAAATATTGCGCAATTACTTCGGCTTGTTCGAGTTCAGGCGTAGCCAAATCTTGTCGGTTTTGTGTTTCAAATATTGCAGCACTATCTTTTCGTTGCTTTACAAGTTTTTGAAGAAGTTTTAACTCCTGTTCATCTGTCAAAACCTCCGAGGCTCCAGTCTCAGTTTTTGCTAAAATTATGGCCGATTTAATGGCACGCAAAGCTTCGAGTGCAACGGTGTTTTTCTGACGCATGGCGTCTTTGAGTGCTGGTAATATTTTTTCTTCTAATCGCATACTAATCTACATTGTCATGTAAAAATGAGTTGTTGGATCGCATTTGCATACCTTCATTCGAGTCTTCTTCTATGGTTGTTCTGGAAAGTTTTGACCCATCTGGGTTCTCGCCCAACTCCACTCCAGCTCGTTTAAAAGCCGGAACACGCTCCAAATCTTCTATCCGTGTGTTCTTGTAAAATTTATGGTTAAATTCTTTAAGCGTTATCCGTCTTTCTGCAGTGCGCTTAGACAATTCAGAAATGGGGCTATTGAGTGGGGTCGCCTCAGTTTCATCTTCTTTAACAACAGTTTTAGCTACTACTTTTGTTTCAGTATTGGATAGCATTTTTGGGGTTGACATGGGACTTTCGTCATAATCGTCTAGGCTATATCTTTTAACCCCCGACCCATCAGTTTCATCAATCGGAATGATTTCTATTGAATCATGTACTTCAATGTTGTTCAAATCAACATCTTCTTTTAACTGATAAACAATTTTTTCCTCATTTGCCGACGGCACTTCCGAAGTTGGAAAATCAAACAACAAATTGAATTGCTCACTAACTTCTTGTGTTTCAGGTTTGACCCACTCTGCATCAACAACATCAATATCTAAAGCTTCGGCAGTTAAATCATTGATTACAAATTCATGTTCAGTCTGAGGCATTTCAGCGGCCGTTACTTCTTGAAAATCCACAACAATATCCCTGATTTCTTGGGTGGTTTTTATGAATTCATCTTGCTCTTGAGGAGCAAAAACCTGAGACTCTTCATTTTGAGAAACTAAAGGATGGTTCTCTAATTCTTCCTCGGCATGATGATCGAATAAATCAAGGTTGATGGTGTTGCCGTCTAAAAGGTCTTGCGTAACTGTTTGCTCGTCCTCCAAGCTATGAATTATTTTTTGAGGATCGGCATGCACAATTTCTTGTTGTTGACTGGCATCAAAGCCCGTGGCAATAACGGTCACAGAGACAGCATTATCGAGTTCGCTATCTTCACCAACGCCCATGATGATGTTAGCACTGTTTCCTGCCTCATTTTGAATATGTTCATTAATGGCACCTATTTCATCGAGTGTGATTTCTTCAACTCCTGAAACAATGAGTAGCAGAACGTTTTTTGCACCGCTAATTTTGTTGTCATTGAGCAAAGGAGAATCTAATGCTTTTGAAATGGCTTCAACAGCACGGTTGCTTCCCGAAGCGGTAGCTGAGCCCATAATGGCAGTGCCACTATTGGCTAAAACGGTACGCGCATCACGCAAATCGATGTTTTGGGTGTAATGATGGGTAATGACCTCAGCAATGCCTCTCGATGCAGTGGCCAATACTTCGTCAGCTTTAGAAAAACCTTGTTTAAAGCCCAAATTGCCATAAACTTCTCTCAGTTTGTTGTTGTTAATGACAATGAGGGAATCTACATGTTTGCGTAATTTTTCAACGCCTTTTTGAGCTTGATCTGTGCGCATTTTTCCTTCAAACTGGAAGGGAATGGTTACGATGCCAACCGTGAGTATGCCCATTTCTTGCGCCATTTTGGCAATCACTGGGGCAGCGCCAGTTCCTGTTCCTCCACCCATGCCCGCAGTAATAAAAACCATCTTGGTGTTCACTTCTAGCATACGTTGTAAGGCCTCCCCGCTCTCCATGGCCGATTGGGCCCCGATTTCGGGATTTGCACCTGCTCCCAAACCCTCTGTGAGATGAAGCCCTAACTGTATTTTGTTTGGAACTGGACTGTTCTGAAGGGCTTGTGCATCTGTGTTACAAACCACAAAATCCACCCCATTAATGCCCTGCTGATACATGTAGTTGAGGGCGTTACTACCACCTCCACCAACGCCAATGACTTTAATGACATTGCTTTGGTTTTTGGGTAAGTCAAACGAAAAGTTGTCGAAATCTGAACCTGTTTGCATGGTTATTTAGTTTATTCTGCGTTGTCTAAAAATTCTTTTAAGCGATCGCTAAATCGATCAAAAATTGATTTGCGATCCACGGGTTGTTCTTCAGTTTTTGGAGATTCTTCTGGCTGTTGATTTTGTGGCTTTGGTGACTCTTCGGTACGCTTAGTTCCCTGTATATTCTTGCGAGCGGCATTCATCACCAAACCTACAGCAGTTGCATAGACAGGGCTCGTAATTTCTTGATCAGAATTACCTGCTAAATTTTCGTTGGGCAACCCAATTCGAGTGTCCATTCCTGTGATATATTCTACGAGTTGTTTGAGGTGCTTCAGTTGGCTTCCACCACCAGTAAGCACAATTCCTGCGATGAGTTTTTTCTTTTGTTCCTCGTGTCCATAATTCTTGATCTCTACATAAACCTGTTCGATAATCTCCACTACTCTAGCATGGATAATTTTTGAAAGGTTTTTAAGGGTAATTTCTTTCGGTTCTCTTCCGCGTAAGCCTGGAATAGAAACAATTTCGTTTTCTTTGTTTTCTGCTGGCCAAGCCGAGCCAAATTTCACTTTGAGCAATTCGGCTTGTTTTTCAATAATCGAGCACCCTTCTTTTATATCTTCTGTGATGATGTTTCCACCAAAAGGAATGACTGCCGTGTGTCGAATAATGCCATCTTTAAATATGGCCAAATCGGTTGTTCCACCACCAATGTCGATTAGGGCTACTCCTGCTTCTTTTTCTTCTGTGTTTAGCACAGCATCAGCCGAAGCGAGTGGCTCAAGGGTGATCCCTCCGAATTCTAACCCTGCACTTTTAATGCATCTAACAATGTTTCTAATGGAAGAAACTTGACCTACGACCACATGAAAATTGGCTTCTAGTCGGCCTCCATACATCCCAATAGGTTCTGTGATTTCCCCTTGGCCGTCAACCTTAAACTCTTGAGGCAAAACATGTATAATTTCCTCACCAGGAAGCATCACCAACTTGTAAACCTGATTGATTAGTTTTTCGATATCTGACTGATTAATAACTTCTTCTGGGTTATTTCTTGTAATGTAATCACTATGTTGAAGACTACGGATGTGTTGTCCTGCAATCCCCACCACAACTTCATTGATTTTTTCTGATGATATCGATTCTGCCTCAACCACTGCTTGCTGAATGGACTGGATGGTTTGGGTAATGTTGTTGACCACACCCCGATGAACACCTAAACTCTTAGATTTACCTAAACCTTTGATTTCAAGTTTTTTATATTCATTTTCCAGACCCATCATCGCTACAATTTTTGTAGTTCCGATATCCAAGCCCACGGCCATATTTTTTGTTTCCATGTTCATCATTTAACGCACACTACTTGTTTGTCGAAAAGCAACCGAAGTTGTTTATAAACTTTCAACTGATCTGTTGAAAGCATTTTGGCGTAGAAAGCCTTATAATTATTCAATTTTTGTGGCATGTTTTGAATGCTTCCTAGCTCTATTTCATAATCTTGTTCACGAACTTTAAACCAGTAAGAATCTGCTCTTTTTTCTATAAATGTGATGTGTTGATTTAGAAATTGATCTTGGGCAATATAGCTGGCCATTTTAGCCAAATCTACAGCAGCTTTCTGGTCAATGTCACCCCCCACCAATGGGACATTGGGTGTGTAGAAAGGAGACAAATCCATGCGTTGGCCATTTTCGTCAATGAAATATTGAGGCTCATTCATTACCCTCAAAACAGGCTTTCGAGGGGTAATAGATGCTGTAAGTACACCATTTACAGACAGATAGACCTCTGCTTGTTTAATCAACCCATTTTGGTTTAAGTACGCTTCCATTTCCTTCAAATTTAGCCCTCTTTTTGGATGGTTTTCTTGAAGGCCAATTTTTTGTGTTAACAATTTATTAACCGAATCTTTAGAGATAAACCTGTCGATTCCTTCAGGAAAATCAACCTCAGTGCTTAACAAAGGTCGAAGGTTATTTCTGTGGGTCATAAAGGAAGCAGTAACAACCAAAATCATCAACAAAACCATCATCTTTATTGCTTTTAATGGCATATTTTTTCTTTTAAAATTTTTTCGACAAAAGGAACATCATCAGCAATGTCGCCAGCACCCATCATCACAACGACAGCTGCGTCAATGTTGGCCACCAAATGGGGTAAATCTTTTTTAGAGACCAAATGCTTTAATGGTGTAGTGATTTTGTTTAGCAAAACTTGACTATTAATTCCTGCTATGGGTTCTTCGCGTGCAGGATAGACATCTAGCAGCGCTACTGCATCAAACTGAGAAAGACTCTGGGCAAAACCGTCCATAAAATCTTGTGTGCGGCTATATAGGTGCGGCTGAAAAACAGCCAGTTTTCTTTTTTCTGGATACCATTCTTGTAGCGCCTGAAAAACAGCGTCAATTTCAGTTGGGTGATGCGCATAATCATCAATTAAAATTTGGGTATCGTTTAGGCGATAGTTAAATCGTCTTTGAATTCCTTTGAAAGTGCCAATGGCCGCCACCAGTTTGTCTTGATCTTTCACTACCGTTGTGGCCAATGCAAAAGCTGCCACAACATTATTAAGATTGTGGTGACCTGGCAATTGGCTCAAAACGTTTTTGTGGATTTTGTTCGGGGTGTGCAAATCAAAAAGATAAGCCCCTTCTTTAGCAATTCTGACATTTTGCGCTGAAAAATCAGCTACAGTATTGACTCCAAAAGTTTGCCCTTCAAAAAGTAAACCTACCTTAACAAATAGGGCTTCGGGAGCAACTTTATTGGCAAAAGCTTTAAAGGTTTGGTGAAAAGCCTCTGGAGTTTTATAAATATCCAAATGATCGGCATCTGTAGCAGTGATGCAGGTCGCACTTGGCGAAAGCTTCAAAAATGAACGATCGAATTCATCGGCTTCAACAACCATAACCTCTTGACCATCAAAAATAACATTGGAATTGTAATTTTCTGAGATCCCACCTAAAAAGGCCGTGATCTTACAGCCTGATGATTTCAATAAATGGGCTAAAATTGTAGAAGTTGTGGTTTTGCCATGCGTGCCAGCGACAGCCAAACAAGGCATCGTTTCACTAATTTGGCCCAAAACCTCTGCCCGTTTTTGAATATTAAAACCTTTATTTTTAAAATATTGCCATTGAGCGTTATGCCTTGGAATGGCAGGCGTGTAAATAATAGCTGTGGTTTTTGGGTCAGTAAACGCTTCAGGAATGTTGTCGATATTGTCCTCATAAACAATCGTTGCACCCAAACTTTCGAGGCGTGAGGTGAGCGCACTCGGTGTTCGATCATAGCCCGAAACATTTTTATTTTGCCCTAAAAAATACTGTGCCAAACCCGACATCCCAATGCCGCCAATGCCTAAAAAATAGATGTTTGTGATCTTGCTTAAATTCATTTGATGAGGCTTTCTATTTCGTTTACTATGGCTTGCGTGGCTTTAGGCCTAGCCAAGGATTTAATGTTTAGACTTAAACTGCTGATGGTTTTTTTGTCCTTAAAAAGCATTCGAACTTTAGATTCGAAATTCAATTCTAAATCCGATTCTATTAACATCAAAGCGGCTTGCTTATGAACTAGGGCTTCAGCATTTTTGGTTTGATGGTCTTCTGCAACATTTGGTGAAGGAATAAACAAAACAGGTTTTCCAACAACACAAAGCTCTGAAACGGCACCAGCACCCGATCTAGAGATGATCCCGTCAGCTAAACTGTAGGCAACATCCATTTCTTGAATAAAAGCACGCACACAAACACCTGTTTGTTCATGTTTTTTATATTCCT
>CAYZFD010000017.1:6424-32177 GCA_964477735.1 uncultured Flavobacteriaceae bacterium
TGCCCTCCTGTTCCACCACCTGATATGAGAAATTTATAAGGTTTCACTTAATACTTCTAAAGGGTTATCGTTTTCTATTGTTTCGTTTTCGACAAGATCGCGCTTAACACTCACGCTTGCGATAATGCCCAAGGCCAAAAACGTCATCCAAATGGAGGTACCACCATTGCTAATTAAAGGAAGTGGTTGCCCCGTTACGGGAAGCAATTCTACTGCTACAGACATGTTTATCAGCGCCTGAAAAATGATAGGCAAACCTACACCCATGGCGACAAGTTGCCCAAAAAAAGACGTCGCTTTGTAGGAAATAACTACAATCCTAAACAACATGAGTAGATAAACAAAAAGTAAACCAAGAGCACCTAACATCCCATATTCCTCTGCAATGATCGCATAAATAAAGTCTGAGGTACTTTGAGGAAGAAGGTTTTTCATGGAGCTTTTTCCTGCCCCAACACCAAAGACACCACCACTAGCAATGGCCGATTTGGCTCTTTCAATTTGGTAATTTTCTGCTTTATTTTCATCAGATTTGCCAAAATTTTCAATTCGACTCATCCAAGTATCCACTCGATTTGGCATTGCTTCAGGAAAGGCTTTGGCCATCAACACAAACAAAATTAGCCCTAGCAACCCAGCCAGCATCATGCCTACTATGTATTTGAGGGGGTATGACCCTAAAAAAACAAGCATCATGACCATCAAAAAAATCATGGCCGCTGTGGAAAGATTAGAAGGTAAGACCAACATAACAACCCCAAAAACAGGTAGCCAAAGCGGTAAAATTGAAGCTTTAAAGCTTAGTGGAGTATCTCGTTTTTTGGCCATAAAACCAGCCACATATATTAGCAAAACTACCATTGCCAAAGTCGAAGGTTGAAACGAAACCCCTACAATTGGAATTTGAATCCACCTACTTGCATTGGCGCCTTCGATTGTACTTCCCTGGAGAGCTGTGTAGAGCAATAACAATATGACGATGGGGAGTCCCATAATGGAAAGTGCTCTAAAATATCGAAACGGAATAAGATGCACAGCATACATAATCAGCAGCCCCATGCCTACCATAACCACATGGCGTAATAAATGCCCAACGACCGATCCGTTTCCCACCACATAAACAAGATTTGAACTTGCGCTATAGATAGGTAAAAAAGAAAAAATAGCAAGCAGCATCACTAGCCCCCACAATGCCTTATCTCCTTTCAGGTTGTTGAACAAATGCTTCATTATAAATTTCTTACAGCTGCTTTGAACTGGTTACCTCTGTCTTCATAATTTTCGAATAAGTCAAAACTAGCGCAAGCAGGAGAAAGTAAAACAACGTCCCCTTCTTGTCCAATTTTATAGGCTGTTTTAACAGCGTCTGACATACTATAGGTTTCTACCATTAAATCGGTCACTGCCGAGAAAGTGTCTATTAGTTTGGTATTGTCTAGTCCCAAGCAAATAATGGCTTTCACTTTTTCTCTAACAAGAGGAAGCAACTCGGAATAGTCGTTTCCTTTGTCTGTGCCTCCAACGATCCACACCACCGAAGATTTCATAGCGTCTAAGGCATAATA
Source organism: uncultured Flavobacteriaceae bacterium (assembly GCA_964477735.1). Classification (GTDB taxonomy): domain Bacteria; phylum Bacteroidota; class Bacteroidia; order Flavobacteriales; family Flavobacteriaceae; genus CAYZFD01. Next base: position 7,990 of record CAYZFD010000017.1, read on the forward strand.
TGTGGCATTGACATTGGTAGCTTTGGAATCGTTGATATATTGAACTTTTTGAATGGTTAGTACAGGCTCTAGCCTGTGAGAAACCCCTTGAAAGTTTTGCAAACTAGCTCTAATGGTTTCTTTTCTGATGTTCAACAATTTTCCAACCGTGGCCGCTGCCATGGCATTCTTAATGTTGTGCTGACCTTTCAATGAAAGACTGTCTATTGGTATCATAAAAGATTCGTTTTGTGTTTTAATATTTATGTTTATATGATCGGCCTTGGCCATCTCCGTGTTTAAATTTTGGCAAGTAAATCCACATCGTTGCGCAAGAATCTTGTGTTTTTCCAACCCTTGTTTAATAGTAGAATCATCGGCATCGATCACCAAAAAATCTTGGGAGGTTTGATTCATTGTGATTCTGAATTTTGCATCTCGATAGGCCTCAAACGAGTGGTTGTAGCGGTCGAGATGATCGGGGGTAATGTTTAGGATTACAGCAATATGAGGTCTAAATTTTTGAATGTCCTCTAACTGAAAACTACTGAGTTCGATCACAAAATGGGTTGGGTTTGTTGTGGCAACCGCTGTAGCCAAACTCTTACCAATATTTCCTGCTACCTCCACCTGAAGTCCAGCTTGCTTCAACATGTGATAGATCCAAGTGGTAGTGGTTGTTTTACCGTTGCTTCCTGTGATGCCAATCAAACAAGCATCGGTATATCTTGCTGCAAATTCGATTTCAGAAATCACAGGGATTCGCGCCTCTAATACCGCTTTCATCACTGGAGTTGTGTTGGCTATACCCGGGCTTTTCACTACGGTTTTGCACTGAAGGATGTAAGCTAAATTATGTTCTCCTTCTTCCCAATCTATACTGGCATCATTAAGGGATTTTTTATAAGCTCCTGAGATTTTCCCGAAGTCTGACACCCAAGGCTTGAGGCCTTTTTGTTGGGCTAGAAGCGCCGCCCCCACTCCGCTTTCACCGGCTCCAAGAATCGCTATGTCATAGATTTTTGACATCAATTATCGAAGTTTAAGGGTGATGAGTGAAACAATGGCTAACATGATTCCAATGATCCAGAATCGGGCTACAATTTTACTTTCATGATATCCTAACTTCTGAAAGTGATGATGAAGTGGGGCCATTCTGAAAATTCTTTTTCCTACACCATATTTTTTCTTACTGTATTTGAAGTAGCCCACTTGCAAAACCACCGAAAGGTTTTCCACTAGGAAGATGCCGCAAAGAATTGGAATTAATAACTCTTTTCGAACAGAAAGCGCCAAAACGGCAATAATGCCCCCTATGGTTAAACTTCCTGTATCACCCATAAACACTTGGGCTGGAAAAGTGTTGTACCACAAAAATCCGATCAAAGCCCCTACAAAAGCAGCCACAAAAACAACCAATTCACTGACTCTTGGAATGTACATAATGTTGAGGTAGTCAGAAAAAATAACATTGCCCGAGACCCAAACAAAGACACCAAGGGTGAGGACAATAATGGCCGAAGATCCTGCTGCCAATCCATCAATGCCGTCTGTAAGATTGGCACCATTTGAAACAGCAGCCACTACAAAAACCACAAGCGGAATGAAAATTAACCAAGAAAATGCGGCCGCTTTATCGTTTATCCAACTCAGTAAATCAGCATAATCAAATTCATTATTTTTCAGCATTGGTATCGTGGTGATAGTAGCTTTTTCCTCTGGCCCGAATACCGAATTTTGGACTTGACCTTGCACCAACTGCTCTTGTGCAATTTCTTGCCTAACGGTCACCTCTGGATGAAAATACAATACACTTCCAACCACTACGCCTAAAATTATTTGGCCAATAATTTTAAAGCGTCCCTTAAGTCCTTCTTTATCCTTTTTAAAAACTTTTATATAATCATCTACAAACCCAATTAATCCCATAATGAGGGTGGTCATGAGCAACAATTGAATATAAATATTGTTGAGTTGAGCCAACAATATAACTGGGATGATGGTGGCTGCGATAATGATTAAACCTCCCATAGTAGGGGTCCCAGATTTTTGGGCTTGGCCTTCTAAACCTAAATCTCGTACAGATTCGCCTATTTGCATGCTTTTTAGCCACCCGATGATGTGTTTCCCAAAAACCAACGAAATCAGCAATGAGGTGATGATGGCAATGGCTGCCCTAAAAGAAAGAAACTGAAAAACCGAAGCACCTGGTAGCTGAAATTGTTTTTCGAGATATTCAAAAAGGTAGTATAACATCTTTTAAGATTTTAGTTGATGAAAACATTCTCTTATAATCTGTCGATCGTCGAAGGGGTGGCGAATCCCCATGATTTCCTGATAGGTTTCATGACCCTTGCCTGCAACAAGAATTATGTCTCCTTTGTTGGCCAATTGACAGGCTGTTTTAATGGCTTGCTTTCGATCTATGATCATCAAAACTTTTCTTTGGTCATGGGCATCGACTCCGCTTTCCATGGCCTCAATAATTTTCTGTGGATCTTCGCTCCTAGGATTGTCTGACGTTAAAATAACTTGATTGCTCTTCGACGCTGCAATTTGCCCCATTTTGGGTCGTTTGTCCTGATCACGATCTCCACCACAGCCCAACACTGTAATTAAGTTTTCATTTCCTGTTCTAAGGGCTGCAATGGTTTCGAGCACATTTTCTAGTGCATCGGGAGTGTGTGCATAATCGACAATGGCAATGGTGTTGTCGTTCGAGGTTAGGCACTGAAAACGTCCCTCAACTGCGTGCAGACTGCTCAGCGAAGCCATTACTTCGTTAGGGTTGGCGCCGAGCTCCAAGGCAACAGCATAGACAGCCAGCAGGTTATAGGCATTAAATTCTCCCACCAAACGAGTCCAAAACTCTTGCTGCTGAAAACGCATCAACATTCCCGAAAACTGATTTTCGAGAATTATTCCTTTATAGTCTGCCACTTTTTTAAGCGCATAACTGCGTTTTTTGGCTTTGGTGTTTTGAAGCATCACCAAACCATTCTTATCATCAATATTGACAAGGGCAAAAGCAGAATTTTTGAGCTGATCAAAAAACAGCTTTTTAGTATCTCTATAGGATGCAAAAGTTTTGTGATAATCTAAATGATCGTGGGTAAGGTTGGTGAAAACTGCTCCTGAAAAATCCAATCCTCCTATTCTTTTTTGATCGATTCCGTGTGAAGAAACTTCCATAAAACAATAGGCCACACCAGATGCTACCATTTCAGACAACAACTTGTGAATGCTGATGCAATCTGGAGTTGTGTGCGTAGCAGGAAAAATATTTTCATTGATGGCTTGCTTAACCGTAGAAATCAAACCAGACGAATAACCAAGAGATTTGAAAAGCTCAAACAATAAGGTAGCCACAGTAGTTTTGCCATTGGTGCCCGTTATCCCAATTAAGGTTAATTTCGACGAAGGGTGGTCATAAAAATTAGCCGCTAACTGCCCCAAAACCTCACTTGAATCTTTGACCACTATATAGGTAACCCCATTGATTAATTTTTCTGGAAGGACTTCACAAACGACTGCTAAGGCCCCTTGCTCTACAGCTTTGTTTACATAATCATGTCCATCGGACTGCAGACCTCTAACAGCCACAAACAAATCATTTAAAGAAACCTTTCTAGAGTCTGAATGCAGGTTGTGCACCATACCTTGCGTGCTACCCAAAACAGATTCAATCGGCACTTTATACAAAATGTCTTTTAATAGCTTCATGACAGTTCGATTGTAATTGTTTTGTTGCTTTTAGACAATGACTGTCCAGGTGCAATAGATTGATTTTTAACCACCCCTCTACCAATCACCTTAACAATAAATCCTTGGTTTTCTAGCAGGTATAGTGCGTCTCTAGCTTGCATACCTTTAACATTCGGAACCTTGTCTTGATCAGCTTCAAGGACTTCAACATTGATGTTTTTGGATAAAGTGCTTTGATATTGTGATTGAGTTATGGGAGCATCAATTGGAGAAGATCTATAAATTTTTCTGGCAATAGCCTTAAATACTGGAGCAGCAACTGTAGAACCATAATACCCCTTTTTCTTGTTGGGTTTGTGTATCACCACTATACAAGAATATTGAGGGGCATCGGCAGGAAAATAACCCACAAAACTCGAAATATATTGAACGTTGTCGCTGTTGTAATCGCGCTGGCAAGTCCCAGTTTTTCCAGCCATCGAAAAATTAGGATCATAGATGTTGTGTGCCGTACCTTTCTTTTCAGACACCACAGCTTCCATCATGGCCCGAAGTTTTGCTAATGTAGTCTTAGAGCAAATGGAAGGGTTCAAAACTTCTTTTTCTATTTCTTTAGTAGGATGATTTCCCAAACGCTTAATGGCCTTTATGAACTGTGGCTTGATCATCTCTCCCTGATTGGCCACTGCATTATAAAAAGTTAGGGTTTGTAAAGGGGTCAAGGAAACGCCATACCCATAGGCCATCCAAGGGAGTGTTATTCCATTCCAGCTTTTGTCATTTGGATGAGGAATTTTTGGAACGCCTTCTCCCGAAATTGAAATATCAAGCGGAAGATTCATCCCTAGCGTATACAGCCGATCAACAAATTTTTCAGGTTGATCTTTGTAATTTTCGTGAATAATTTTCACAATCCCCGTATTCGATGAGACTTGAAAAACCTCTTTTGCCGATATTTTGCCATACCCACCTTTTTTAGAATCTCTAACTTTATACTTTCCATAAAAAGTTAGCTCACCTTTTTCTGTATCAACCACAGTGGTAGTGTCAATAACACCGTCTTCTAAAGCGGCCATCATAGCCATAAGCTTAAAGGTTGACCCTGGCTCATGCGATTCGCCAACGGCATAGTTAAGTTTCTCGAAATATGTTCCCTTAGCTGTCCGACCTAAATTGGCCATCGCCTTAATGGCACCAGTTTGAGTTTCCATGACAATCACCGAACCGTGATCGGCCTCAAAGGTCTCGAGTTGCTGCAACAGAGCATTGTGCGCAACATCTTGCATGTCAACATTAAGTGTCGTGATGACATCATAACCGTCTTTGGGTTCTTGTTGGTTGGCGTCTGTGAGAGGCTTCCATTCACCATTGGCCACACGCTGCATGAGTCTTTTGCCCGCTTCACCACCCAACAATTGTCCGAAAGCACCTTCGAGTCCAACACGCAAGGTGTGGTTAGTGGCATCTTTTTTCTCATAACCAATGGTGCGTTCAGCCACCTTTCCAAGGGGGTGTTCACGGACAACGGTTTCTTCTACAACCAAGCCACCACGCACGCCTCCAAACTCGAAAAGTGGAAAATTTTTAAGGGCTACATAGTCCGAATAGGAACAGTTTTTGGCAATGGGCTGATAACGGATCTTTTTAGTTCTCGCCTCCTGCAATAGCTTGAGGTAATGATTTGAGGATTTCCCAAATCTATTTGACAACGAATCTGCAAGAGCAGATGCATATTTATCGAACAAATGTTGACGTACTGTAACACCATCAAACCGTATGGTATATTTAGAAATACTTGTAGCCAATAAACTGCCCTCGTCGGCATATATGTTTCCTCTAAGGGGCGGAATTACCTTGTTTTTTACGGTGCGTTCTTCAGCCAATTGCCTGTATTTGTCTCCTTGCACAAACTGAAGTACTACCATTCGGTAGGCGATTCCAAACCCCAATAAAAATAGCGCTGCTGCAACAATGTAAAGACGCGTTAAGGTGGTTTGTTGAACAGCCATGATATCAATGAATAACGCTAATTTTAGTGGGGGGTGTTGAAGGAAAATTTAATCCCATTGGACTTAATTTTTTTCGGAGTTCAGATTCCATTTTAAGCTTCATAAGTGACTTGCGTAGCTCAATATATTCACTCCTAAGTGCCCGAACATCGTCATTGAGCGAAGCCATTCTAATCACTTTTTGATCTACACCATGTGAAGCGCTAATCATCACAAGTGCCAAAACGAATAAAAACACAATAAAGCGCCAATTTTTCGTAGCCCCTTCGTCAATTAAAAAAGTACCCCTCAGCAGTTGAAAAAATCCTCTTTTCATCTTTATTCTATTCTTTCTCCGACACGAAGCTTAGCACTTCGCGCGCGATTATTCTCTTTTATCTCATCTACATTTGGAACTACCACACTACCTACCCTTTTAAAAAGCAATTGTGGGTTTCCAAAATCGTCTTTTACAGGTTCGGAATCGAAACAACCGTTTTGAATAAAGCGCTTCACCAACCTGTCCTCTAAAGAATGATAACTGATGGCACTGAGGCGTCCACCTCCAACAATTACTTCTGCGCATTGCATTAAAAAATCACGCAAAACATCAAGCTCTTGATTCACCTCAATCCTGATGGCCTGAAAAAGCTGCGCCAAGATTTTATGGCGATGTTTTTCAGGGATTAAGGTTTCCACCGCACCCACCAAATCACCAGTGTTCTGTAATGGCTTTGAAGCCCTTTTTTGAACAATACTTTTGGCCAGTGCCCGTGCCATTCTCAATTCACCGTAGTCCCAAAACAAACGCGAAAGTGCAACCTCATCATAGGTGTTCACAACCTGTTCTGCATCTAAATCAGAAGTCTGATTCATGCGCATGTCTAAACGACTGTCGAATCGTGTAGAAAAACCTCTCTCGGGCGCATCAAACTGATGGGAAGAAACGCCAAAGTCTGCCAAAATCCCATCAACTTTATCAACACCATAAAACTTTAAAAATCGCTTAAGGTGACAAAAATTTTGCTGAATCAGCACCAAACGGTCATCATTCCAAATGTTAGAAAGAGCGTCTGCATCTTGGTCGAAAGCAAAAAGTTTCCCTTTTGGCCCCAACTTACTTAAGATATATTTTGAGTGGCCTCCACCTCCAAAAGTGGCATCCACATAACAACCGTTCTCTTTAATTGATAACGCATCAACAGACGCCTCCAGCAAAACTGGTTTATGATACATCTTCTGATTCGTTACCCATCACCTCTTCTGCCAATTGCGCAAAATCTTCTGTAGCTTCACTAATGGCTTTTTCGTAGCTTGCTTTATCCCAAATCTCAACAATATTCACCGCTGAAGACAAGACAACTTCCTTGTCAATGGCAGCAATCTTGAGTAAGTCTTTTGGGATAAGGAGACGACCCATTGTGTCCATCTCAACCACTTTCACACCCGCCGTAAACAAGCGAATGAAATCGTTATTCTTCTTCTTGAAACGATTGAGCGTGTTTATTTTTTCCATCATGGCCCGCCACTCCACCATTGGAAACAGCTCCAAACAAGGCTGAAAAACAGAACGCTTCAGCACAAAACCATCTTGACTTACTCCCGACAGCTGCTTCTTCAACTGCACAGGAACCATCAGGCGGCCTTTGGCGTCTGCTTTACACTCGTATGTTCCAATTAAGTTTTGCATCAATTCAGATGAATTGTTCAAAGATATTCAAAAATTACCACTTTTTACCACTTTTTACCACTTTGTTAATAAATTCTTCCATTTATTAAAATATTTTATTTATCTAATTGGTTTTCAAGTATTTAAATAATTTTTATTGTATTGATAACAATGGTTTCTTGAACAATTTGGTCATTCATACTCCTAAAACACTGAAGTGCTTTTCCAAAAGTTATTTAACTATATTTGCCGACTGGTATTCATTTTCATGGAAAAACGATACGTAGAATCAGGCAAGTTTAAATATCAGGAGGCGGGAACTGGGAAGGCCATTATCTTGCTTCACGGTCTCATGGGAGGATTGAGTAATTTTGATGCGCTCAGTGATCATTTTTCTTCGAATGGATATCGTGTTTTGATCCCCTCTCTCCCTTTATATGATTTCCCTCTATTGAGAACAAATGTGAAAGCGTTTGCACAATATTTAAAACGTTTTATAGATCATCTAGAGCTCGAAAAACCCATTCTTATGGGCAATTCCCTTGGGGGTCATATTGCATTAGTTTTCAATAAACTACACCCCAATAAGGCCGCGGGTCTAGTGCTGGCAGGGAGTTCTGGCCTGTATGAAAATTCTATGGGTGAAAGCTATCCAAAGCGAGAGGATTATAATTATATCAAATCGAAAACTGAAGAGGTGTTTTACGATCCTAAGACAGCTACTAAAGAGTTGGTTGATGAAGTTTTTGAAACCGTTAACGATCGCAGTAAACTGATTAAGGTTTTAACAATTGCTAAAAGTGCCATTCGTCACAACATGGCATCCGATCTTCCGAAAATGAAAATCCCTGTGGTCATTATTTGGGGAACTGAAGACAATGTTACTCCGCCCAATGTGGCCAAAGAATTTCACAAATTGCTCCCTAATTCTGAACTCCACTGGATAGAAAAATGCGGTCATGCCCCCATGATGGAGCAGCCCGAAAAATTCAATGCGATATTGTCGAATTGGCTACAGAAAAACAATTTCTAAATTTGTTTTATGAAAAGTGTATCGGCAAGCTTTGTGATGAGCAACAGCAAAGTCGAGGGTTGTCCTAAAGGAGCGCTTCCCGAGTATGCCTTTATTGGCAGATCGAATGTGGGCAAATCTTCCTTAATTAACATGCTCACCAATCACAAAAATTTAGCGAAAACCTCAGGAAGACCCGGAAAAACACAGTTAATCAACCACTTCTTGATAAATAAAAAGTGGCATTTGGTTGATTTGCCTGGCTATGGATATGCCCGAGCATCAAAGTCTGACAAAAAGAATTTTCAAAATTTTATAACACAATATTTCAATAGAAGGGAGCAACTAGTTGCTGCATTTGTATTGGTTGATATTCGACATGAACCACAGCCCATAGATTTAGAGTTTATGGCTTGGATTGGAAGCGCACAAATACCATTTGCAATCGTTTTCACCAAAGCGGATAAGTTAAAACCTCAGGCCATTGAAAACAATGTCGATCGTTATCTCAAAAAAATGATTGAAGGAGACTGGGCGTCCACACCACCTCATTTCATAACCTCTTCTACAAACAAAATGGGCCGAGAAGCACTACTAGACTATATCGAGGATATTAATCAAAGTTTGACTACTGTTTAGACACCTTCTTCAGCTTGAGCTCTTGTGCAAAAAATTCACAAAAATCCTGAAAGGCAGCACTCATTTTAGTGTCATTTGTGGCCCTTAGATAACTTTCGCGCATCCCCACAAGTGTTTGATGAACAAAAACTTGCATTTGATCAACAGGCATTTCCTTTGTCCATAAATCCATTCGAAGTGAAGTTTGATCTTCCTCATCCCAAACCGATAAGAAAATTGCTTTTGATGCACTGTCTTGAATACCACCATCGGGTGCAGACCACCTCAGTTTTTCGGGAACTTTGTTTTCATCTAAATCAACCTTAATAGTGATTTCACTCGTGTGTTTACTCATTTTCTAGGGGGTTTATAGCCCGCTTTGTTAAACAATTCATCTGCGGGTAAATTTAAAATGTCTGGCAAAGGTAGTACATTCTTTTGGGCAAAAGCACGTACAAACTGCCACCCAAGCCATCGACCTATTCTTCCAGGAGATTCCTGATCAATTTCTAGGTAGAACTTGGTGAAAGGAGCCTCTTCAATAAATCGAATTCTTAGGTCACTATCTGTATCAAAAAGGAGTTTTTTCTCAGTGAAATATCGCCAAATGTTGGCTTCATTTTCGATAACCCACTGCAATTCTTCCTCAGAATAACCCATCAATTGGGCGTCAGAAAGTGTGGGTGAAACCAGCGAAGCCCAATACAAAATCTTACCCCAATACACCATTTGAGAGAGTAAAGTTCGATTTGAAGCTGGCAAAACCCAACGTATTGCTAGGGCTTTGGCTATATCGGCCATCAAAAAATTGGGGTCGAGCCGTTTAGAAATATAGATAGGAAAATCTTTATAAAACGAATGATTGGCTCCAAGATAATTGTCTAATGAAAGAAGAAGTAAGCTGTCTGCATCTATGATTTTTGCATGATAATCCAAATCTGAGGTAAGCGTTATGACTTTGGGCGTGCGCGCAGTTGGATGATAGGCTTTGCGTTGCTCCAAAACCTCTTGGATCATTTTTGTTAAACCATCGCTTTTAGAAAATTTGTGTTTAACTTCTTGATAAACAGCTATTTGAACAGAATCCTGAAGACGTTCCACCCACACACTTTCGGGAAATTGAGCAGGAAAAAAATAGGGGTATAAATTTTTAAGTGACTGAAGTTCTTCGGGTTTAGACTCATAAAAAAGCTGTTCAAACCTAACCACTTCTAAGGGGTAATCAAGAGGAACGGGGGGCTTTTTACGAACTGTTTGCTGACACGAAAACAACCCCAAAAGAAGGACGCTCACAATTTTAAATGTCATTTTTATACCTTTCATAAATCCAGTATTTTTGTGTGAGGTCATGTAGGTTTTTAACCTCAATAAATTAAGCCAACTAAACTTCAAAATTAACTAAAAATGAAGAACGCACAAGTTATAGATTTCATTGTGAATTGGTTAAAAAACTATGCACAACAAGCTGGTGTGAATGGTTTTGTTGTTGGGGTTTCTGGAGGTGTAGATTCTGCCCTCACCTCTGCTCTTTGTGCACACACAACGCTTCCGGTGTTGGCCATAGACATGCCTATTCATCAGGAAAAAACGCAAAGAAAAAGAGGACTAGACCATTTAGATTGGCTCTGTGAACATTTTGAGAATGTTCAACAAACAACTGTCGATCTAACGCCAACTTTCGATACATTTTCACAAAGTTTTTCCATCCATGAAAATCGCCCCAACCACAGCCTCTCATTGGCCAACGCACGTGCCCGCTTGCGCATGACTACACTCTATTATTTTGCAGGGGTTCATGGATATCTCGTCGCAGGCACTGGCAATAAAGTTGAAGATTTTGGCGTGGGTTTTTATACAAAATATGGAGATGGCGGGGTTGACCTTAGTCCGATAGCAGATTTGACCAAAACAGAAGTTCGGGCCTTGGCCAAGACACTTGGTGTGAGTGATGCCATTTGCCAAGCACCTCCAACAGATGGTCTTTGGGGTGATGACAGGACGGATGAGGACCAACTCGGCGCAAGCTATCCCGAGCTAGAATGGGCCATGGCTCAAAAAGAACTCGGAAAAAACCCAGCAGATTTTAATGGAAGAGAACGGGAAGTTTTCGAAATTTTGCTCGAAAAAAACAATGCCAATCAACACAAAATACAACCCATTCCTATTTGCAGCATTCCTCATGAATTAAAAAAATAATCATTTTTTCATACATTTGAAGAAACACTTAGTTCATGCCCACAAACCTTCTCATTGCCGATCATCATCCTGTGGTCCACAAAGGACTAGAGGTTTTGTTTTCTGAATATGAAAATTTTCAGTTGCTAAAGCCCATTGTTGACACTCAACAATTATTAAAGTTTTTAAAAAAAGAAGCCGATACAGTTGATGTTATTATTCTTGAAATTGACTTGCCTGGCGCTAGTTCGTTTAGTGTTTTAAAAAAAATAAAAGAAGATTACCCTGGCATTCGGATTGTGATATTCACTAGCCAATCAGAGGACATGTTTTCTGTGAGCAGTCTTAAGGCTGGAGCATCAGGTTTTATTTCTAAAAAAGAACCCTTAAACAACATTGTGCAGGCGGTGACTAAGGTTGTAAACGGCGGAGTTTACATTAGCCATGAACTGGCACAATCAATAGCCATTGATGCCACCACAGGAAGACCTAGAAAAATGTATGGAAAGCTTTCAAATAGAGAGGTTGAAATCCTTAAAATGCTATCGGATGGCCGTCGGATTATTGATATTGCATATGAACTTGATATCAGCACAAAAACCGTGAGTACTTATAAACGACGAATCATGGACAAATTAAAAGTCCGATCGCTGGTTGAGTTAATTTATGTGGCCCAAAAAATGAAGGTTGAAGCGCTCTAAACAACTCTGTTTAAACGCTTAGAAAGCAAAGTTTTAAGTTGCTGATAACTCATAATTTCATGAAGTATATCCCCGTTGTCTTGTGAATTTTTAGATTTTGTTTGTTCCTGAAGCACAGCAACTTTTTGATCGATGAGGTGGCAACGAAGATTTAAAATTGTTTCCGTAACCAGCTGATGAATGGAGGCATCTTTGGGTTTTATGAAAATATTTTTACCTTCCCAATTGTCAAGTTTATATTTTTCTTCACGCATTAAAATATGTGACAACTTTTCTGAAAGTTGAGACTCTAATTCATTGACAAAGGTTTCCATTTGTAAAACCCCAAATTGCTGTAATTTTTCTAAAATTTTGTTGTAAAGCGACCTAAAGGCCGGATCGGCCAACTCAACCTCATCTTGCTGGAGGTCTAGAAAAATTTTTTCATGCACTACAGCTTCTACCTGTGTAGGTTCTAAGGAAAGATTTCCGTCATCGGCTTGTTTCAATACCACATCATCGAATGATGTTTTGTGATGACCATATAATACCAAAATTTCAATCAACTTTTGTTCAAGTTCGAGTTGTTTGTCGACTCGCTTAATTTTGGCCGTTGGCGCAACAACATCTAACTCCCGAGCACCACTGTTCTTTTTGGCGACCTCGCCCTGTTGTTTTCGTCGAATTTGTGCAAGGGTATTGAACAACACTTCCTCAGAAATGTCCATGATTGACGCACAGCTTTTAAGATAAACTTCCCGTTGAATGTGGTCGGGAATTTTGGCAATACTGATGACAATTTCACGGATAGTTTCGGCCTTTTTTATGGGATCGGCGCTTGCTTCCTTGGTCAGTAATTCGGCCTTAAAACGTATAAAATCTTGAGCGTTTTCTTGCAAAAACAAAACCAGTTCCTCAAATGGTGTTTTTAGGGCAAAACTATCAGGGTCTTCACCTTCAGGAAAAGAACATATTCTGACATTCATGCCAGCTTCTAAAATTAAATCAATGCCACGCAAAGAAGCTCTTAAACCAGCCGCATCCCCATCGAAAAGTACCGTGATGTTGGGCGTGAGTCTTCTAATGAGGCGAATTTGATCTGAGGTGAGTGCTGTTCCCGAAGATGACACCACATTTTTTATGCCCGCCTGATGAAGCTGAATCACATCTGTGTATCCTTCAACCAAATAGCACATATCCTCTTTTGCAATAGCTTGCTTGGCCTGATAAAGTCCATAGAGCACTTTGCTTTTGTGATAGATATCGCTTTCAGGTGAATTGAGATATTTGGCTGCTTTTTTGTCTTGAATAAGGATCCTACCACCAAAACCCAAAACCCTACCCGACATACTTTGAATTGGAAAAAGTACGCGCCCTTTGAAACGGTCAAATTGTTTTTGATCCTTAACGATTGTAAGGCCTGTTTTTTCTAAAAATTCGAGTTGATATTCTCCTTCGAGTGCTGCTGTGGTAAAAGCCTCCCATTGATCCAGAGCATACCCTAGCCCAAACTGACGAATGGTATCTTCACGAAACCCTCTTTCTTTAAAATAGCTGAGTCCAATGGAGGTGCCTTCAGGATTTTTCCATAATACATCGGAAAAATATTTTTGTGCAAATTCTGAAACGAGATATAGGCTTTCTCTTTCCGATGCCTTCTCTTTTTCAAGGTCTGTTTGCTCAGTTTCTTCGATGTCAATATTGTAGCGCTTGGCCAAATATCGAATGGATTCAGGATAAGAAAAATGTTCGTGCTCCATCAAAAAAGCCACAACATTACCACCCTTTCCACTACTAAAATCTTTCCAGATTTGTTTCACAGGAGACACCATAAAACTTGGCGTGCGTTCGTCGCTAAACGGACTTAAACCCTTGTAATTTGAACCCGATTTTTTGAGTTGAACAAAATCTCCTATCACCTCCTCAACTCGGGCGGTTTCGAAAACTTGGTCTATGGTGGATTTAGAAATCAAAATTGGACAATATCAATGCACTAAAGTAGGGGAATTTTAGGAATTCTAAAAGCCTATCGCTTTCGTTCAATAACATAATCTACCAACTTTTGAAGCGCATCACGATAGGGTGATTCCGGAAAAGATTGAAGTAGTGTTAATGCTTCAGATTGAAACTTTTTCATTTGCGAAACAGCAAAATCTAAACCACCATTTTCTTTCACATAAGCAATAAGTTCTTGAACTTTTTTGGGGTTTTTGTTTTGATTTCGAATGATGTTAAGCAACCACTTTTTATCAGATTTTGGGGCATGATGCAAAGCATAAATCAGTGGCAAAGTCATCTTTTTTTCTTTAATATCTATGCCTGTTGGCTTTCCTATGCGTGTGGTTCCATAATCGAACAAGTCGTCCTTAATTTGAAAAGCCATACCAATCAATTCACCAAACCTTCTCATTTTTTCGATGGTTGATGTGTCCGCTCCGCGTGAAGCTGCTCCCAATGCGCAACAAGCGGCTATGAGCGAGGCTGTTTTCTGACGAATAATTTCATAATATACCGTTTCATCGATATCGAGCAATCGAGATTTTTCAATCTGAAGCAACTCGCCTTCGCTCATATCACGAACAGCCTTTGAGATGATTTTAAGCAAATCAAAATCGTCGTGTTCTATACACAAAAGCATTCCTTTTGAAAGCAAATAATCCCCCACTAGAACTGCAATTTTGTTTTTCCATAGGGCATTGATAGAGAAAAATCCGCGCCGTTGGTAGCTTTCATCCACCACATCGTCATGAACGAGCGTGGCGGTGTGAATCAATTCAATCACTGAGGCTGCACGATAGGTTCTGTCAGTGATTTCGTTTTTTCCAATTAGTTTGGCAGTTAGAAAAACAAACATGGGACGCATTTGCTTGCCTTTTCGGTTCACAATATAATGTGTGATTCGATTGAACAGTGCAACTTTTGAGGACATGGATTCGAAAAATTTCTTTTCGAACATCTCCATTTCCATCCTAATGGGTTCCTTGATCTGTGCTACTGTTTTCATCTATAGGTCAAAGATAGGGTTTCATATGGCATTGTCACACCATATTTTCACAAACTGCTTTTGTTGGCCAATTGACCACAGGCGGCATCGATGTCTTTTCCTCGAGAACGGCGAACCGTTACTGGTATTCGATGACTTTCTAATGCATAAATATAGCGGTCTATAGCCATAGAATCTGCCTGTTTAAATTCACGATTACCCGTCGGGTTATATTCTATTAGATTGACTTTTGAAGGAACTTTTTTACAAAAAGCAACTAAAGCATCCACATCTTCGGGTTGGTCATTGATTCCCTTCCAAACCACATATTCATAGGTCACCCTACTTTGAGTTTGCTCATACCAATAGGAAAGTGCTTCCTGGAGTTCAGCAAGTGGAAAATTTAGGGTAAAAGGCATGATTTTATTTCGAACTTCTTCTCTGGCGGCATGCAAAGAAACAGCCAACTTAACTCGTGTTTTTTCGTTGGCCAATTTGATGATCATTTTAGAGATTCCCGACGTAGAAACCGTGATGCGTTTTGGTGACATCCCTAAGCCTTTCGGACTGGTGATGCGTTCAATGGCCTTAATGGTGTTGTTATAATTCATTAAGGGTTCACCCATACCCATGAACACAATATTTGAAAGCGGCCGATTAAAATACATCTGGCTTTGTCGATCGATAGCCACCACTTGATCATATATTTCATCGGGTTGTAAGTTGCGCATTCTTTTAAGCGTGGCAGTTGCACAAAAATGACAGTCTAAGCTACAACCCACCTGACTGGAAACACAGGCAGTGCTTCGTGTGTTTGTTGGAATAAGCACAGATTCCACCACCAATCCATCATGAAGTCTTATGGCGTTTTTTATGGTGCCGTCTTTACTTTTTTGCTGCTGGTCCACAGCTACTGCATGAATTACAAAATGATCATTCAACCAAGCGCGGTGCACTTTGGAAAGGTTGGTCATTTCATCGAAACTTTTGCAAGCCTTTACCCAAAGCCACTCATAAACTTGACTTCCACGAAAGGCGGAGTCGCCCTTAGATTCAAAAAAGGCGCGTAAGGCTTCTTCGGACAAAGCACGAATGTCTTGACGTTTGTCGCCCATAGTTTTTGTTAGAGGATCAGCATGGCATCGCCATAAGAATAAAACTTGTAGTCATTCTTGATGGCTTCTTGATAGGCGTGTTTAATGAAATCATAGCCCGCAAAAGCCGAAACCATCATCAATAAAGTTGATTTTGGAGTATGAAAATTGGTGATCATAGAGTCGGCAATGCTGAAATCATAGGGTGGAAATATAAACTTGTGTGTCCAACCTTTATAGGGATTGAGCAGGTTTTGTGAGGAAACAGATGTTTCGAGTCCTCGCATCACAGTGGTGCCTACGGCACAAACTCTCTTGTTGTTTTGCTTGGCGTTGTTGATGATGTTGACTGCTTCTTGTTCGATAATCAACTCTTCTGAGTCCATTTTGTGTTTAGACAAATCTTCGACTTCAACAGGACTAAAAGTGCCCAAACCAACATGAAGGGTTAATTCTGCCAAGTCTATTCCTTTAATTTCCAGTCTTTTAAGTAGGTGTTTCGAGAAATGCAAGCCTGCTGTTGGTGCTGCTACAGCGCCTTCATTTTTGGCATAAATGGTTTGATAGCGCTCTCTGTCGAATTCTTCTTCGGGGCGCTTGATGTATTTTGGGAGTGGCGTTTGCCCTAACTCGTTTAGTTTTTTTCGAAAATCTTCATAGAATCCGTCATACAAAAACCGTAGTGTACGTCCTCTGGAAGTGGTGTTGTCTATCACTTCAGCCACCAAAGAGTCATCGTCTCCGAAATATAATTTATTGCCTATTCTAATCTTACGTGCTGGGTCTACCAAAACATCCCAAAGCCTTTGCTCTGCATTTAATTCTCGCAACAAAAAAACTTCTATTCGAGCTCCTGTTTTTTCTTTATTCCCCATCAGTCGGGCAGGGAAAACTTTGGTGTTGTTAAGCACCATCACATCGCCTTCATCAAAATAATCAATAAGATCCTTAAAGTATCGATGTTCGATAGTTTCTTCCTTGCGATTGAGCACCATCAGCCTAGACTGATCACGATGGTCGGCAGGGTATTCTGAAAGGAGAATGTTGGGGAGGTTAAAATTAAAATGTGATAACTTCATATTGATTTTTAAGCGATTAACAAGCTATAGAATTCTTTAAAAGGTTGCAAATATAGGGTTTGAAAAGGGGGTATGTCAAGTAAAACCAACTATTTTTCATCAACCCTAAACCCAAGTGAACGCCAATCGTTCCAAAAATCTGGATAGGACTTGCTCACCACCTCTGCATCCCGAATGGCTAGCGGCACTTGAAGGGCTAAAGGAGCAAAAGCCATAGCCATGCGATGGTCATTATAGGTATCAACTTCAACATGATGAAGGATTTTATGGCATGGTTGAAGATGAAGTGAGTTTGTGGTTACCCTAATCTCTGCTCCAAATTTTTTCAATTCAGTAGCCATAGCTTCCAAGCGATCTGTTTCTTTAATTTTGAGCGTGTGCAAACCCGTGAGATCACAACCTATCCCCATACCAAAACAAGTCACAGCAATGGTTTGGGCAATGTCAGGCGCACTTGTGAGATCCCATGAAAGGTGACGGGTTTTTATAGTTCCTTTGCGAAGCGTTAGTTGGTGATCTTCAACATTGCTTTCGACACCCAAATGACTGTAAATCTCTTGCAATACACTGTCTCCTTGTAAACTATTAGAGGTATAGCTTTCGAGAACGACTTCGGCCTCGGAGGCCAAAGCTGCCAAGCTAAAAAAATAGGAGGCCGAGCTCCAGTCCGACTCCACTCTGATTGTTTTGGAGGCGATTTTCTTTTGGCTTTTCACTTCGATGGTTTGTCCATCAAAATTCACTTCAACGCCAATCGACTTAAGCAAAGAAAGTGTCATTTCGATATAGGGCAGAGAGGTGATCTTGCCATTCAAGGTTAGTCGGAGGCCTTTTTCTAGGCTTGGTGCCACCAGCAACAGGGCTGTGATATATTGACTACTGACATGAGCCGGCAATTGCACTTGGGATAGTTCAAATTCTCGTCCCTCAATCTTAAGCGGTGGGCATCCAGGCGTAGCCAAATATTCGATCTTAGCGCCCAAAGTCTTCAAGGCATCCACCAAAATTTCGATGGGGCGTTCTTGCATTCTTTGTGAACCCGTGATGGTAACAGTTCGCCCAGGTTTTGAGGCGAAAAATGCGGTTAAAAAACGCATGGCAGTGCCTGCATGATGAATGTCAATCAGTTCTTTTCGATCGGTTAAGGCTGCTTTCATAGCCTTGGTGTCGTCAGAATTGGAAAGGTTTTCTATCTCCAAATTGGGATACAAAGCCTGGAGTAACAACAAGCGGTTGGACTCACTTTTTGACCCAGTAATGTTTAGGTGTTGATTTAAAACAGCTGTGGGATGAGAAAGTTTTATGTACATTTAAAACAGTTATTTTAATTTGGGATTGTTGTGGTGTCTATCGTGGTCACGCTGGGTCTTAAGTTTTAGTTTTTTATCAAACGAAGCTTGTAAATCAACTCCTGTTTGATTGGCCAAACACAACAATACAAATAGCACATCGGCCATTTCCTCACCTAAGTCTTTCTGTTTGTCACTTTCTTTTTCAGATTGTTCTCCGTAGCGACGGGCAATAATCCGCGCTACTTCTCCCACCTCTTCGGTGAGTTGTGCCATGTTTGTGAGTTCATTGAAATAGCGAACACCGTGTTCTTGAATCCAATGATCTACTGCCTTTTGTGCATGCTCAATATTCATAAGATCATTCTTTATTTTGTGTGTCTATGACTATAGTAACTGGTCCGTCATTGACCAATCCAACCTTCATGTCGGCGGCAAATATTCCAGCACCTGGTTTGTGTCCTAAGTGTTGTTCCATAGCTTCTAAAAAGGCTTGGTAAAGGGGGATAGCAAGGTCGTGTTTAGCTGCCCTAACATAGGAAGGTCGATTCCCTTTTTTGGTGGCGGCGTGTAGGGTAAACTGGCTAACCACCAAGGCCGATCCTCGAACCTCTTGTACCGATAAATTCATCACCCCATTGGTATCGTTAAAAATTCGCATACGTGCAATTTTTGCTGCGAGCCAATTCACGTCTTCCATACCATCATTTTGCTCAATTCCCAACAAGATCATCAAACCTTGATCGATGGTTGAAATACGCTTTCCGTCAACGTCAACATAAGCCTCCAAAACCCTTTGCACTACTGCTCTCATGTGGCCCAATTATCGGTTCTATACTGTCCGTCTTCGGGTAATACCATCTGACAATAACTTTTATAGCGCGAAGAAGCTATTTTCCCAAGATTCACCGCTTCTTTAACCGCACACTGCGGCTCCTCAATATGCAAACAATTGTGGTATTTACAAGCTTTGGAAAGCTTAAAAATTTCTCGAAAATAATCTCCGATTTCTTGAGGCTCCATTTCAACCATTCCAAATCCTTTAATTCCTGGTGTGTCAATTATTCGCGCACCAAAATCAAGATCATACATCTGAGCAAATGTGGTTGTGTGTTGGCCTTGTTGGTGTTGCTCCGACAAAGCGGTGGTTTTAATGTTTAGTTCCGGAGCCAAATTGTTTATCAGCGTTGATTTTCCTACCCCACTATGGCCCGAAAAAATACTGACTTTATCTTTCATGATATCAACAACACGGGTCAATCCCGTGCCGTTTAGGGCCGAAATCTCTAAACATTCGTAACCGATGTCCTGATAAACTTTCATAAGCTCATGCACCGCCTCTTTAGATTTCTCATCATAGGTATCTTCTTTGTTGAAAAGCAAGACAGTGTCGATTTCATAGGCCTGTGCAGAGGCTAAGAATCGATCAATAAAAGCAGGGAAAGTGGGTGGGTTATCGAGCGTGACAAACAAAAAAAGACAATCAATATTGGCCGCCAAAATATGGGTTTGTTTTGAAAGATTGACCGCCCGACGAATGATGTAATTTCTCCGTGCTTCGATGGCTGTAATCACCGCCTGCTCGGGCGAAGAAATATCACAAACTACCCAATCACCAACCGCAATTGGATTGGTGCTTTTTATGCCTTTAATTCTAAATTTTCCCTTCATACGACAATCCATAAAAGCACCTGTCTCTAATTTCACAGTGTACCAACTTCCTGTCGATTTATAAACCAAACCCCTCATAGGCCTAAAAGGTACTCATTTTTGATCGTTTAGCTATTGATAACCTTTTCTTGGTGATTAATTGATTCTTGGTGAATGGCCTTAAACATTCGCAACACAAACTCTTCACTCAAACCATGCGACTCACCCTCAAGGATCATATTTCCCAAAATTTCATTCCAACGTTTCGATTGCAAAACAGCTACGTTTTTGTCTTTTTTAAGCTTTCCAATTTCTATGGCCAACTTCATGCGCTTGCCCAAAGTTTCAACAAGACCATTATCAATCACATCTATCTGAGTTCTCAAAACGTTCAATTGGTTTTTATAATCGGCTTCATTATCGGTTTCTTTTCTGATTTTTAAATCTTTCATCATCTGAACCAAAGTCTCAGGTGTGATTTGTTGTTTGGCATCACTCCAAGCATTATCGGGATCCCAATGTGTTTCAACCATCATCCCGTCATAATTTAAATCCAAGGCTCTTTGACAAATGTCTTGAATGATATCGCGACGACCAGCAATGTGTGAAGGATCACAAATTAAGGGTAAATCAGGGAATTTATTTTGCAATTCTATGGCCAATTGCCATTCAGGATTGTTTCTGTATTTGGTTTTTTCATAGGTAGAAAACCCTCTGTGAATAACTCCAAGCTTTTTAATATTGGCCGTATAGAGTCTTTCAATTCCACCTAGCCAAAGGGCCAAGTCGGGGTTTACTGGATTTTTCACCAAAACGATTTTGTCGGTGCCTTCAAGGGCGTCAGCGATTTCCTGAACAATAAAAGGACTTACTGTGGATCGGGCGCCAATCCAAAGAATATCGATGTCATGTTCTAGTGCTAGCTTCACGTGGGCTGCATTGGCCACTTCAGTTGCAATCAACAAGCCTGTTTCTTCTTTGACACGTTGAAGCCACTTGAGCCCGATGGCCCCAACGCCTTCGAACATGCCAGGGCGAGTACGTGGTTTCCAAATTCCAGCACGATAAACGCTCACATCTGTGTTCTTAAGCTCATGTGCTATACGCATCACTTGCTCTTCTGTTTCGGCACTACAAGGGCCAGCAATGACCAATGGATGGTCTAATTTAAAATCATCTAGCCAGGTTCTTAAGTTTTTGTTGTTTTCCATGGTTTTTCTTGTTTGTTAGATATAATTTTATGAATTCATTCCTTGAAGGATGTCTTTGATTCTGTTGGTGTTTTCCATGCTTAATCGCAAGGTTTCAAAATCATCGGTCTCGAGATGATCTTTAAATTTTTGAAGGTTTTTTATGTATTGGTCTAGTGCTTCTAAAACGTTTGTTTTATTTTGCTTAAAGATTGGGGTCCACATTTCTGGAGAACTTTTTGCCAATCGCACTGTTGATTCAAATCCACTGCCTGCCATATCGAAAATATTTTGTTCGTCGGTCTCTTTTTCCAACACTGTTTTTCCCAGCATGAAAGAGGTGATGTGCGATAAATGTGACACATAGGCAATGTGTCTGTCGTGAGCAATGGGATCCATGTGGCGCACCACCATATTGAGTTCATGAAAAAGATTCTCGGCGCGTTTCAGCAGATCGGGGCGTGTTTTTTCCACCTCGCAAAGCATCATGGTTTTTCCACTATACAAATTTGGGATTGCAGCATCGGGGCCAGAAAATTCGGTGCCCGCAATGGGGTGTGCCGCCAAAAAATGTTGGCGTTTTGGGTGGGCTTTCACGGCCTCGCAAATGGCTGCTTTGGTAGATCCAAAATCTATCACTAAGGTGTTTGTGCCTATATTGTCCAAAACTTGAGGCAAAAGGGATACAATCGCCGCAACAGGAATTGAAACAAAAACCAAATCAGCATCAGAGAGCTGGTTTAAATTTCCCTTTTCGTGAATCAGACCCAGTTCTAATGCACGGTCTAGGGTGGCCTCTTTTCTGCTGATGCCCTGCAAAAGGACATGGGGATGTAGCCGCTGCACATCTAACGAAAGTGAACCATTCATCAATCCAATTCCAATTAAGCTTATTTTCATAAGGCAACTCGGTTTAAGGCTTCCTGAATACGTTCTTCTGCGACACAAAGTGAAAAGCGAATATAACCCTCACCCGCCTGGCCAAAAATAGTGCCTGGGGCCACAAAAATATGTTGCTTGTTTAGAAGATTATTGACATAGGTTTCGCTATCAGCTGTTCCCGGGGGTAGTTTCGCCCACACAAACATACCTGAAGCGTTTTTGTCGTAGGCACAACCCAATAGGTCGGCCAATTTCCAAATGAGTAAGCGTCTTTGTTGATAGACCGCATTAAGCTGTTGAAACCACTCTCGACCGCTCTGAAGCGCTGCTATGGCGCCCTGTTGAAGTCCAAAAAACATCCCTGAATCCATATTGCTTTTCACTGTCAAAACAGGAGTGATGAACTTTTCTGCACCCACCAACATGCCAACACGCCAGCCCGCCATGTTAAATGTTTTGCTCAAAGAATTGAGTTCAAGCACAGTGTCTGCAGCACCAATTGTAGTCAGCAGACTTAACGGGTTTTCGTTGAGCACAAAACTGTAGGGGTTGTCATTCACCACCAAAATATGATGTTTTTTTGCAAAAGCAACAAGGGCCTGAAAAAACGCATTGTTGGCGTTTGCACCCGTGGGCATGTGAGGATAATTCACCCACATCAATTTTACTTTGCTCAGATCTTGTTGAGCCAATTTTGTTAGGTCTGGCAACCAATGTGTATTAGCGTTTAAATCATAAAATATTGGCGTAGCTTCTACCAATTTGGCCACTGCACTATAGGTTGGGTAGCCTGGATTGGGGATCAACACCTGATCGCCCTTATTTAGAAAGGCCATAGAAATGTGCATGATGCCTTCTTTGGAACCCATCAGTGGCAGCACTTCGTTTTCGTAGTTGAGGCTCACGCCAAACTGTGTTTTATAAAAATTGGCCATGGCCTGTCTCAGTTCTGGCAACCCTTGATAACTTTGATACTTATGGGCCGTTGGCGCATTTAGGCTCTTCACCAGCTGATCAACAACCGGTGGTGGTGGCGGCAAATCTGGACTCCCGATGCCCATGTTGATGACAGGATGTCCCGCTTGAATCATAGCCGAAACCTCACGAAGCTTTTTAGAGAAATAGTACTCCTGAACCGATGATAGGCGATTGGATTGGGCAACACTCATAGCTTATTGTTTTTATAGGTTCCCAATTCTTTAAACGAAGCTGTCATGATTTCTAAAATGCTCGATGCCTTGTGGTAGTACTCTGGTTTTTCGAAAGTGACATCAACAAAAAAAGCGTATTTCCATGGCGTTTCGATGACGGGTAGGGATTGAATTTTGGTTAAATTGAGCTGACAATCACTCAACACATTGAGGGTTGTGGCCAAACTACCCCTTTTGTGATCTAACATAAACTTAACCGAAGCCTTGTTGATGTCAGTGTTGGCACGATTCGATTTTTTTTCGACAATCACAAAACGGGTGGAATTGTTGGAAATCGTTTGAATGTCGGAGGCCAAGATTTCCAAACCAAAAAGTTTTGCAGCATGGCTGCTGGCCACGGCGGCTAAACCTTTAATTTGATGTTGCGAAATCCGTTGTGCAACCTCGGCCGTGTCTTTGTCTTCAACGAGGCGTATGTTGGGGTGACTCAACAAAAAATCACGGCATTGCAACAGTGCCATAGGATGGGAAGCTACTTCAGTAATCTCATCAAACTTTGTCCCTTTTAGAGCCATAAGCTGATGGTGAATGTTGAGGTAATGCTCTCCTGTAATGCAAAGGTCATAGCGATCTATGAGTGCATAATTTGGAATAATAGATCCGGCTATAGAATTTTCTATGGCCATAACCCCCACGTCTGATGCACCATCGATCACAGATTTCACCAGCGCATCAAATGATAAGCAAGGATTTAAGACAATGTCTTTCCCGAAATAGGCCTCGGCCACCTGGTGATGGTAGGAGCCTTGGATTCCTTGTATGGCTACGTTTTCTTTCATTCAAAAAAAAAGTCCTGATTTTATCAGGACTTCGTTTGTTATTATAAGTGCTATCTACTTAACCACACAGAAGTCCTGCTCTCTCTCCATAAAAGAAAAAGTAATAAAGACCTTGATAATAAGAAGACAACTTCATTTATTTAAATTTTCAGCCCGCTAAATTAGCACTCCTCTTCAAAAAAACAAACTTTTGGAAAGTTTTTTT
>CAYZFD010000018.1:0-9067 GCA_964477735.1 uncultured Flavobacteriaceae bacterium
ATTCATTCAATTTTATTTTTACCAACACTTTTTAGACGATGAAAATTGTCATTGCGAATCGCTCGCATGTTCAATATGCGAAACAAATTTCGGAAACGATAGCATCCTCAGCTGCTGTTCGCGGCACAGGAATTGCCCGTCGTACGCCCGAGTATATTGCCAAGAAAATGGAAAATGGCAATGCCATTATTGCTCTCGATGGAGATTTATTTGCTGGTTTTTGCTACATCGAAATATGGGGGCATGGAAAATATGTGGCGCATTCTGGTTTAATCGTAGAACCTAATTATCGAGCTCAGGGACTTGCCAAAGCCATTAAATCGAGAGTTTTTCAACATTCATTGGAGAAATATCCCGAAGCCAAAGTTTTTGGCATCACAACAGGTTTGGCTGTAATGAAAATCAATTATGAACTCGGTTATAAACCTGTAACTTTTTCTGAATTGACAGACGACCCAGAGTTTTGGAATGGTTGTCAAACCTGTAAAAACTATGATGTTTTGACGCGAACCGATCGCAAAATGTGCCTGTGCACAGGGATGCTCTACGATCCCAATCAAAAACAGAGCAAAAAGCCCTTCAATATGAAAGTTTTGGAGCGTTTGAAAAAAATTAAACAACATTTATTTCTAAAAAAACAAGCATGAGTAAACTGGTTTTGGCCTATAGTGGCGGTTTAGACACCTCCTATTGCGTGAAACACCTCTCTAAAGAGGGTTTCGATGTGCATGCCGTGAGTGTTAATACAGGAGGGTTTTCGGAAGCGGAAACCAAAAACTTAGAATCGAGGGCTTTGGCCTTAGGTGCAGTCTCCTACACACCCATTGATGCTGTGCAATCATTTTATGAGCGCATTGTAAAATATCTGATTTATGGGAATGTATTGAGAAACAATAGCTATCCACTTTCAGTGAGTGCCGAAAGAATCATTCAGGCAGTAGAAATCATTTCCTATGCCAAAAAAATTGGGGCTAAGCATATTGCTCATGGCAGTACGGGTGCTGGAAATGACCAGGTGCGTTTTGATATGATTTTTCAAATTCTAGCTCCAGAAATTAACATCATCACGCCAATTCGAGATCAACAACTTTCGAGAGAGGCCGAAATTGAGTTTCTTAAAAACGAGGGCGTTTCATGGTCGTGGGAAAAAGCACAATATTCCATCAACCAAGGTTTGTGGGGCACTAGTGTTGGCGGAAGCGAAACTTTAACCTCCAGCCAGCCTCTACCCTCGAAAGCTTATCCTTCTCAACTCAAAAAAGAAGGCAGTGAAAAACTGTCTCTGACTTTTAACAAAGGCGTTTTGGTGGCTGTAAATGAAGAAAGCAACGACCCTGTGAGCAACATTCAAAAAGTAAATGAAATTGCGTCGGCCTACGCAATTGGTCGCGACATACACGTCGGTGACACTATCATAGGGATTAAAGGACGGGTAGGATTTGAAGCTGCTGCATCTTTACTCATCATTAAAGCGCATCATTTGCTCGAAAAACATACGCTAAGCAAATGGCAACAGTTTCAGAAAGAACAACAAGCAAATTTTTATGGAATGTTGTTGCACGAAGGCCATTATCTAGATCCTGTGATGCGGGACATAGAAGCCTTTATGGCCAACAGTCAACAAGCGGTAAACGGCAAGGTTTTTATTCAACTTCATCCCTATAGATTTACCCTAGACGGCATTGAATCACCCAACGATTTGATGAATGCCTCTTTTGGAAGCTATGGAGAAATGAACAAAGGATGGAGCGCCGAAGAAGCTAAAGGATTTATCAAACTTACGGCCAATGCCGCAAAAATATACCAACATGTCAATCACAAATAAAATCAAGGCTGGCGTTGTAGGTGGATCGGGCTATACGGGCGGGGAACTGCTCCGTTTGTTGCTCAATCACCCTCTTGTTGAAATTGACTTTGTTTATAGCACAACAAGAGCTGGAAAAGCACTGCACACAGCTCATCAAGATTTGTTAGGCCAAACCAACATTAAGTTTAGCCAGACCATCAATTCAAATGTTGAGGTGCTTTTTTTGTGTTTGGGGCACGGAAATTCGGGTCGTTTTTTGGCCGAAAATCCCATCAATGACAATACCAAAATCATTGATCTTAGCAATGATTTTAGACTTCATGCAGACCATCACTACTTGGGTAAATCCTATGTTTATGGATTGCCTGAATTTCAGAAAAACGCTATCATTTCTGCTCAAGCTGTAGCCAACCCTGGGTGTTTCGCCACCGCCATCCAACTGGCATTACTGCCACTAGCGGCAAATAAAATGCTAAACCACGCCGTGCACATCAATGCAGTAACTGGAAGTACTGGCGCTGGTATTTCACCTTCAGATAGCACCCATTTTAGTTGGCGTAACAACAACGTTTCTTGGTATAAACCTTTTACCCATCAACATTTGGGAGAAATAGGAGAAACCCTAAAACAATTGCAAGGAGAAGATGTCGAAGTGATGTTTTTGCCAGTTCGTGGAAATTTTACTCGTGGAATTTTTGCTACCTGCTACACAAAATTTGAAGGCAGTTTAGATGAAGCGCAAGAACTTTTTGAAAATTACTATGCCCAAACGCCATTTACACAGGTTTCCACTGCTCCGGTGCATCTAAAACAAGTGGTCAATACCAACAACGGCGTCATTCACCTACACAAACATCAAAACCATCTGCTCATCACTAGCGTCATTGACAACTTGCTCAAGGGAGCTTCTGGGCAAGCTGTCCAAAACATGAATTTGATGTTTGGATTTGAAGAATCAACCGGACTAAAACTCAAAAGCAGTTACTTTTAAAACAAAAAAAATGAAAATCGCCATTATAGGTGCCGGTAATTTAGGTTTGAGCATTGCTAAAGGACTTATTGCCAATAACACCATTACCACATTAAAACTCACCAAACGAAATATTTCAAGTATTCAAGATTGGGGGGAATATAAGAACGTGACCGTTACTACAGACAATAGAGCTGCCGTTCGCGAATCCGATATTCTAATTTTCACCGTGCAACCTGCCCAGTTTGAAGGAATTTTATTAGACGTTAAAGATTTGCTGAACGATAAACACGTGTTAATTTCGGCCATTACAGGTTTTAAAATCGAAAGAATGGAAGCCATTATTGGCACCAGACATCACATCATCAGATCCATGCCCAACACAGCGATTTCGGTAGGAAAATCCATGACTTGTCTTTGTGCTAACGAAACAGGACAAAAAAGATTGGCCCTAGCAGAAGCCATTTTTAATGGACTCGGTACCAGCATCATCATCGAAGAAAAACACATGCGAGCAGCCACCGTAATTTGTGCAAGTGGAATTGCGTTTTGGATGCGACTCATTCGAGCCACAACCCAGGGCGGTGTGCAATTGGGTTTTGACGCCCACGATGCTATGAAAATGTCCATGTACACAGCCATGGGAGCTGCATCACTGCTCATAGAAACCAATTCTCACCCCGAAGAAGAGATCGACCGCGTAACCACCCCACAAGGGTGCACCATCGAAGGGTTAAACGAAATGGAGCATCAAGGACTTAGTTCTTCCCTCATTAAGGGTATGGTCGCCTCGTTCGAAAAAATTAATCAAATTGCAAAATAACCATGGGACTGTTTGATGTTTACCCCCTCTATGATGTTGAACCCATTGGCGCCCAAGACGTGCATGTTTTTGATGCCCAAGGAAATTCCTATTTAGATTTATATGGAGGCCATGCAGTAATTTCTATAGGACATAAACACCCAACCTATATCAACGCCTTAAAATCACAACTCGATCAGATTGCTTTTTATTCTAATGCAGTACAAAACCCACTACAGCTAACCCTGGCCAAAGAGATCGAAAGCCAATCTTGTTGCAAGGACTATCAATTGTTTTTATGCAATTCAGGTGCCGAAGCCAACGAAAACGCACTCAAACTAGCCTCTTTCCACACAGGAAGATCGAGAGTGGTTGCTTTTAAAAACGCTTTTCACGGCAGAACTAGTGCTGCGGTTGCAACTACCGATAACCCTTCCATTAATGCCCCTCTCAACATGCAACACGAAGTTACTTTCTTAGCTTTTAATGATTTAGAAGCTTTAGAAAAAGAACTTCAAAAAAAGGATGTTTGCGCCGTAATTTTTGAAGCCATACAAGGTGTAGGTGGCCTCGACGAACCAAATGAAAACTTTGTTTACGGCATGGAGAAACTCTGTCAAAAATATGGAAGTTGCCTCATTGCTGATGAAGTTCAAGCTGGATTCGGGAGAACAGGTACATTCTTTGCTTATCAAAAATATCGAATTAGCCCTCACATTATTTCCATGGCCAAAGGCATGGGCAATGGCTTTCCGGTGGGTGGCATTTACATTCACCCATCAATCAAGGCCTCCTATGGTTTGTTGGGCACTACTTTTGGTGGAAATCATTTGGCATGCCGATCGGCATTGGCGGTGTTAGAAGTGTTAAAAAGTGAAAAGTTGCAACAACACGCAGCTGAAATGGGTGAGTATTTTGTTTTGCAAGCTCAAAAGCTAGTGTCGCAACCTAAAATTAAAGGCCGAGGCCTCATGCTTGGGTTGGCTTTTGATTTTGCAGTGGGCCCACTTAGAAAAAAATTGATTTTTGATTATAAAATTTTTACTGGAGGCAGTAGCAACAAAAACTTGGTTCGTATTTTGCCTCCACTCATTGTGCAAAAACAGCATTTAGACCAGTTTTTTGATGCATTAAAAGCCGAAGGCTTGTAAAATAAAGAGCTAAAAATGAAGCATTTTATCCATTTAAACGACCTCCCCAATTTTCATCAAAGTGTGACTGAAGCACTGGAGATGAAAAAAAACCCTCATAAATTCAATACGCTAGGGCAAAACAAAACCTTGGGGTTGCTGTTTTTTAATCCAAGTCTCAGAACTAGACTCAGCACACAAAAAGCAGCCAAACTACTAGGAATGGATACCATGGTCATGAATTTCTCTAACGAAGCTTGGGCCATTGAATATGAAAATGGCACCATCATGAGTGGTCTGAGGTCTGAGCATATCAAAGAAGCCGCACAGGTGGTTTCCCAATATTGCGATGCTATTGCCATTCGTGCTTTTGCTACCCTTACAGACAAAGAAAAAGACGAAGCAGAAGAAGTTTTGGAATCTTTTAAAAAATATGCAACAGTGCCCATCATCAATATGGAAAGTGCCACCGCACATCCACTACAAGCATTGGCCGACGCGCTCACCCTAAAAGAACTTCAGTTGCCTGCCAAACCTAAAATTGTACTCAGCTGGGCACCACACCCCAAAGCACTCCCCCATGCTGTGGCCAATTCATTCATTCAGATGATGAATTTTCAAGAAGCTAATTTTGTCATCACACATCCTAAGGGTTATGATCTAAATCCTAAAATCACCCAAAACCATGTTGTGGAATACGATCAGCAAAAAGCCTTAGAGGGTGCCGACATTGTTTATGTGAAAAATTGGTCTTCCTATAAAGATTATGGTAAAATCTTACGCACCGATGATCAGTGGATGATGACAAGAGAAAAATTGGCTCGAACAAATCAAGCTAAGTTTATGCATTGCTTGCCCATTCGAAGGAATGTTGTGGCCAGCGACGATGTTTTAGACCATAAAGATTCGTTGGTGATTCAACAAGCCAACAACCGTACCTATGCTGCCATGGTGGTTCTCAAAAACCTCTTAACCAATTCCTCTAATGGCCAATAAAAAACCTTTACATATTGTCAAAATTGGAGGTCATGTTATTGAGCAACCTTTAGAATTGGATTTGTTTTTAAATCATTTCAACGCTCTTAAAGGTTTAAAGATTTTAGTGCATGGTGGCGGAAAACTCGCTACACAACTGGCCACTAAACTCAATGTTCCAACGCAAATGTTGGATGGTAGAAGAGTAACAGATGCCGAAACGCTAAAAATCATCACCATGACCTATGCTGGGTATGTCAACAAAAACATTGTAGCGGGCCTACAAGCCAAAAACTGTCAAGCTTTAGGATTCACTGGCGCCGATGGTAATGCAATTCTGGCTGTAAAAAGAGCGTCTAAACCTGTTGATTATGGCTTTGTTGGGGACATTACACAAGTAAACAGCAATTTATTTCATCAGCTTATTGCTTCACAAATTGTTCCTGTGGTTTGCGCCATTACCCATGATGGAAATGGACAATTGCTCAACACCAATGCAGACAGTATTGCAGCCGAAATTGCCAAGGCGATGAGCGAGCAATATGAAGTTTCTCTACACTATTGTTTTGAGAAAATAGGGGTTCTACAAAATATACAAGATGAATCCTCTCTAATCGAACAAATCGATAACAAGAAATATCAAGCACTACTAGATGAAAACATCATTGCAGATGGCATGCTTCCAAAAATGAAAAATTGTTTTGAGGCCCTTCAAGGGGGGGTACATAAAGTTTGCATTGGAAAACCCAAGATGTTGTCTGACTCAAATTTCCCAAAAACAACCCTGACCCTATGACTCTAGAGCACTTACAAACTTCGGCAATTTCCCTTCTTAAAAAGCTCATTTCAAAGCCATCATTTTCTGGCGAGGAAAACGATACAGCAACGCTCATCGAAGAATGGCTTCAGGATTATGGTGTAAAAACAAAACGATCCAAAAACAACGTTTACGCCTATAACAAGGCCTTTGATCCTGAAAAACCAACATTGCTCCTCAACTCACATCACGACACCGTTAAACCCAACTCCGCCTACACAAGAAATCCTTTTGAAGCCAAAATTGAAGATGGAAAATTATATGGTTTGGGAAGCAATGATGCCGGTGGCGCATTGGTAAGTTTGCTTAGTGCGTTTGTCTATTTTCATGATCAACCCTGTCAAAATTACAACATCGTTATTGTAGCCTCTGCTGAAGAAGAAAGCTCAGGACCCAACGGATTAAATAGTGTAATCCCACAACTCTCTCCAATTGACGTGGCTATAGTTGGAGAACCTACACTTCAAAACCTAGCCATCGCCGAAAAAGGCTTGGTCGTTTTTGACCTCACCATCCACGGAACAGCCGGACATGCTGCACACCCCAACAACGACAATCCCATCATGAAAGTGCCCGAGGTACTAAACTGGCTTGAAAACATTTCATTTGATCGCATTTCAGAAACACTTGGAAAAGTGAAACTTACGGTCACTCAGATCAGTGCAGGCCATCAACACAACGTAATTCCAGCAGCTGTGAAAATGGTTGTTGACGTGCGCGTCAATGACTTATACTCTAATCAAGAGATTGAAGCGATATTAACAAATCAAGCTCCCTGTGAGGTCAAGGCAAGATCCCTAAGACTCAACTCATCGTCGATTCCGAAATCGCATCCTTTGGTGCAAGCTGGGGTTGCTTTGGGTAAACAAACTTACGGCTCTCCTACACTTTCAGATCAGGCTGCATTAAGCTGTCCTTCATTAAAGCTTGGCCCTGGTGATTCTACCCGTTCTCACACTGCTGATGAATATATTTATGTAAATGAAATAAATGAATGTATTGATTTGTATATCAATATTTTAAAAAATATAGTTTAAATTAAAACATTAAATTATGAAACTTTGGCAAAAATCCACATCTACCCATGAAAAAGTTGACCAATTTACGGTTGGACAGGACAGGATTTGGGACATCATTTTGGCGCCCTATGACGTGATCGCCTCCAAAGCACACGCCCAAATGTTGGCCAAAGTCGGATTAATAGAAAAAGCTGAAGCCACGCAACTTTGCAAGGCCTTGGATGAAATCGCACTACAAATTGAGGCTGGTCAATTTAGAATCGAAAATGAATTCGAAGATGTTCATTCTAAAATCGAGTATGAGCTCACTCAGAAACTTGGTGATGTGGGTAAAAAAATTCACACTGCACGCTCAAGAAATGATCAGGTTTTGGTGGCTACCCAATTGTATTTAAAATCAGCTTTACAAGAAATCAAAATGGGCACCAAAGACCTTTTTGACACTTTACTAGAAAAAGCTGAGACGCATAAAGAGGTGTTGTTGCCTGGCTACACTCACCTTCAAATTGCTATGCCTTCGTCATTCGGGCTTTGGTTTTCGGCCTATGCCGAAGCTTTAATTGACGATATCTATGTTACTGAGGCGGCTTATAAAATTGTGGATCAAAACCCGCTGGGCAGTGCTGCCGGATATGGAAGTTCTTTTCCTATAGACCGCGAAATGACAACCAAGGATTTATCTTTTTCAACACTTAAATACAACGTAGTTGCTGCACAAATGGGCAGAGGTAAAGTCGAGAAATACACAGCCACAGCTATAGCTGCCATAGCCGCTACGCTTTCGAGAATCTCGATGGACATCTGCCTCTACATGAGTCAAAATTTCGACTTCGTCTCATTCCCTGATGAACTCACAACAGGATCCAGTATTATGCCTCACAAAAAGAACCCTGATGTTTTTGAACTGATTCGAGGAAAATGCAATCATTTACAGGGTCTTCCACATCAATTGAGCTTGCTGATGAACAACTTGCCCAGTGGATACCATAGAGAAATGCAGCTGGCTAAAGGGATGATTATTGAAGGCATAGAAACACTAAAATCTTGTTTAGACATGATGAATTTCTCTCTTCAACAGATCAAAGTAAACCAAAACATTTTGGACGATTACAAATACAATTATTTGTTCACCGTTGAAAAACTAAACGAATTGGTAGCACAAGGCATACCGTTTCGTGATGCCTACAAACAAGTGGGCGCAGCTGTTGAAGATGGAAGTTTTAGTCCGAACAAAAACCTTAACCACAGCCATGTGGGCAGTTTAGGCAATTTACAATTGGAAGCTATTCGAGAAAAAATGAATGCTGCACTTCATTTTTAGTGTATTTTAGCTTTGTGATAGCAAACAAAAAAAGATTACACTTCATAGATGCTTTTCGTGCTTTTGCCATTTTAATGATGCTGCAAGGGCATTTCATAGACACCTTTTTGGGAAGAGAATACCGACTCAAAACTGATTTTTTTTACAACATCTGGTCTTATTGTAGGGGGTTTACGGCTCCAGTTTTTTTCACCATCACAGGCTTTGTTATTTTTTTCTTGCTGCT
>CAYZFD010000018.1:9167-32121 GCA_964477735.1 uncultured Flavobacteriaceae bacterium
TGTGCATGGCTCATTCGGGCAATATCTTCGGCCGAAGCGCGATATTCCATAGCAGTAACAGCTTCTGCAATTAAATCTGCAACCCGAGCACCAATCATGTGAACTCCTAAAACTTCATCGGTTTTCTTATCGGCCAAAACTTTTACAAAACCGTCAGTATCCATACTAGCACGCGCACGTCCCAAAGCTCGCATCGGGAATTGGCCTATTTTGTATTCTCGACCTGCTGCTTTTAATTGTTCTTCTGTTTGGCCAACAGCGGCCACCTCCGGCCAAGTATAGATGACGTTTGGAATGAGATTGTAATCGATATGTGGTTTTTGCCCAGCTAAAAGTTCTGCCACCATCACCCCTTCTTCTTCAGCTTTGTGAGCCAACATAGCACCTCTAACCACATCGCCAATGGCGTAAATATTGCTTACTGAGGTTTGCAAATGTGCATTGACTTCAATTTGTCCTTTGGTATTAAGTGAAAGTCCAGCAGCTTCAATATTTAGACCGTCGGTGAAGGGTCTTCTACCCACAGAAACCAAACAATAATCACCTTCAAAATAAACAATGTTACCCTTAGCATCTTTTGCGGTGACCTTTACAATGTTTCCATCCCTATCCACGGCATTGACCTGGTGGTTTAGGAAAAATTGAATGCCTTGTTTCTTTAAAACTTTTGTCAATTCCTTAGACAAACTTGCATCCATAGTAGGTGCAATACGCTCCGCATATTCAATCACAGCCACTTCGGCGCCAAGGCGACGATAAACCTGACCCAGTTCTAGACCGATTACCCCTCCCCCAATTATAAGTAACTTTTGAGGCACCTCAGCGAGTTCAAGTGCTTCGGTTGAGGTGATAATTCGCTCTTTATCTATCTTGATGAAGGGCAAACTAGCTGGTTTTGAACCTGTAGCGATTATGAAGTTTTTAGCTTTAACTTCTTCTACATCACCTGAGGAATTGGTAACTGACAAGACTTCGTTGTTCACAAAAGCACCAGTGCCATGAAAGACTTCAATTTTATTTTTTTCCATTAAAAAGTCGATGCCTTTGGTGGTTTGAGACACAACTGTTCGCTTTCTTTCGATCATTTTGGAAAAATTCAAACCCACTTCCCCATTTATTTCAACACCATGGGCTTCTAGGTGTTTTTGAGCATCTTCGAAATGATGAGAGGAATCCAAAAGTGCTTTAGAAGGAATACAACCCACATTGAGGCAAGTACCGCCCAAAGTGTTGTATTTTTCAACTAAGGCCGTGTTCATACCCAATTGGGCACAGCGAATTGCAGAAACATACCCTCCAGGACCTGAACCAATCACCACAACATCAAATGCTTTCATAAAAAGTTGATTTTGGGTGCAAATTTACAATTTAATTCCCCAAACCCATTCGAATTATTTGCGAATACTTTGTGAAAGTTGTAACATTGAAGAACATTTTTCAATATGAGCCAAAGTTCCCATACCAACACAAAAATCATTCAAAACAAAGCCCTTTCTTTGAGCGAAGCCCTTATCCCTATTATTGTTCTGATTGCGCTATTGGCGTTTAATGTGGGTGTTTATGGCGATGATGCCTTAAGCGGTTCAAACCAGTTTATTTTGCTTTTGGGTGGGGCTGTTGCCGCTCTGGTAGGTTTTCAAAACAAAGTGTCCTATAAAAATATGATGGATGAGGTGGCGAACAACATTCATTCCACTTCGGGAGCACTGCTCATTTTGCTATTTGTTGGAGCTTTGGCTGGTGCATGGTTGATTAGTGGCATCATCCCCACAATGATTTTTTACGGATTAAAATTGCTTAACCCCACCATATTCCTTCCTGCTACTGTACTCATTTGTGCCTTAATTTCGATTGCAACAGGAAGCAGCTGGACCACCTCGGCAACTGTTGGGATTGCCCTAGTGGGTATTGGAAAAGCCATTGGACTACCATCGGGAATGGTGGCTGGAGCAGCCATTTCAGGGGCTTACTTTGGAGACAAGCTTTCTCCTCTGAGTGACACTACCAACTTGGCTGCAGCAATGGCAGGCAGCACGTTGTTTACACACATTCGCTACATGCTCTACACAACAGTGCCAAGCATATGCATTACCCTTATTGTATTTAGCATAATGGGCATACAATATGAAGTTGGAGAGGAAACTAATGTTGAGATGATGCTTGAGTCTATTCAAAATACTTTTGTGGTGAGTCCATGGTTGTTTTTGGTGCCTATTGTGGTCATTATTATGATTGTAAAAAAAACCCAGCCACTGATCGCCTTGCTCACAGGCACACTGTTGGCAGTAGTTTTTGCAATATTTTTTCAACCACATTTAATTGCTCAACTGAGTGGAACTACGACTCTAGAGTTTTCAGAAACCTACAAAGTTTTGATGAATGCCATGACCGCAGAAACCATCATAGAAACCACCAATCCACAACTCAATGATTTGTTTTCAAGTGGCGGTATGTCAGGCATGTTAGGCACCATCTGGCTGATTGTTTGTGCAATGGTTTTTGGTGGCATTATGGAAGCCATTGGTGCGCTTACACGCATCAGTCAATCTCTGCTGAGTTGGGCCAAATCTACTTTCTCTTTGTTTGCCAGCACAGTCGCCAGTTGCTTGGCAGTGAACATCACAGCTTCAGACCAATATCTTGCGATAGTGATTCCAGGAAAAATGTTTAAAAAAGCTTTCGCAGACAAAAAACTAGCTCCAGAAAATTTAAGCCGAACACTAGAAGATTCTGGTACTGTGACCTCAGTCCTGATTCCATGGAACACTTGTGGAGCTTATCAATCTGGAGTGCTTGGGGTTTCAGTTGCAGATTATTTTGTCTATGCCATTTTCAATTGGATAAGTCCTCTAATGACACTACTCTATGCTTTGCTTGCCCTAAAAATTCGTCAGACTGTAGCATAATTTATTTTTTAATATTTTTCATTGTTTTGAGCATAGAACAGACATATGTTTTTCTGTTCGTCTATAAAAATATGCTTATGGTCGATTCTTCCTAAAAAAGTGATTTTTGATTTATTTTAACCTGATTTTGGTTCTTATTTTCGTTATTCAGTTAATCAAAAATCTTAAATCAAAATGAACAAATTTACTTTATTGGGCGTAAGTCTTATGACAGCTAGTGTGATGTTTGCACAAAACTTGCCCGAAAACCCCGAGCCAGGAAAATGTTATGTGAGGTGTACGACACCAGATGTTTATGTAAACGAAGAAGTCAGGATTGAAACCCGACCTGCTTACAAAAAATTAAGAGTGATTCCAGCCAAATATGAAACACGAACAGAACGAGTGGTGATTAAAGAAGCTACTAAGCGACTTAAAGTGGTGCCTGCAAAATGGGGCACTGAAACGGTTAGTTATGAAAAAAGAGAAGGGGCCTCAAAGCTAAGTATAGTGCCTGCCTCATTTAGGGATGACACAGAAACCATTGAGATCAAACCTTCATATACGGCATGGGAACTCGGTGCGCCTGCGCCCGATTGTGCATCACCAAACCCCGAAGATTGCCGTTATTGGTGTTTTAAAGAATACCCTGCCGAATTCACTTCAATTCCTGTTTCAAAACTCATACAAGATGCAACCATACAAAAGGCTTCAATAACCGGAAACACTGGCACTTAAACTAGAAGAGTTGTTGTAGAGCCTGCTAAAGTTGTGGAAGAAGAAATCCCAGCAGAATATGGTACCATAAAGCGAACTGTGGTAGTAAAAGAAGCAGAAACTGTAGAAGACGTCGTGCCTGCCGAATACCGAACTGTAACCAAAGAAGTGCTAAAAACCAAGGGCGGTTTAACCACATGGAAAGAAGTGGAATGCACCTTGGTTGAATATCAAGCATTGCCCATCAATTGGAATTTAGCTAGTGCCACACTTACGAGTGAAGCTAAACGTATTATTGATACACGATTGATGCCTGTTTTAAACCAAAATCCTGGAGTTAAATTAGAAATCGCTTCCCACACAGACGCCCGAGGCACTAAGGCTTCTAACCAGGATTTGTCTGAGAGAAGGGCACAAGCCGTAGTGCGCTACCTCCAATCTAAGGGGGTCAATCCCAGCTTATTGGTGGCCAACGGCTATGGAGAAAATAGATTAAAGAATCGTTGTGCTGACGGTGTTTCTTGTACAGAACGCGAGCATGCTGTGAATCGTAGAACCGAATTTAGACTTATCCAATAATTTTTAGTTTTCATATTTGAATAAGCCAATTAAAGCCTCGCGGTCAGCGGGGCTTTTTGGCATAGTTTATGTTACTTATATTTAAATTAAGCTTGATGAAACTTCTTCTTTCATTTCTTTTTTTTGGAGCCCTCTTCGCTAGTCCATCGTTATTGTCACAAGAAACAAAATGGAATCAGAATTTAGAAACCGCCTTTAGCGAGTCTAAAAAATCTAAAAAACCCATCCTATTGTATTTCACAGGGAGCGACTGGTGCGCCCCTTGTAAATCTTTGAAAAAAAACATTTTAGAAACTCAAAAGTTTAAAGATTTAGCGTCTCAAATGGTCTTGGTGGAAATAGACTGGCCCAGAAGGATCGATTTATATACTGAAGAACAACTGGCTTATAACAAAAAAATAATTCAAAAACTTAATGCAGAACGATCCTTCCCAAAACTTATGTTTTTAGACTCAAAAGGACACGTCGTTGATGAGCTTAAAGGTTATAGCGCCTCTGGACAAGATGCATTGTATTTTAGATTTTTCAACAAAAATCTTGGTCGAAATAAATACTAGGGACAACAAGATTTGAATGCAGTTGTTTTTTGTATTTTTGTAAAAGTCTGCATGTCATATGACCAAAAAAAAATCCCAGAGTTTAAAACTCTCAATGTCAAGAAGCCAGGAAGTGCTTTTTGGAGCTTTTTTAATGCTATTTGCCTTGCTTTGCGCTTTGGCGATGGTTTCATATTTATCGAACTGGAAAGCAGACTTTACCACAATCAATGATTGGGGCAACAGGTTAGTAGAAACCCAAAACATACTTAAAAAGTTTGGTGCTCACATTGCACATTTTCTCATCTATAAACTGTTTGGTATCGCCTCGTTCATTTTGGTGGCTCTCGTGTTCATTACCGGTCTCACAATTTTTGTAGATGCCAAAAAATCTGTGCTTTGGTACCGTTGGTCATGGGGGCTACCTGCCACCTTGTGGTTTGCGCTCTTTTTTGCTTTTATCCTTAAATCTTCACCGCTAATGGGTGGGGTGGTTGGCTATGAAATGAATGCATTCCTCTATGATTACATTGGCGCAGTTGGTATCATGGCTTTACTTCTTTTTGGTTTTCTACTTTTTCTAGTCATCAATTTAAAATGGACCCCCGAAAAACTACTGAATAGGCTAAAATCGGAATCTAAAAACGAAAGATCAACAACGTGGGAGTCCGAGCAAGAGGTAGAAGTGGAAATGGTAAATGAAGAGGCTGAAAAAAAATCTGCTTTTGAGGTCGACACCAGCCAATTTAAACCCACTATCGAGAAATCGTCCACCATTGCCATGGAGAAGGATGAACCAGAAGAAAAAAACAATCTAGCTGTTGAAATCGAAAAATCGTTTGAAGAAGATGTGGATGAAAACACCACGGCCAAAAAACTTGTAGAAAATTTCGGTGAATTCGATCCCACACTCGAACTCAAGAACTTTAAACCCCCAACTCTCGAATTGCTTAAAGAATATACACAAGGGAGCGGCATCACTATTAATCAAGAAGAACTCGAAGAAAACAAAGAGCGAATTGTTGAAACTTTAAGCAATTACAAGATTGGAATTGCGCAAATAAAAGCCACCATCGGTCCTACGGTAACCCTATATGAAATTGTTCCTGACGCAGGAATTCGAATTTCAAAAATTAAAAACTTAGAAGATGATATTGCTCTTTCACTATCTGCATTAGGCATCAGGATCATTGCCCCCATTCCAGGAAAAGGGACTATCGGAATTGAAGTGCCCAACAAAAATGCAACCCTTGTTTCTATGCGGTCTGTCATTGCATCTTCTAAATTTCAGGAGGCGGAAATGGAGTTGCCCATTGCCCTTGGCAAAACCATTAGCAACGAAACTTTTGTTTTTGACTTGGCCAAAATGCCACACTTATTAATGGCGGGTGCCACTGGGCAAGGGAAATCCGTAGGACTTAATGCAGTGCTCACTTCCCTACTTTATAAAAAACACCCTTCGGAAGTTAAGTTTGTTTTGGTCGATCCAAAAAAAGTTGAACTCACCCTCTATAACAAAATTGAACGCCACTACTTGGCCAAATTACCAGACACCGAAGAAGCAATCATCACCGACAACAAACTGGTTATCAACACTCTAAATTCTTTGTGTATTGAAATGGATGAACGCTATGAAATGCTTAAAAACGCTTTTTGTAGAAACATAAAAGAATATAATAAGAAGTTTAAATCCCGTAAACTAAATCCAGAAAATGGCTTTCGATTTTTACCCTATATCGTTTTGGTCATTGACGAATTTGCCGACCTGATCATGACTGCTGGCAAAGAAGTAGAAACTCCCATAGCACGCTTAGCACAATTGGCACGTGCCATAGGGATTCACTTAATTATTGCTACCCAGCGTCCATCTGTCAACGTGATCACTGGGCTCATCAAAGCAAATTTCCCTGCACGGGTTGCATTTCGAGTGACCTCAAGAATTGATTCTAGAACAATCTTAGATCAAGGCGGTGCCGATCAACTAATTGGACGAGGCGATATGTTATTTACCCAAGGAAATGAGCTCACACGCTTGCAATGTGCTTTTGTTGACACACCAGAGGTTGAAAAGATCACGGGTTATATCGGTGCACAACGGGCCTACCCCTCTGCATTTGAGCTTCCAGAATATGTTGGCGACGAAACTGGCACAAGTCTTGATAACAACATCGAAGATCGCGACCCTCTCTTCAATGAAGCCGCAGAAGTAGTGGTGACTGCCCAACAGGGATCTGCCTCACTTTTGCAGCGAAAAATGAAACTGGGATACAATAGAGCCGGTAGAATCGTAGATCAGCTTGAAGCTGCTGGAATTGTAGGTCCTTTTGAAGGTAGCAAAGCAAGAGACGTGCTCGTAAAAGATTTGGTATCGCTTAAAATGCTATTAGATGATGAACAAAACCCATAACAAACTCATGAAAAACATTGCTGTTGTCTTATGTGTGTTTTTTGCTTTTGTATTGCAAGGTCAAAACGATGCAAAAGCCGAGCGCTTACTCGAAAAAGTGAGTGAAACCATTCGTTCTCAGAACACCATAGACATTGAATTTACTTATGTTTTGGAGAACAGAATTGAAAATATTTATCAAGAAGCCGAAGGCAATCTAAAAATGAAAAACAATAGATATAGGCTTGAATTCATGGGTATCACTCAAATTTCAGATGACAAATTTGTTTATACTATTGTACCCGAAAATGAAGAAGTCACCATTAGACCCATAGAAGATCTAGACAACAGCACCATAACACCCGATAAATTGTTAAAGTTTTATGAAAACGGATACCGCATGGAATGGGATATTATTAAAAAAGAAGGCGGTAAATCAGTTCAATTTGTGAAACTAATCCCCATAGACTCTCAATCTGAAATAAACTATTTGTTGTTGGGGATCAATACAAGCAACTATCAAATCGATCAGCTGATAGAAATTGGCAAAAACAAAACCCGAACTGTTTTAAAAGTGGTGAATTACACATCAAAAAACACGCTTGACGATCAATTGTTTCAGTTCAATAAAAATAAGTACTCCAATTTTTATATCGACGAATATTAGCCAATGAAGATCATTGACCGCTATATATTGTTTAGCTTCTTGCGTAGTTTTTTGAGCTTTTTTTTTATTCTCATGCTCATCTTCATTATCCAAACCGTTTGGGTGTTTATTGATGAATTTGCTGGAAAAGAACTTGACACAGAAATTGTTTTAAAGTTTTTACTTTATTACTCCCCAAAATTGGTGCCTCTGGTGTTACCGCTCACTGTTTTATTGGCCTCTATTATTACGTTTGGAAACTTTTCGGAAAACTATGAGTTTGCAGCGATTAAATCTGCTGGAATGTCACTCAAAAGAGCTATGAGAAGTCTTTTTATATTCATATTCCTTTTAAGTATTGGGGCGTTTTATTTTGCCAATAACGTCATTCCGTTTGCGGAATTTAAAACCTACAACCTTAGGAAAAATTTAGCAAAAATGCGACCAGCATTGGCCATTACAGAAGGCATTTTCAACGACCTAGGAAAAAGCACAATCAAAGTTGGACGAAAACATGGTGAAGACAGTCGGTTTTTAGAAGATATCATCATACATGAAAAAACTCCCGATGAAAAAAAGAATATTGTCATCAAAGCCGAAACTGGAGAATTGAAAAGTCAAGATGCTACGGCAGGTTTACAATTGTTATTATTCAATGGCTATCGCTACGAAGAAATAGTACCAAAAGGGAATAAAAGAAAAGATTATTATCCTCACGCACGGGTGGCCTTTCAAAAATACACCATGAATATTGACCTTTCCGATCTCTATGATGTGGATTTTGAAAATGAACAATACACCAACACCTATCGAATGCAAAACAGCCGAGAGTTGAGAGAAAGTATAGACTCGTTGAG
This sequence comes from uncultured Flavobacteriaceae bacterium, assembly GCA_964477735.1. Classification (GTDB taxonomy): domain Bacteria; phylum Bacteroidota; class Bacteroidia; order Flavobacteriales; family Flavobacteriaceae; genus CAYZFD01. Next base: position 17,774 of record CAYZFD010000018.1, read on the forward strand.
AAGTGAATTTAAGGTAGAAAAAAGAAGCTTTTCGGAAAATTTTTATAACAGGATAGGAATTGTAAATCTCAAACGAAAAACTCCCAATGACAGCCTTATGTTTGGAGGTATTTCTGAATTTTTGTCTAACTATGAACGTCCTATGCAAGTCATGGTCTTAGAGCAGGCCAAGAACTATTTAACCCCTCAAGTTGAAACTTTAAAAAATCAGCGTAAGACTTTTGTGTTTAGAGAAAAAGTGCTGGCACTCCACGGCATAACACTCCACAACAAATATGTGCTTGCTGTGGGTACTTTAGTCTTGTTTTTGGTAGGTGCTCCTTTGGGTGCATTAATCAGAAAAGGAGGTTTTGGACTGCCCACTGTGGTGGCACTTACCATTTTTTTAGGCTATCACTTTTTGGAACAATTTACCAAAAATTGGGCAGAAGACGGTAGTATTTCGGCTTTGGCTGGATCTTGGATTCCAACAATAATTCTAATTCCTATAGGACTTTACTTGGTTAGCAGAGCCTCATCAGACAAGGCTGTTTTTGATCCTGACAATATGCTGTTTCGATTAAAGGAATTCATTAGATTGTCACCAAAGTTTTTTAAACTACCTTTGAAGACCAAAAAAAAGCTATGAAATCTCTCGAAAAAGACATAGAAATTAAACTCAACAGTATCGAAGAAGCCATCGCCGACATAAAGGCAGGAAAAGTCATTATTGTTGTGGATGATGAAAATCGTGAAAACGAAGGAGATTTTTTAGCCGCTGCAGATGCAGTTACGCCAGAAATTGTGAATTTCATGGCCACCCATGGTAAAGGATTAATTTGCGTGCCAATCACTGAAAAGCGTTGCAAAGAACTCAAGCTTACGCCCATGGTAAACAACAATAGCGATCCCATGGAAACAGCGTTTACGGTTTCTGTAGATTTAAACGGCCATGGTGTTACGACTGGTATTTCAGCGTCTGATCGTGCAAAAACCATTCGAGCCCTTGTAGATGCAAATACCCAACCCCACCATCTATCACGTCCAGGTCATATTTTCCCATTGGCAGCCAAAGAAGGAGGTGTATTAAGAAGAACTGGCCACACAGAGGCAGCTATCGATTTCGCCCGACTTGCAGGTTTTAGTCCTGCTGGGGTGATTGTTGAAATCATGAACGATGATGGCTCCATGGCCAGACTTCCCCAGCTTGTCGAAGTAGCGAAACGCTTCGGTCTTAAAATTGTGTCTATAGAGGATTTGGTTTCCTATAGAATGCAATTCGATTCACTCATCGAAAAAAAAGAAGATTTTGAAATTAGCACACGATTTGGTGATTTTAGACTTAGAGCCTATTTACAAACCAATAACCAGCAAGTGCATTTGGCACTGACCAAAGGTAACTGGCACCCTGACGAGCCTGTATTGACTAGAATCAATGCCACAAAAATAAACTATGATATTTTAGGTGTTTTGTTGCACCAAAAAAAAACTCCTTGGGAAAGGGTTTTTAAAATAATGGCCAAAAGTGATTGTGGTGCCATCGTTTATATCAACCAACAACACGAAGCAGGTGATTTGTTACAAGGACTCGAAGCCATGAAAAATGGTGCCCAAAACATTTCAATCAACACAGACACTAAAGATTTCGGAATTGGCGCCCAAATTCTACAAGATTTAAACATTCGGAAATTGAAACTGATTTCGAACAGCAATCCTGTTAAACGGGTTGGATTAAGTGGATATCAAATTGAGATCGTGGACTTAATTCCCTATTAAAGGTTTAAAAAAACCACAGTTTTACTGATAAAATGGTCACCATTACGATCATAAAAATTTTGATAACACGATCTCCTTTAGAAACAGACCAGCGACTGGCCACCCATGCACCTGAAGCATTTCCAACGGCTAAAATGAAGCCTATCATCCATTCTATTTTATCATTTAGTGCAAACATGAGGACTGCACCCAAAGTGTAAACAAAAACCACCGCCACTTTTGTGGCATTGACCCGCACCAGCGACATTTGGTTCACATAATTTAGAAAAAGCATAATCACAAAACCGATTCCCGCATTGATAAAGCCCCCATAAATTCCAAAAATAAAAAACACAACAATGGCCCAAAACTTGTATTTGCCTTCGAAACGTTCAAGGAGTTGTTCGGATTTAGTTTTAGGTTTAAAAATCATGAGCGCTACAACCACAATCATGATAATGGCAAGAATCTTGTTAAAAGTATCCCCTTTGATATCAATAGCTATTTGTGCGCCAATGAGTGCGCCAAACAAAGCCGAAACACCCAAATATAAGTTGAATGGGAAAGTCCACACACCTTTGCTTTTATAGCCAGCGGTGGCAAAAAAAGTTTGAATTAAGATGGCAATTCTGTTCGTGCCATTGGCTACAGCAGGCGGTAATCCTAAAAATATAAGCATCGGAAGCGTGATTAGCGAACCTCCTCCAGCTAGGGTATTGATGAACCCTGCTACAAAACCAGCTACAATAAGCAAAAGGTATTCCCAATTCAAAACAACTGATTAGTTTTCATCAAAAGTAATTGAAAAAAATAAGTGAGGCCTTACACATTAAATCGGAAATGCATCACGTCACCGTCTTGGACAATGTATTCTTTGCCCTCTACCCGCATTTTGCCAGCTTCTTTTACTTTGGCTTCGGAGCGATAGGTTTTAAAATCTTCGAATGAGATCACCTCTGCACGGATAAAGCCTTTTTCGAAGTCGGTATGAATCACACCCGCTGCCTGTGGTGCCGTTGCGCCAACAGAGATTGTCCAGGCTCTAACTTCTTTTTCACCTGCGGTGAAATAGGTTTGTAAATTAAGCAACGCATAGGCCGATCGTATAAGCTTCGAGGCGCCCGGTTCGTCTAAACCTAAATCTTCTAAAAAAAGTTGACGTTCTTCATAGGAATCTAATTCATGAATATCGGCTTCGGTTGCAACAGCCAACACTAAAATTTGTGCTTGTTCATCAGCAATCTTTGTCTTAACTTGATTCACATAGTCGTTTCCAGTGGCTGCAGCACTCTCATCAACATTGCAAACATATAGCACAGGCTTATCTGTGAGTAATTGTAAGGGTTTGATAAACAACATCCTATCCTCGGGATGACATTCAAAACTTCTCACATTATGAAGACCTTCGAGATGACCTTTGACGGCATTTAACACTCCTTGTTCTTTAATGGCGTCTTTGCTACCGGTTCTGGCCGCACGATTAACCTTCTCTAATTTCTTTTCAATGGTTTCCAAATCTTTGAGCTGTAGCTCCATGTCAATGGTTTCTTTGTCTCTTATTGGATCCACACGGCCATCAACATGCACAATATTGTCATTGTCGAAACAGCGCAACACATGCAAAATGGCATCAGTTTCACGAATGTTAGATAAAAACTGATTTCCTAAACCTTCACCCTTACTCGCTCCTTTTACCAAACCTGCAATGTCAACAATTTCAACAGTGGCAGGCACAACACGTTGTGGCTGAACAATTTCTGATAAATGATCCAGCCTTGGATCAGGAACATTAACAACACCTACATTGGGTTCTATAGTACAAAAAGGAAAGTTTGCACTTTGGGCTTTGGCGTTAGACAAACAATTGAACAATGTTGATTTGCCTACGTTGGGCAGGCCTACAATTCCAGCTTTCATACTAGTCTTCTCCGTGCATAAAACGTTGTTTGCCCAGCAAAATCTCTTCTGTTTCTACATGATCTTCATCTGGAACACAGCAATCAACTGGACAAACAGCAGCACACTGAGGTTCTTCATGAAATCCTTTGCATTCGGTGCACTTATCAGGTACGATATAGTAAATTTCATCAGAGATAGGCTCCTGGGCGCTTTCGGCGTTTACAGCTTTTCCATTGGGCAAAACTAAATCGCCCTCAAGGTTGGTGCCATCGGCGTAGCGCCAGTCATCAGCACCCTCATAAATAGCAGTGTTGGGGCATTCTGGTTCGCAAGCACCACAATTGATACATTCATCTGTTATGATAATGGCCATGATTGCTTAAATTTGGCGACAAAAATAGGGTCTAAACACCACCCACACAAGTTTTATGAAGCTCAATACCACAATTATTACATCAATGGCTAGGCTTGGCGCATGGTTTAGAGAAGAACCCGAAGTGAATTTTACACCTTATCGGACATTGATTCCCAAAGTTTTGGTCGAAAACAAATGGTTTACTGAAGAAAATTTAAAGCTGTGCTTTACAACATGGGGAAATTTGTTAACCCTAGAGCAAATTGAAAAATGGCTTATCCCATATTCAGATCCCAAAACTTCAAAAAAAATCGGACTGATCATGGCGGGAAATATTCCATTGGTGGGCTTACACGACTTAATCTCTGTTTTGGTTTGTGGGCATCATGCGTTGGTGAAAACCTCTTCTAAAGACCAGTTGTTGATGAAAACCGTGATCGCCTTTTTACAAAACGAAAACAAATTGTTTCAAGACAAGATTCAGCTTATTGATGGACCACTGCAAGATTTTGACGCTGCAATTGCCACAGGGAACAATAATAGCAGCCGTTACTTTGAACAATATTTTAGGCAGATTCCCCACATTATTCGAAAAAATAGACACTCGGTTGCAATTCTTCGTGGACATGAATCTCGGCAAGCATTAGAAGCTTTAGCCCAAGACATTTTTGCATATTTTGGATTGGGTTGCCGAAATGTTTCAAAACTCTATGTACCCAAAAATTATGACTTTAAAGATTTTTTCGAAGCGATTTATCCTTATCACAACATTATAGAGCACAGCGCCTATGCGAACAATTATGACTACAACAAGGCGGTTTACTTGATGACAAATGCTAAAATGCTCGACAATGGATTTTTACTGCTTAAGGAAGATCAAGGTTTAGGCGCCCCGGTGGGTTGTTTGTTTTACGAAACTTACACAGATGAACTTAGGTTATCGAAAACATTAGGACATAGCGAAGAAGTTCAATGTGTGGTTGGGAATGATCATGATGACAAAATTATTCCATTCGGCCAAACACAGTCCCCTAACCTATCGGCCTATGCCGATGGAGTGGACACCATTTCTTTCTTGACATCATTATAAATTTAGATTGATTATATTTTAAAAAAAATTCGGGAAATTCACCTTGGTGAGTCTGATTGATTTTGTTTCTTTGCACTTTGAAAATCTCTTATGAAAAAACACAACTTTAGTGCTGGCCCCTGCATCCTACCTGACAGCGTGATGCAACAAGCTGCTGATGCAGTACTTAATTTTAACAACAGTAACCTTTCCTTGATTGAAATTTCTCATCGCAGCAAAGATTTTATTGCTGTTATGGACGAGGCCACAGTGTTGGCTTTAGAACTTCTTGGATTAGAAAACAAGGGTTATAAAGCTATGTTTTTACAAGGTGGAGCCAGTTTGCAGTTTCTAATGACAGCCTACAATTTGCTAGAAAACAAAGCCGCCTACCTCAACACAGGCACATGGTCCTCTAAAGCCATTCAAGAGGCCAAATTGTTAGGAAATGTGATTGAAGTGGCTTCATCTAAAGATGCTAATTTCAATTATATTCCAAAAAATTATGAAATCCCCTCAGATGCCGATTATTTTCACATCACCACAAACAATACCATTTTTGGAACTCAAATAAAAGACATCCCCAATACAACAGTTCCTTTAGTGGCCGACATGAGTTCGGATATTTTCTCAAGAAAAATAGATTTTTCAAAATTTGATTTAATTTACGCAGGCGCTCAAAAAAACATGGGGCCAGCTGGAACCACCTTGGTTGTGGTTAATGAGTCTATTCTTGGAAAAGTTTCTAGAAAGATTCCTTCCATGTTGGATTATCAAGTGCATGCCAGCAAGGATAGTATGTTTAACACTCCACCCGTTTTTGCAGTTTACACATCCATGCTCACTTTGAGATGGCTTAAGGAAAATGGTGGGATAGAAGCTATAGAAAAACGCAACAATGAAAAGGCTTCACTTGTTTATGGAGAGATTGATCGAAATTCATTGTTCAAAGGCTTTGCTGTCGAAGAAGATAGAAGTGCTATGAATGCCACATTCAACTTGGTTGATGAAGCACATAAAGAAAAATTCGATCAACTTTGTAAAGAAGGTGGTATTAACGGGTTAAATGGTCACCGATCTGTCGGAGGCTACCGAGCTTCTATATACAATGCCATGCCCTTGTCATCGGTACAAGTGTTGGTAGATATTATGAAACAATTAGAATCTAAAGCATAAAAAATGACGCAAATTTTAGCCAACGATGGCATTTCTCAAAGTGGACTCGAAGCACTAGAAGCTGCTGGTTTCTCAGTAAGCACCACAACCGTTGCTCAAGAACAACTGGCCAATTATATCAACGAAAATAAAGTAGAAGTTTTGTTGGTTCGCAGTGCCACAACAGTGCGCAAAGATTTAATAGACGCCTGTTCGTCACTCAAAATTATTGGTCGTGGTGGTGTTGGTATGGACAATATTGATGTGGACTATGCACGTCAAAAAGGGCTACACGTTATCAACACCCCTGCTGCATCATCTGCATCAGTAGCTGAATTGGTTTTTGCACATCTTTATGGTGGTGTTCGTTTCCTACACGATGCTAACCGACAAATGCCACTCGAAGGAGAATCTAATTTTAAAGGCCTCAAAAAAGCCTATGCCAAAGGCACAGAATTAAGAGGGAAAACCTTGGGTATTATAGGTTTTGGAAGAATTGGGCAAGAAACTGCCAAAATTGCGCTAGGCGTGGGCATGAATGTAATGGCGTATGATAAATTTTCAGAAGGCGCTAACATTCCTTTAAAATTTGCAAACGGCCAATCCATCTCCATTGAAGTCAAATGTAGCAGCTTTGATGCGGTCATAGAACAGTCAGATTTCATTAGTTTACACGTCCCTGCACAAAAAGAATATGTCATTGATGCTACTGCATTTTCTAAAATGAAAAATGGCGTAGGCATTATCAATGCCGCAAGAGGCGGGGTGATAGACGAAGTGGCATTGGTTGAAGCTCTGGATAGCGGGAAAGTTAGTTTTGCTGGATTGGACACTTTTGAAAATGAACCTACTCCAGCCATCAAACTATTGATGCATCCCAAGATTTCTTTAACACCACACATTGGAGCGGCTACAAACGAAGCACAGGATCGTATTGGTGTTGAGTTGGCCGATCAAATCAGTAGCATTCTTAATGGGTAAACATGTTTAAAAGACTTCGAAAACACTGGGGTCTTCGCTCTAACATTCAATTGCTAGTCGTTTGTTTGGTTTTTGCCATCACGGGTTCAGCAGCAGCATATTTAGCTAAACCTTTATTGCATTGGATGGGTTTAAACGCTGAAAGCACATCGCCTCTGTTATTTTGGCCCTTTAGAATTTTACTCATATTTCCGATTTACCAGATTTTGCTGGTCTTTATTGGATTTATTTTTGGACAATTCAAATTTTTTTGGAACTTTGAAAAACGTATGTTGTCTCATTTAGGCTTCAAATGTTTTTCTGAGCGCCCATGAATAAAAACCAAAATTATAAGAAAAAATCGATCGCCATTTTTTTATGGCTACTGTTATTTTTTCCTACGGCGCAAGAAGTTTTCCATCTGTTAGAAGCGCATGAACACCCTTCATGCTCCATTTCGGAAGATCATCTACACAGCGCCAACTGGGAGTGTAGTTGTTTCTACTATGCTTTCACAACAGCCTATACTTCTCCACAACCTAAAGCACTGAGCTATAGCTTGGTTAGCCCCATCGATAAGGTCTTTTTTGATGTTGCACAACAAATCAAAGCCAATGACCATTTCAAAATCCCAAAACTGCGTGGCCCACCTCTATTGATTTGATTTTCAAAATTTAGGGTTGCAATACTGCAACTAAGTTCCATCAAATCAATTTATTAATCATGAAAAAATATTTTTTTTATGCTGCCCTGTTTATGGGGAGCACAGTGTTGGCTCAACAAGTGAGCGGAACCCTAACTTGTAGTTGTGACAACCAACCCATTGAGGGCGCGACTGTTTTTCAGCCACAACTTAAAATACACACGACAACAGATGAAAACGGTTCGTTTGAATTGTCACTTCCCGCTGGAAACCACTCGCTCATTTTCTCAGCATTGGGTTATAAAACAAAGCCTGTCCAAATATTGGTGTCAGAGGATCAAAAAAATCTTATATACGTTCAAATGGATTCGCAAGTCATTGAGTTTGATGAAGTGGTGGTTTCTACCCCATTTCATAAAATACAAAGCGAAAACATTACAAAAGTCTCCAGTTTGCAACTCTCAAAAACAAGTCCAATAAATCGAACTCGACTCCCCGAAGCACTTCAAAACATTCCTGGATTGCGGCAACAATCTACAGGAAATGGAATAGGAAAGCCTGTGATTCGAGGTTTGGGCGGCAATAGAGTTGTTACCTATGCACAGGGCATTCGGCTCGAAAACCAACAATTTGGAGATGAACATGGCTTAAACTTAAGCAGTGAAGGGGTAGAAAGTGTTGAGATCATAAAGGGTCCGGCTTCTCTTCTTTATGGATCCGACGCCATAGCAGGTGTGCTCTACCTAAATCCTGAAAGATTTGCTCCCTTTGGCCAAAATGAAGGAGATATTTCTTATGGTTTTTTATCCAATAACTTGGGACATAATTTTGGTTTGGGCTATAAAATCTCTGGAAAAAAACTTCAAGGTCTAGTTCGCTATTCCACACAAAATGCAGTAGATTATAGGCAAGGGAATAATCAGAGGGTCCCCAATAGTCGTTGGAAGGCTCGAGATTTTAAATTGGGCTTGGCTTGGGCTCAGAAAAAAGGGAAAACTGAGATTCGATATAACAACAACCTAGTGAAATTAGGCCTACCCGAAACTGACCTAGAAGCTAAAACTACAAGAAACCCAGATGAACCTTTTCAAGAAATAGACCAAAAAACCATAAGCTTAGACCAAAAACTTTTTGTTGGAAAAGTCTTGGCAGAAGCTAAAGTGGGGCATGCCCAAAACATTCGTAAAGAATTTGAAGCACACAAAGAAGAAGGTCATGAACATGGCGAAGCTGCGCTCAACATGAAGCTCACTAGCAGTATGTATGAGCTAAAAATACACACCCCCAACCTGAGACAAGTTGAAACTGTGATTGGCATTCAAGGCATGTTGCAAAAAAACAAGAATGTGGGAGAAGAAATCTTAATCCCAAACGCTAAAAAACAAGATTTTGGAACTTTTGCCATTTTTAGTATTCATAGACCCAAAGTGAGTGGGCAAGCAGGAATTCGATTCGATAAAAGAAATATTCAAACAGAAAGTTATGAAATCAACCATGTTGGCGAACCCACAATAACTGTCGAAGCAGTGGACAAAAAGTTCAAGAACTGGACTGCCTCAACAGGCTTAAAGTGGAATTTTAACGAAAATAGTTCATGGAGGTTACACTATGCAAGTGGTTTTAGGGCACCAAACCTATCAGAGTTGAGCTCCTTTGGTGTGCACCATGGAACCAATAGATTTGAAAAAGGAAACAACAAGCTAAAGGCTGAAAAAAATCATCAATTTGACTTGTCATTGGAAATCAATAAAAAGCATTGGTTTTTTGTTGCTGAAGGTTTTTATAACGATTTCAAAAATTTTATTTTCATCGCACCAACAGCTGAAATCGAGGATGGAAATCCAGTTTATCAATACACTCAAAGCAATGCCCATTTGTTTGGAGGGGAGTTTCAATTACATCTGCATCCACATCCGTTAGATTGGCTTCATGTCGTTTCGAGTTATGATATGGTTATAGGAAAACAACAAGGCGGTAATTACCTGCCCTTAATGCCAGCACCAAGATTTCAATTTGAAACAAGATTTGATCTACCATCGGGAACAATTTTCCAGAAACCACATCTAAGCACTAAAGCTCAATTCGTTGGAAAGCAAGACAAAACACACCCCTTGGAAACCCCTACAAAAGCCTACGAACTTATTGGAATTGAAATGGGGTCGAGTTTTGAATGCTTTGGCGCCAACTTTCAGGCAACACTACAGTTACAGAATCTGCTAGACAAATCTTTTGTAAGTCACCTTTCCCGACTAAAATATGATGGCTTGGAAAACGTGGGGCGCTCCATTAATTTCAGCATCAGCAGTCAGTTTTAGTGTTTATGTTTTGTAACCCAATCCCACAACCACATCATTGTAAAGGTTGGAACAAAATCAAGGCTGGGCCAAGCTTCTTCTAGAAAAGTGATGAGCCCAGCTATTTTTCCTGATTTTCCAGGAAACATTTTAACCATAAAATAGGCCGATAGTGGTGCCCACAAAATGTCTAAAAAATCTCCTAGAACAGGAAAAATCCACGAAGACGTCAAAAACCCTACAAGGTCTAAAAGAATACAAATAACAAATTTTTTAATCATAATTGGGGTGTTTAAGTATTATATTGTCGGAGGGATGGACTCTTTAAGCAAACCAGAAAACAATTCTTTTAATTTTTGAATTTTAGGAGCAATTACAAAATTACAATAAGGTTGATCGAACTCACGAGCATAGTAATTTTGATGTGCTTCCTCAGCCAAATAAAAAATTGTAGCAGGCGAAATTACAGTGACAATAGGCACCTTAAAAACTTGATCAATCGTTAATTTTTCTACAAATTTTTCTGCACATTGTTTTTGAACTTCTGAATGATAAAAAATGGCAGACCGATATTGGGTGCCAATATCTGCTCCTTGGCGGTTTAGCGTAGTAGGATCATGAGTTGCAAAAAAAACAGCCAGCAGTTGATCAAAACTAACCTGATCGGGATTAAAAGACATTTGAACCGCTTCAGCATGACCAGTTTTCCCGCTACAAACTTCACGATAACACGGATTTTTGATGTGTCCATCCGTATATCCAGATTGCACCCGCTCAACGCCCTTTAATCTTGTAAAGACAGCTTCTAGACACCAAAAGCATCCCCCAGCAAAAGTTGCAGTTTCCAATTTTATTGTAGTTTCGCTCGCAATTTAAAAAATCATTCGTTAATGAAGTAACATTAACCCAATCAAAGCGTTTTAATGAATATGAGTAAGCTCCATATTATTATTTTCTCGATTGCCTTAGCTCACTTTGCAGTATTAGGGCAAAACCGTCGTAGCATTCAAGCGGTTCGAATCGAAAATCCTCCAACAATCGATGGCGTAATTGATGAAGCTTTTTGGTCTGAAATAGAACCCGAAAGTGGTTTTTACTACTATGAACCCACAAACACAGGTGAGGAACAAAAAGCCTACGGCACATTTGTTCGTATGGCCTATGACAACAAAGCTCTATACTTTGCAGCACAGCTCAAAGATCCCAGACCAGGGGAAGTCTTTAGGCAATTTTCCCAGCGAGATGATATTGAAACCCTATCTGATTTTTTTGGAATTCAATTGAACACTTACGACGATGGAAATAACGAAACCCGATTTTTCGTAACGGCAGGAGGCGCCCTGGCAGACGCTCGAGTGAGTGGCACAGAAGAGGATTTTAGCTATGACGTAGTATTCGACGGAAAAGTATCCTTTGATGAGCAAGGCTGGAATGTTGAAATTAAAATTCCATATAACGCCCTGCGCTTTCCCGAAAAGGAAAATCAAACTTGGGGCATTAATTTTTGGCGTGTAAACACTCGAGAAAATGAGGTTTTAAGCTGGAATCGTGTTGACCGTTCTGTAGGCTTAGTCAACCAACAGACAGGAACTGTCAACAACCTCAACAACATTCAACCTCCCCTTCGTTTAGAGCTTTATCCTTATGCACAGGGACTTGTTGAAAAAAATGGAAACAACAGCCAATCTCAAATGAGTGCTGGTATGGATCTGAAGTATGGCATTAGTGACAGTTTTACGCTTGATGCCACCCTAATCCCCGACTTTGGCCAAGTAGCATTTGATAATGTTGAACTTAATCTGAGTCCGTTTGAACAACAATTTGATGAAAACCGTTCCTTTTTTACAGAAGGCACAGAACTGTTCAACAAAGGTCAACTTTTTTACAGCCGAAGAATTGGTGGCGCACCCTCCACCAGTGCAAGTAGTTATGCAAAGGCAAATGAAATCGTGGTCACAGAAGACAGCAAAACAAAATTGATCAACGCCGTTAAACTATCGGGGCGCACTCAAAAAAATCTTGGGATAGGATTTTTCAATGCCATTACACAAGCGGCCTATGGAACGCTAAAAGACAGCATTACAAACAAGACAAGGGAAGTGCTCACAGAACCTGTTTCGAACTACAACATTTTGGTCTTTGACCAACAGTTTAATCAAAACTCTTCGATCTCGCTCATCAACACCAACGTCACTCGCCCAGGGCACGAATATAGAGACGGAAATGTAACAGCCCTGCTTTTTGATTTAAGGAACAAAAAAAATAGCTATAACCTAGATGGCGGCATTCGGTATAGTGATATCAGTGGTCCCGAAAGCAAACGCGGTTTGAGATCGCAATTGATTTTGCGAAAAACAACAGGAAATTTTCGTTGGGGAATGGCACACTTTTTATCAGAACAAGATTTTGATATCAATGACATGGGGATTGTTGCCCGCACCAACTTCAATGCATTATTTGGCATTCTTTCCTATGAAACTTTTGAGCCTAAAGGACGGTTTAACAAATTTCGACTAGAATTCACTGTTCGACATCTAAGAAGATTGGTGCCGAATGTTTTTCGCGCCCATGACTTTAGATTAGAAAGCTTTTTTATCCAAAAAAATCGTGTAGCGTTTGGAGTAGATTTGCGCTTTGTGACCCAAAATAAGGATTTCTATGAAACCCGAGCCGAAGGCGATAACCGCTTTGTTTTGATAGATCCTTTATTTGAGTTGACATCTTTTATATCAACAGATTACAGGAAAAAATTGGCGCTAGATTTAAGATTCCAAGCAGGAAAATGGCTCAATCAAAATTATGGAGAAAATCGCCAAAATTTATCTCTGACGATTAGCCCTCGATTTCGGTTCTCAAACAAATTTCTTATAAACACATCAACCACCTTGGGAAAACAAACTGATGACCTAGGCTATATTAGTGGCGAAAAGGACAATATTGTGATGGGTATTAGAGATGTTTCCCTTATCGAAAACAACCTCACCGCAAGTTATAATTTTGATCCCTTCAAGTCAATCAAGCTTAATTTTAGGAATTTTTGGAGTACCGCACATTATGGCGATAAAGCTTTCTACAAATTAAATTCAAACGGCACGCGAACGCCAACAACACGAAATACAGAAGAAAACAATCCAAATACAAATTTCAATATTTGGAATGTTGATTTGAGCTTTAATTGGTGGTTCGCGCCAGGAAGTGAAATGACTTTACTCTACAGAAATCAACTTTTTAATCAGGACAAGCTCTCAGACATTGGATATGGAGCTAGTTTAGAGAACTTACTAGCCCTTTCTATGCAACATCAATTGTCACTTCGAGTCAAGTATTATATTGATGCCAATACAATTTTTAGACGCCACAAAGGTTAAAAGTTTAAAAAGCGGTATTTTCACAAAATGATTCAGGCAAAATCTCTTTTTAAGACCTACGGAAATCTTAATGTGGTTAATGGTTTATCGCTTCATATAAAAAAAGGAGAAGTAGTCGCTATTGTTGGTCCTTCTGGTGCTGGAAAAACCACGCTCCTCCATTTGCTCAGTACCCTTGACCAATGGGACGAAAATCCATCTACACGCTTGGAGGTTGATGGACAAGATCTTTCGAAACTCAACTCTAAGCAGCTGGCCAATTTTAGAAATATAAACATGGGGTTTGTTTTTCAATTTCATCAACTACTCCCAGAGTTTACGGCCCTAGAAAACGTTTGCATTCCTGGTTACATTAAAGGTGATCCTAAAGAAAAGGTCAAGGCTAGGGCTACTGAGCTTCTAGGATTACTCGGCTTAGAAAATCGACTAAACCACAAACCTTCACAACTTTCGGGAGGAGAACAACAAAGAGTTGCTGTTGCCAGAGCGCTTGTCAATCAACCCAAACTATTGTTTGCCGATGAACCTAGTGGGAATTTGGATAGTGAATCTGCTGAAAAACTCCATCAATTGTTTTTTGAACTTCGAGAACGATTTGGGCTAACCATTGTTTTGGTAACGCACAATCCAAAACTTGCCGCAGAAGCCGATAGAACCCTAAAATTGGTAGATGGAAATTGGCATGACGCATAGTGAAATTAAAGATTTTTTAGACGAAAAAGCCCAGTTTTATAACCACCCTAAATTTGTGGAATCAGACCCCATTCAAATTCCTCATAGATTCTCCAAAAAAGAAGACATTGAAATCGCTGCTTTTCTAACAGCCACCATAGCATGGGGAAACCGCAAAAGTATCATACATTCAGCAAAT
>CAYZFD010000019.1:0-15250 GCA_964477735.1 uncultured Flavobacteriaceae bacterium
CTAAGAAAAAAATATTTGATCTATGATTAGCGAACAGGAATTTCGGATTTCATCCGCTCAACAATCCTGTAGGCAGCCGGGCAAATCAAAGTGTTCTGAAGGGTGAGATTAGCAATCTGATATATTTTTTTTCTATCGGTATGGGGGTATTCACGACAGGCTTTAGGACGATCCTCATAGATCAAACAAGCATGATCGGAGGCTAGAAAAGGACAAGGCAATTGCTGCAATACTTTGTCACCATCTTCATCTACCCTCAAATAATCATTTTCGAATTGGGCCACAGTGATTCTTAACTTTTTGGCGATGCGTTGACAATCTTTTTCTGTAAATAAAGGACCGGTAGTTTTACAACATTGAGCACAATCTAAACAGTCGATATCCTTAAAAACAGCTTGGTGTATCTCTTGTACTTGTTCGTCTAAATTTTTGGGGGGTCGTTTTTTAAGTTTTTTAAAATACACCCGACTTTCAGTCATGGCACTTTTGGCCCTATCTTGAAAAGCTTCCATAACTAGGGAATGTTCAAGTATTTGTGGGTTTGTAGAGAGATTTTCCAATGTGGGTTTTTCATAACATAATCCACAATTAGGGGGCTTATCTCATCTTTTCGGCTCCATTCTGGTTGCAAAAAAAGCTGACAAGAAGTCCTAACTTTTTTGGCTTCGGCTTCTGCAAATGCAAAGTCACTGTTGTTATAAACAATCACCTTTAGCTCATCGGCCTTTTCATAAATTTCGGGAAGTGGCAACTTCCGCTTTTTGGGTGATAAGCAAACCCAATTCCAATCCCCTGAAAAAGGATAGGCACCAGAAGTTTCGATGTGAGTTTGACAGCCCTCTGTTTGTAATGCCTTGGTGATTGGAGACATGTTCCACATGAGAGGCTCTCCTCCAGTGATCACAACAGTTTTTGAATAATTTACCGCCATAGAAACAATGTCTTTTATGTTGGTTGGAGGATGCGTTTCGGCATTCCAGCTTTCCTTCACATCGCACCAATGGCAACCCACATCGCAGCCACCTATTCTAACAAAAAAAGAAGCCAGCCCTTTATGATAACCTTCTCCTTGGATTGTATAGAAAGCTTCCATCAAAGGCAAATATTGGCCCAGTGCTACTTGTTTTTGAATGGCTTTATCCATGATGCAAAGATAAGTCCTCTTTTGTTCATTTTTAAATCACTGGGTTTTTTATATCTTTATCTTGTCAATTTAACCTACAAATTTCCCAAACCATGAAAGACAAACTTCAAGACTTCATTCAACACTTCCAAAACGCCTATCACAGTCAGGCCAACGCCCTTCAACTGGGAGCGGCCATGTTTGAAGGAAAAATCATAAAAGAAGTTCCCATACAAATTCCATTAGAGACCATGAATCGGCATGGGTTGATTGCAGGGGCTACAGGAACAGGAAAAACGAAAACCCTACAAATACTGGCCGAAAATCTTTCCAATAATGGGGTGCCCGTTTTGCTAATGGATATAAAAGGAGATTTGAGTGGCCTATTACTGCCCAGCCCGGGTCACCCAAAAATTACAGCCCGCCACAAAGCCATTGGAATTCCGTTCACGCCTAAGAGTTTCCCTGTTGAGCTGCTCAGTCTCTCTAACGAAAAAGGGGTGAGGTTAAGAGCCACAGTGACAGAGTTTGGTCCAATTCTACTTTCGAGAATTCTTCGACTGAGCCCCGTTCAGGAAAGTGTGTTAAGCGTAATTTTCGATTATTGTGACCATGAACAACTGCCCCTTCTCGATTTAGACGATTTAAAAAAAGTGTTAGAATATGCCTCTCGAACTGGAAAAGACAGTTTTGAGGAACGCTATGGTCGTGTATCTGCTACCTCTGCCGGAGCCATATTAAGGCAGATTGTCGCATTGGAGCAACAAGGTGCTAAGCAATTTTTTGGTGAGCCCTCATTCGACCCAAAAGACTTGCTGAATTTCGAGCCCGAAAAACCTGGCACCATTCATGTGCTTAGACTTCATGACATTCAAAACAAACCTCAACTATTTTCTACTTTTATGTTGAGTATTTTGGCTGAAATTTACACTGCATTTCCTGAGGTTGGCGACACTAAAAAACCAGAATTGGTCATCTTTATTGACGAAGCTCATTTGGTTTTCAAGGAAGGTTCCGAAGTCTTATTGGATCAGATTGAACAAATTGTTAAGCTCATAAGATCAAAAGGGATTGGGTTATTTTTTGTAACTCAAAACCCAACAGACATTCCCGATGCTGTTTTGTCTCAGTTGGGGTTAAAAATTCAACATGCGTTAAGGGCATTTACGGCTAAAGACAGAAAATCTATTAAGCAAATTGCAGAGAATTTTCCGACCAGTAAATACTATAAAATCGATCAACTATTGACAAGCTTAGGTATAGGTGAAGCCCTCGTCACAGCCCTAGACAGCAAGGGAAAACCAACACCACTTGCAGCAACACATCTAAGAGCACCTATGAGCAGTATGGATGTCCCTCCCTCAGAAGCACTGAATGGGGCATTTAGATCCTCGCGTTTGGCTATGAAATATAAACAAACAATTAATCGAGATAGCGCCTATGAAATCTTAAGCAGAAAGATTTTAATGGCCAATAAGATTAACGAAAAGCAAACTCCTGAAAGCCGTTCGAGATCTAGAGGAAAGCGTAGAAAATCTTCAAATCCAATTCTAAAAGTTTTGACAAGTGCCACGTTTATAAGAGGAGTTTTTGGGATTCTTAATAAGCTTGCTAAAAGGTAAAGCATTTTGAATTGAAAAAGCGTATTTTTGAAATCTTAATTTCATCAACATGCTATTTCGCTTTCTTAAAATCTTCACATTTTCACTCATTTTCATTTCCTGCTCAAATGAAGCATTTACGATTGAAAAAGGACGTGTAGGCATTTTAACTCCAACGCACAAAGTTTCGCAACTAGACTCACTTTTTGCTCAAGATTCTTTGGTTCGCTATACTGGAGAGGGAGATTATGTTCAAGCAGGCATAGACCGCTATTTGGTTTATGACAACACAGGGACTCACCTCTTGCTTACATTAACCCCAAAGCAACAATTTGATCCTAAAGAAACTATTGAAACCATACAAATTCACGACTCCCGTTTCAAGACTTCAAAAGGTTTTCATGTTGGAAATACTTTTGGAGAGCTTAAGAATAAACACCGTATTTCTTCGATTCAAAACACCATTACAAATGTAGTTTTGTTTGTCAATGATATTGATGTTTATATTACAATAGACAAAAAACATCTACCCTTAGAAATGCGTCATGGTACGGATAAAATTATCGAAGAAGTTCATATTCCAGACAACGCACCCATCAAAGCCCTAATGGTGGGATGGGATTAGGCATTTCTATCTCTTGCCAATAGGGTGTTTTTCAACAACATGGCGATGGTCATGGGGCCCACGCCCCCTGGCACAGGAGTAATGAAGCTGGTTTTGTCTTTCACAGCTTCATAATCAACATCACCAACAATTTGGTAGCCTTTTGGATGATGCTCTGAAGGCACTCGGGTGATGCCCACATCAATTACAACTGCACCTTGCTTTACCATATCAGCTTTTAGGAAATTGGGGATTCCGAGAGCAGAAATGATAATATCGGCTTCTCTGGTAAATTTTTCGATGTCTTGAGTCCTGCTATGGGTTAGGGTTACGGTGCTATTGCCAGGATTCCCTTTACGGCTCATCAATATACTCATGGGGCGACCAACGATATGGCTACGGCCAATAACAACCGTATGCTTACCTTGAGTTTCCACTTCATAGCGTTTAAGCAATTCCATAATTCCAAATGGGGTTGCCGGAATAAAAGTTTCCATCTCTAGAGCCATCCGCCCAAAATTGGTGGGATGAAAACCATCAACATCTTTTTTGGGATCTACTGCCAATAGTATTTTTTCTTCATTGATGTGCTTTGGAAGAGGCAACTGAACAATGTATCCGTCAAGATTATTGTCGTTGTTTAAAGAAACTATTTGACTTAGCAATTCGGCTTCGGAAGTGCTTTCGGGAAGATGAATGAGGGTGGATTTAAATCCTATTTTTTCGCATGAGCGCACCTTGCTCCCCACATAGGTAAGGCTTGCTCCATCGTTGCCCACCAAAACAGCAGCCAAGTGTGGAGGGCGTTGTCCGTTTGCTTTCATCTGAGCCACCTGAGCTGCTATTTCTTCCTTGATTTGGTTGGAGGTTTTTTTTCCGTCTAGAATTGTCATTTTTTAATTTATTTAGCGTAATCCAGGAAGTTGACCCATAAGTTTAGAAGCTCCACCACCTTGCATCATTTTCATCATTTTACCCATTTGCTCAAATTGTTTTAGAAGTTTATTGAGCTCTTGGATGTCTAAGCCAGCACCTTTAGCTATGCGCTTTTTTCTGCTGGGGTTGATGATTTTAGGTGTAGCCCTTTCTTGGGGTGTCATGGAATGAATGAGCGCTTCGATGTGCTTAAACGCGTCGTCGTCGATATCAATATCTTTAATGGCCTTACCCATGCCTGGAATCATGCCCATGACGTCCTTAAGGTTTCCCATTTTTTTGATTTGATGAATTTGCTTTAAAAAATCATCAAACCCAAACTGACTCTTAGCAATTTTTCGAGAAAGCTTTTTAGCCTCTTCTTCGTCGAACATGTCTTGGGCGCGCTCCACAAGCGAAACCACGTCGCCCATGCCCAATATGCGATCGGCCATCCTGTCGGGGTGAAAAACGTCTATGGCCTCCATTTTCTCTCCGATTCCAATAAACTTTATGGGTTTGTTCACCACGGCCTTAATAGACAAAGCCGCTCCTCCTCGCGAATCACCGTCGAGCTTTGTGAGCACAACCCCTTCAAAATTTAAACGATCGTGAAAAGTTTTGGCTGTATTGACCGCATCCTGACCAGTCATGGCATCTACTACAAACAAGGTTTCTTGTGGCTGCAGAGCTTTGTGAATGCTTTCGATTTCTTGCATCAAGGCCTCGTCAACGGCTAGGCGACCAGCTGTGTCCACAATGACAACATTATGCCCGTTTTGCTTGGCGTGTTGCACACCTTGAAGTGCAATTTTAACAGGGTCTTTTTCTTCTTTATTCGAAAAAACCGCTACATCAACTTGGCCACCCACCACATGGAGTTGATCAATGGCCGCTGGTCGGTAAACGTCACAGGCAACCAAAAGGGGGGTTTTTGATTTTTTAGATTTTAAATAATGTGCCAACTTACCCGAAAAGGTCGTTTTTCCAGACCCCTGCAATCCTGACATGAGGATGATCGTAGGTGATTTTGAAAGATCGAGGCCTTGCGCCTGATCGCCCATCAGCTTGGTGAGTTCGTCTTTTACAATCTTAACAAGCAACTGACCTGGCTGGAGGGTTGTGAGCACGTTCTGGCCTAAAGCTTTTTCTTTAACATTGGTGGTAAATTCTTTTGCAATTTTAAAGTTGACATCTGCATCAAGGAGAGCTCGACGAATTTCTTTTACGGTTTCTGCTACGTTGATTTCTGTAATTCGACCATGCCCTTTGAGCACATGAATGGCTTTGTCGAGCTTGTCACTTAAAGATTGAAACATTATACTGTCTATTAGGTGACAAATTTAGGAATTTGAAAGGAGTTAGTTTCCATGCCTATTGGCGTTTTTTTTCATTAAGATCACAACCCAAACATGGGGTATGGTAATGGCGGCTAAAAAGGAAAAGAAAACAGACAAGAAAAGGGTCTTGTTGTCTTGAAGCAAATATAAAATTAGGGCGAGCCCCACCAAAGCCAATATCCAGTAAAAAAGACCATTTTTAAAATACAACTTATAACTTTTTGCAGTTGTGTTTCCATACAAAAAAACAAGTTGCTCCCGCAAAGATGGTAGGCTGTGCCAAAAAACAAAATAAAAAGCAAAAGACCAGAAAAGAGGAGTAAAATAAAAAAGGAGTAGGATAGAAAATGTCGCCAACAACTGAAATCTCAGAATATCTGAAATAGATGTATAACAGCGGATACTCATCAAAACCAATGCAAAACACGAAAAATAAAACAGATAATCGAAGAAAGTAGAAGAAAGTTTAACGGATGAAATTTCATTAATAATATCAATGACTTGGTCAACATGAGTATAAAATAATGTAGCAAAAATCATGAGTCCATATAAAAAGTAAAAAAAGGTTCCACCCCAAGAGTTTATACTACCTGAACTCATGGTCCACTGTTGTTCACCGAAATGATAGGCACTAAACAACACAAAAAAGCAAAGAGCTATGAAAGGGAAGAAATTAAGTAACAAACTTACTAAGGAAACAAGCAATAAATAAATTGCGAGTGTTTTTGGGTCAAATTTCGAATGGCCTTTGACTTTTCCTATAAGCAATAAGTCATTTGCCCCATGCAAAATTCCGATACTCAAAACACCTAAAAAGGCCAAGTATTGCAACAAAATTAAAGGAAAAAGGGTGGATATGCCAGTTGCTAACAATGTTAATAAAATTGTCAAGTAAGCATTTTTACTGATTAAAATTGATGATATTGTCATTTATTGGTGAAAAAATTTTATTTAAATATAGTAATTATGTTTAATTTTTTTTACATTTACCTAAACAATTAATTATTTAAATATTATGGAAAAAATTTTCAACATGATTGCTTTGGTGCCAAAAATGGCTACTGATGATTACGTAGGCTTCACATTTTTTGTGGGCTGCATGGCCATGATGGCTGCTTCGGCTTTCTTTTTTCTTTCATTAAACTCATTTGACGGAAAATGGAGAACTTCAATTTTGGTTTCTGGTTTAATTACTTTTATTGCTGCAGTTCATTACTATTACATGCGTGATTATTGGGCCAGTGTTGGTGAGTCACCAACCTTCTTTCGCTATGTAGATTGGGTGTTGACTGTGCCGTTAATGTGTGTGGAGTTTTATTTAATTCTTCGTGCTGCTGGAGCAACTAAGAGTTTAATGTGGAAACTCATTGTTCTTTCTGTCATTATGCTCGTTACAGGTTATTGGGGCGAAGCGGTTTCACGAGACCAAGCTGCATTTTGGGGATTACTTTCTGGGATTGCCTATTTCATTATTGTTTATGAAATTTGGTTCGGTGGTGCTTCAAAATTGGCCAAATCGGCTGGAGGTGCTGTAGAAAGTGCTCACAAAACACTATGCTGGTTCGTGCTTGTAGGATGGGCAATTTACCCGCTCGGCTATATGATCGGAACAGACGGATGGTATGATTTTGTTGACGGAATTGGTCTAAACATGGACGTGGTCTATAACATTGGTGATGCCATTAACAAAATAGGATTTGGCCTTGTTGTTTACAATTTGGCTGCTTCTTCCAAAAAATAATGTTTGGGGAAAAATTGAAATGAAAACTTTAAAAACCGCTTCACTCGAAGCGGTTTTTTTTTGTTTACATACGATCAGGAACTGAAATTCCCAGTAAATCACACCCCGAGGCAATAACCAAGCCCACTTGTTTTGACAGCTTTAATCTAAATTGACGATTGTTCAAACTTTCATCCCCTAAAATAGAAACCGATTGGTAATAGGAATTGTAGGCTCTCACCAGCTCATAACAATAATTGGCCACCAAAGCAGGACTATATTGTTGGGCTGCCTGCCAAACAATTTCTTGAAATTGCAACAAAATTTTAAGCAGCTGTTTTTCTTGATCTAATAAGATGTCAGGAGCAATATTTTCAGGAATAGCCGCTGTGGCCTTTCGAAGCAAAGACTGAATTCTGGCATAGGTATATTGAATAAAAGGACCCGTGTTTCCATTAAAATCTACTGATTCTTCGGGGTTAAATACAATTCTTTTTTTAGGATCAACTTTTAAAATAAAATACTTTAGCGCCCCTAAACCGATGGTGCTATATAGTTTGTTTTTATCATCCTCGGGCATCCCCTCAAGTTTACCCAATTCTTGTGCTTTGTTTTGGGCTGTTTGAGTCATTTCATACATCAAATCATCGGCATCCACAACAGTCCCTTCCCTACTCTTCATCTTACCAGAAGGCAAATCAACCATTCCATAGCTGAGGTGGTGCAATGAATTGGCCCAACCAAAGCCTAGTTTTTTCAAAATTAGAAACAATACTTTAAAGTGATAGTCTTGTTCATTTCCAACCGTATAAACCATCCCTGTGGTTTTAGGGTAATCTTGTGACCGCTGAATGGCTGTCCCTAAATCTTGTGTGATGTAAACAGAGGTGCCGTCAGATCGGAGCACTACTTTTTCGTCCAGTCCCTCCTCTGTTAAATCAATCCAAACCGAACCATCCTCTTTTTTATAAAAAATTCCTTTTTTTAGACCTTGTGCAACAACTTCTTTTCCCAACAGGTAGGTTTCGCTTTCGTAGTAATAAGAATCAAAATCAACACCCAAGCTGTTATAGGTGACGCCAAAACCTTCATACACCCACTTATTCATCAAAGCCCACAAATCACGAACACTAGGGTCGTTGGCCTCCCATGCACGCAACATTTCTTGCGCTTCTAAAAGAATGGGAGCATTTTTTTTAGCTTCTACATCTGAAACTCCTTTTGCCACCAAATCAGCAACTTGCTGTTTGTAGTGCTGGTCAAAAAGGACATAATATTTTCCCACCAAAGCATCGCCTTTCAATCCAGTATTTTGGGGCGTTTCGCCGTTTCCAAAATTTTTCCAGGCCACCATAGATTTACAAATATGGATGCCACGGTCATTTATTATTTGAGTTTTGTACACTTCATAGCCCGCAGCTTTGAGAATTTTAGAAACAGAAAAACCAAGTAAGTTGTTTCGGATGTGGCCCAAATGCAAAGGCTTGTTGGTATTGGGAGAAGAGTATTCTACCAAAACACTGCCTTTGTTTTCGGGGTTGATTAAAGTTTTATGTATTGGTTGGGCACAAAACTCTTGAAAAGCTTTGAGGAAATAATCGTTTGAAATGACTAAATTTAGAAAGCCTTGAACAGTAGAATATGAATTGATAAAAGGATGGGCCTCACAAAGTGCGTCCCCAATTTCTTTAGCCAAAAGTGCTGGGGTTGATCGAATCGATTTCAACAATGGAAAAACAACAACGGTGAGGTCTCCATCAAAGCCAGCACGTGTAGGCTGGATTTCTACTTGTTCAATGTGAACTCCATAATGTTGAGCTGCAAAATCTTGAACGGTAGATTCTATTTGAGCGTTTAAACGCATGGTGAATTTTGGCACAAATATAACCATATTCTTTTCAAAGGTTTTATGTAATTAAATGCGTTTTTAGTATATTCAACAAATGATAAAAAACCTAAGTTACAATGATCCAAAAATCAACCAATTTGTGATTGAACAAGTGGGTCGTCCTTTTTCATTTTTTGAACGAATCAAACTTGGGGGGATTGGTTTGGGCAGACTACCAATTGAAAAATGCAGTCGCGAAATTGAACAGCTCATCGATTTAGACAATAACACGAACTACTGTAACTTCGAACTAAGACCCAAAGGAATTGTATTGCGTTTCAGATCTTTGCTTGAAACTTACGGCTTGATCATTCCATATTATAAGCTTTCTATCATCAAATCAAGCCCACAAATCTATACCCTGCATATCGACCACCATTTTGTGTCAGTGCGCATAAGACAAAAGAAATTTGTAGCTAAAATTCTGAGTTCCAAGCTAGAATTTGACAAAAGATTTGAAAAATTGTAATTTTACGATTATAAATTGTTTGCCATCCATGCCTTTAAGTTCAAACACCATTAAAACGGCAAAGCTTTATAAACGATTGATTGCATTTGTCTTTCAGTTAAGCATCTCCTTATTTTTCCTAGTGGGTTTAGCCTTTATACTGGATCTTTCATGGCGTGACTATTTGGATGATTTTCCTAAATTTTTATCTCATCTCATTGTTGTCGCCTTAATTTCTATGGGATTGGGTGCTTTTCTTTATCCAAAATATAATGGGAATCTTGGCCATAAGATCATGGGGCTTAAGGTAATCAGCCTTGAAACTGGCGAGGCTTGCACTAGCAGTTATGGCGCCCTTAGGGGGTTTTTGAAGGTGATTTGTGTTCCATTAATTATTCCTGTTTTGTGGGCCTTTTTAAACAACAAAAAACAAACCTGGTGGGACTATATCACAAATTCTATTGTGGTTGAAAACATAGACTAGCCAAAAACCTCAGCAACCATACAACGCACACTCCCACCCCCACAAAATTCAATGGTGGGAATTTCAACAGCTAAAATGGGTAAGTGCTTTTCGATTTTTTCCTTTTGGTGAAGTTCAAGACTATTGGCTGCTGATTGACTCATGAGCATAAACTTTCCTGAATCCCCTTTGACTTCAAGCATATTACCTGCAAAGCAAGCGACCTGAGCTTCGCTAATTTCAACAATCTCCAAACCATCCTCTAGTAGCGAGTTTTTAATTAGAGCTTGCTCTTCTTGATTATCGATACAATCCAGGCATATGACTGCCAAATGGGAGCCAATAGCCATCATCACATTGGTGTGATAGATGTGTTTTCTTTGATTGTAATCCCCTTGAAACGCTGAAAAAACTATTGGCTTGTAGTCAAAATCAAGGCAAAACTTTTCAAGTAACTCAATATTCGACCTTTCAGAACGTGCACAATAAGCTTTTTTGTGTACACGGTCGAGAACCATGCTCCCAGTTCCTTCCAAAAATTGATTTGACTCCTCAGCCTCACTATAATCAGTTATAGACTGAAAACTAAAGCCATCTTCAAGAAGGGCGTCAAATATACCCTCATGACGTTCGGCCCTTCTGTTAGGTGCATACATAGGATAAATCGCCACACGCTGATTGAAATGGAATGAAATCCAATTGTTGGGAAACAAAGCATCGGGGGTGTTTGGTTGTGCTGTGTCTTGAAACACTGTTACCTGAGTACCTTTTTTTCTAAGTGCACTCACCAATCCATCAAATTCCTCTTGGGCAATTTCGGTAAGTGTAGCCTCAGATTCCAAAGTTTTTTTTTGAAAGAAATTATTAACTGAAGTTTGCTCATTTGTCCTAAAATGAGCGGGGCGAACCATGAGCAGGTGTGAAGAACTTTGTGGCATTGAATTCGTTTTAAATACGATTAAGGGGTAAGGTTGTGCAGCGAAAGAGTCCTCCCAACTTGCCAACAAAATGGTAGGCTACCTCTTCAACCAACATACCTTTTTTTCTAAGCCAGTGGTTAAGCCGCTCGAAGCGTGGGTCAGAAATGATCACTTTTGGGGAGATTGAGAATAGATTACTTTGCAACTGCACCGCTTCCTGGGCACTGAGCAAAAAAACCTGCTCTTGGCCAAATTGTTCTACGATGTCGAGGGCTTGTTTAGGATCCGAAAACCCATTGACATATAAAATAGCCATGTTTTCACCAATCGGCTGAAAGCAACAATCAAGGTGCAAAACATTTTGAAAGGGGTCTGTGTTAGATTTTATGAGGTAAATAGGAATCACTTGTTTTTGCGGAAAAACTTCCTTTAGCCATAATACGGCTGCTTCGTTTGTTCTTGCTGTGATGGTTGAAGCATAGTCTGCTCCTTTATAACAGCCCACAAATAAAAAATCTTTCCATACTATGACATCGCCTCCCTCGATATGCACATCACTTGGAGGGGTTTTAATTTTTTGAGGGTTGAATTTTGATAAAATATTTGAAAGCCCATTGAATTCACGATTTCTTTGAGGTAAAATATTCGATTTCACAAAAAAATCATCCACAACAAACCCTACATCTCTAGCAAATATTTGATTGCAATTAGCAAAAACACGAGGCCGATACACTTCAACATCATGTTTCATTAAGACTTCCTCGAACTTCGAAAGTTGAGCAATGAGCTGTTGTTCTTTGGGATAGGTTTGCGCAACTATATTGTTAAGGGAAACTGGGTCATAGCAGTTTGCTGTAGTAGGAGGCGGCCCTAGGCGATCAGCGATGCCCAACACCACAGACTTCAAAAAACCAGTTTCAGAAGTAATGGAGAAAACATTCATAGGTTACGATTTGTAACCCAAATGTATGAAAATTTTAGCGCAAGTCTAAAGCAACAAAGTTGCGTTCCTTTTCTCCAGTGTACACTTGTCGAGGCCTACCAATGGGTTCTTTGAGCAATCGCATTTCTCTCCATTGTGCAATCCATCCTGGAAGTCGGCCTAGCGCAAACATTACGGTAAACATTTCTGTAGGGATTCCCATAGCCTTGTAGATGATTCCTGAATAGAAATCTACATTAGGATATAGTTTTCGATCAACAAAATAGCTGTCGCTCAAAGCTTCACTTTCGAGACCTTTAGCAATATCCAAAACGGGATCTTCAACACCCAAATCTTCTAGCACATCGTCGGCGGCCTTTTTAATAATTTTGGCTCTAGGATCGAAATTTTTATAGACTCTATGCCCAAAGCCCATCAGCCTAAATGGATCGCTTTTGTCTTTGGCTTTCGACATGTATTTTTTAGTATCACCGCCATCGGCTTGAATGGCGTTGAGCATCTCAATTACAGCCTGGTTGGCACCGCCATGAAGTGGACCCCATAGGGCTGAAATTCCAGCAGAAATTGAAGCAAAAAGCCCTGCGTGGGAGGAGCCAACAATACGCACTGTTGAAGTGGAGCAGTTTTGCTCATGATCGGCATGTAAAATTAAAAGTTTATTGAGAGCCTGAACTAAAATATCATTTTGCACATATTCTTTGTTGGGTCGTGAAAACATCATTTTGGCTATGTTTTCTACATAACCAATCGAGAAATCTCCATAAACAAGGGGAAGCCCTTCACGTTTTCTAAACACCCAAGCCACAAGAACAGGCAATTTGGCCAATATTTTAACAATGGCCTTATACATTTCAGCATCAGAATTCACATCAACCGAAGAGGGATGAAAAGATGTCAACGCACTGGTGAGTGATGATAGAACTCCCATGGGATGGGCTGCTTTTGGAAAACTTTCTAGAATCTTTTTGAGATCTTCATCAAGAACAGCTTCATCATTAATGTCTCCTAAGAATTTTTTCAATTGTTCGGGAGTTGGCAACTCGCCAAAGATGAGCAAATAGGCAACTTCTAAGAAGTCGGCTTCGGCGGCCAACTGTTCAATAGGATACCCCCTGTAGCGCAAAATTCCCTTTTCTCCATCAAGAAATGTGATACTACTTTCACATGATCCTGTATTCTTAAAGCCAGGATCAAGCGTGATAATATTGGCCGTATTTCTTAAGGTTTTTATATCAATTGCCCACTCTTCTTCTGTTCCCTGCATGACAGGAAATTCAAATGTTTTGTTGTCAATGGTGAGTGATGCCTTATTGGCCATGTGCTGTTATTTAATAGTTATGTGAAAAATAGAAGTCAAATTTACAAAAAAGAAAGCATCAAAAGTTTAGTATTTCACCTTAAATGCTTTTGATTTTGGGTAGTAGGCTACCGATCCTAATTCTTCTTCAATTCTTAAGAGTTGGTTGTATTTGGCCATCCGATCACTTCTTGAAGCAGATCCTGTTTTAATTTGACCTGTATTAAGGGCTACGGCCAAATCAGCGATGGTGTTATCTTCTGTTTCGCCAGAACGGTGAGACATCACAGAAGTGTAACCTGCATGATGGGCCATGTTCACTGCTGCAATGGTTTCTGTTAGCGTTCCAATTTGATTTACTTTTATGAGGATAGAGTTGGCAATATTTTTTTCAATACCATTAGACAAACGAGTCACATTGGTTACAAAAAGGTCGTCTCCGACAAGTTGCACTTTATTACCAATTTTTTCGGTAAGATATTTCCATCCGTCCCAATCGTTTTCATCCATACCATCCTCGATAGAAATGATAGGGTATTTGGCCGCTAGAGAGGCGAGATATTCTGCTTGTTCTTCAGAACTGCGAACTGAACCTTTTTCTCCTTCGAACTTGGTGTAGTCATACTTGCCATTTACGTAAAACTCAGCAGAGGCACAGTCTAATGCGATCATAACTTCGTCACCTGGTTTATATCCTGCTTTTTCGACAGCCAATAGGATGGTGTCCAAGGCGTCTTCAGTGCCTTCTAATGTTGGTGCAAAGCCGCCTTCGTCGCCTACAGCCGTACTTAAACCACGATCGTGAAGGACTTTTTTTAGCTGATGAAAAATTTCTGTACCCATTTGCAGGGCATGTGTAAAACTACTGGCTTTAACAGGCATCACCATAAATTCTTGAAAGGCAATGGGCGCATCGGAATGTGATCCTCCGTTGATGATATTCATCATGGGGACAGGAAGCGTGTGTGCGCTTGTGCCACCGACATATCGATAAAGAGGCATTCCCAGCTCATTGGCAGCGGCTTTGGCCACGGCCAGCGAAACGCCCAATATGGCATTGGCGCCTAGCTTTGATTTGTTTGGTGTTCCATCCAAATCAATCATAAGTTTATCAATCAACTGCTGTTCAAATACAGATTGGCCCACTACTTCGGGTGCAATAATTTGATTCACATTTTCGACGGCTTTGAGAACACCTTTCCCCATGTAGGCTTTACCGCCATCACGAAGTTCAACAGCTTCGTGTTCGCCGGTTGAAGCACCAGAAGGAACGGCAGCTCGCCCTAGGATACCGTTTTCGGTAACTACATCGACTTCTACGGTTGGGTTTCCTCTAGAATCAAAAATTTGACGTGCATGAACGCTTAAAATAATACTCATGATGGGTTATTTTTATGTTGTTGAATGGTTTGTATAAATTGATCAAATAAATAGCTTGAATCGTGTGGTCCGGGGCTGGCTTCGGGATGATATTGTACGGAAAAACAAGGGGCATTGTTGATTTTAATTCCCGCAATGGTTTTGTCATTAAGGTGTTCATGGGTAATGGTCACCTCGGGATGCGTTTCGGCCTCTTCTCTGTTGATGGCAAAACCGTGGTTTTGAGAGGTAATCTCGCCTTTTCCTGTTTCTAAATTGATCACAGGATGATTGATGCCTCTATGTCCGTTGTGCATTTTATAGGTCGAAATACCTTGAGAAAGTGCAATAACTTGATGCCCCAAGCAAATGCCAAAAAGAGGCAATTTTCGGGTGATGATCTCTTTGGCCAACTGCTGCGCTTCCTTTAGAGGCTCAGGATCTCCAGGGCCGTTACTCAAAAAATAACCATCGGGGTTCCAAGCTTCCATTTCTTCAAACTTGGTATTAAACGGAAATACTTTAACATAGCCCCCCCGAGAAGTGAAATTGCGAAGAATATTCTTTTTTATTCCAATATCTAGGGCAGCAATTTTAATCGGAGCGTCTGGGTCGCCCACAAAATAGGG
>CAYZFD010000019.1:15350-31321 GCA_964477735.1 uncultured Flavobacteriaceae bacterium
CCCTCTGATTCAACCTCTTCACTGTTGACACCATAGTTTCCGATGTGGGCATTGGTTGTGACCATGATTTGACCAAAATAGGATGGGTCAGTGAAAATTTCTTGATAGCCTGTCATTCCAGTGTTGAAACAAAGTTCACCGTAGGAGGTGCCCTCTATGCCAATTGATTTCCCGTAAAAAATGGCTCCATCTTGAAGTAAAACTAGGGCATTTTTTCGGGTTTCATACTGACTCATGGAAATGTGCTTATGTTAAAATTTGCTGCAAAAATAATATAAAAAAAGGATAAACATCGCTGCTTATCCTTGGAGTTTTTAACCTTTTAAGATTCCGAAGGTTTTTCTGGCGCTTCTTCAGCTGCTGGTGGTGCTTCGGGCGCTTCAACTTCTTTG
Source organism: uncultured Flavobacteriaceae bacterium (assembly GCA_964477735.1). Taxonomy (GTDB): domain Bacteria; phylum Bacteroidota; class Bacteroidia; order Flavobacteriales; family Flavobacteriaceae; genus CAYZFD01. The sequence goes on from CAYZFD010000019.1 coordinate 15,743, forward strand.
GCCTCGGGGGTTGGTGTTTCAACTTCTTCAGCAGCTTCGGCTTTGGGAGCAGCTTCTGCTTTCTTAGCTTTAGAACCTCCTCTTCGGCTGCGTTTCTTATTCGAATCCTTAGAATAAGTTTCATTGAAATCCACCAACTCAATTAGGGCCATATCGGCATTGTCACCCAATCGATTTCCAAGCTTAATGATACGGGTATATCCTCCTGGGCGATCAGCTACTTTTTCGGCCACTTCTCTAAACAAAGCACTGACTGCATATTTGTTTCGAAGAGCACTAAAAGCAAGTCTTCGATTGTGAGTAGTGTCTGTTTTTGATTTTGTTACAAGTGGCTCAACGAATTGCTTAAGCGCTTTGGCTTTAGCCACAGTGGTATTGATGCGCTTATGTTCGATTAGTGAACACGCCATGTTGGCCAACATGGACTTGCGGTGGGCAGTTTTTCGACCCAAGTGTGCTACTTTTTTTCCGTGTCTCATAATTATGTCCTTTAGGCGTTACCCTTATTCTTTATCTAATTTATATTTTGAAAGATTCATTCCAAACTCCAACCCTTTAACTTGAACCAACTCTTCGAGTTCTGTTAAAGATTTTTTACCAAAGTTTCGGAATTTCATCAAATCTGATTTGTTGAAAGACACCAAATCTCCAAGTGTATCCACTTCAGCTGCTTTTAAACAGTTCAATGCACGAACAGAAAGATCCATATCAACCAATTTGGTTTTCAGCAACTGGCGCATGTGCAATGACTCTTCGTCATAGGTGTCGGTTTGAGCAATTTCATCAGCCTCTAATGTAATGCGCTCATCAGAGAAAAGCATGAAGTGATGAATTAAAGTTTTGGCTGCTTCGGTTAAAGCATCTTTAGGATGAATAGATCCGTCTGAAACAATTTCGAAAACAAGCTTTTCGTAGTCTGTTTTTTGCTCTACGCGATAATTTTCAATGCTATATTTTACATTTTTAATTGGAGTAAAAATAGAATCTACCGCTATTGTTCCGATGGGTGAATTTGCTTTTTTATTTTCTTCAGCAGGCACATATCCTCTTCCTTTTTCGATTACAAACTCCATATTTAAGTTCACAGACTTATCCATGTTGCAAATCACGAAATCGGGATTAAGAACCTGAAATCCAGAGATAAATTTTTGGAAGTCGCCAGCAGTTAATTGCTCTTGACCAGTAACACTCACAGAAACTTTCTCATCTTCTATGGTGTCAATTTGACGTTTAAAGCGAACTTGTTTAAGATTGAGAATGATCTCGGTAACATCCTCAACAACTCCGGGAATTGTTGAGAATTCATGTTCAACTTTATCGATTCGCAAGCTCGTGATTGCAAAACCTTCAAGGGAAGATAGCAACACACGACGAAGGGCATTGCCAACAGTGAGTCCATAACCAGGCTCTAATGGACGAAACTCGAATTTTCCTTCGAATTCCGTAGAGTCGATCATGATTACTTTGTCGGGTTTTTGAAAACTAAATACTGCCATGTTCTTATTATTTTGAGTACAATTCTACAATGAGTTGTTCTTTGATATTTTCAGGAATCTGTGTACGCTCTGGAAGAGAAACAAAAGTACCAGAGAGCGTGTCGGCATTCCAGCTCAACCACTCGTAAACAGTGTTGTTGCGTCCAACAGCCTCTTGAATGACTTGCATGGACTTAGATTTTTCACGTACACCCACAACATCTCCAGGCTTGAGAGCAGCCGAAGGAATGTTCAATACTTCTCCATTCACAGTGATGTGACGATGTCCCACCAACTGGCGCGCTGCACTACGAGAGGGCGCAATGCCTAGTCGATAAACTACGTTGTCGAGTCTGGCCTCGCAGAGTTGTAAGAGCACTTCACCAGTAACAGCTTTAGAACGAGTTGCGGCTTCGAAAAGGTTGCGAAACTGACGTTCTAGGATGCCGTAAGTGTATTTGGCTTTTTGCTTTTCGGCCAACTGAATGGCGTACTCAGATTTTTTGGCACGACGACGGTTGTTACCGTGCTGACCAGGTGGATAATTTCTTTTTTCGAATGCTTTGTCAGGACCATAAATGGGTTCCCCAAATTTTCGAGCAATTTTTGTTTTTGGACCAATATATCTTGCCATTAGTTAAAAATTTTGTGGAGGGTTTGTGAATTAAGGTCTTTCCTTCGCCAAACCGAATCTCCTAGGGTGAATTTAAATTATATTCTTCTTCTTTTGGGTGGGCGACATCCATTGTGAGGTAATGGAGTAACATCAACAATTTCTGTTACTTCAACCCCAGTGTTATGGATGGTTCTGATCGCAGACTCGCGTCCATTACCAGGTCCCTTTACAAAAACTTTTACAGAGCGTAGGCCTGCTTCTTGCGCCACCTTTACAGCATCTTCCGCTGCCAATTGAGCCGCATAGGGTGTGTTCTTTTTAGAACCTCTGAATCCCATCTTACCAGCCGAAGACCACGCTATGACTTCGCCTTTTTTGTTTGTCAACGAAATGATGATGTTGTTAAACGATGCGTTGATGTGCGCTTCGCCTGTGGACTCAACAATTACTTTTCGTTTTTTTGATGTTGTTTTAGCCATCCTTATCGATTATTTCGTTACTTTTTTCTTGTTGGCAACTGTCTTACGTTTACCTTTTCTTGTACGAGAATTGTTCTTGGTTCTCTGCCCTCTAAGTGGTAATCCCACACGATGACGAATGCCTCTGTAACAGCCAATATCCATCAATCGTTTGATGTTCAACTGAGTTTCAGAACGCAATTCCCCTTCAATTTTGAAGGCACCAACCGCATCACGAATGCGACCAGTTTCATCGTCTGTCCAATCAGATACTTTTGTATCCTCACTTACATTGGCCGCAGCCAAAATTTTCTGTGCGCGACTTTTTCCAATTCCGAAAATATAAGTCAATGCAATGACTCCACGCTTTTGTTTTGGGATATCAACCCCTGCAATTCTTGCCATAATTTATCCTTGTCTTTGTTTGAATCGAGGATTCTTTTTGTTAATTACGTACAAACGGCCCTTACGACGTACAATTTTGCACTCGGGACTTCTTTTCTTTAATGATGCTCTAACTTTCATATCTTCTAATATCTGTATGTGATCCGTGCCTTGCTCAGGTCATACGGACTCATTTCCAATTTAACTTTATCTCCAGGCAATAACTTTATGTAATGCATGCGCATCTTCCCAGAAATATGAGCCGTTACCACATGACCGTTTTCTAATTCCACACGAAACATCGCGTTAGAAAGCGCTTCAATGATAGTACCGTCTTGTTCTATAGATGCTTGCTTAGCCATTATGCGACTGATTTTCTATTTTTTCCTGTTTTCATCAATCCATCATAATGACGGTTGAGCAAGTATGCATTGACTTGTTGAATGGTGTCGATAGCCACGCCAACCATGATCAAAAGGGAGGTGCCACCATAGAATAGTGCCCATCCTTGCTGCATATTCATCAGCTGAAAAACAATGGCGGGTAATACGGCTACAAAAGCTAAAAACAATGATCCAGGGAAGGTGATATGCGACATCACTCTATCTAAATACTCCGAAGTGTCATTGCCTGGTCGAATTCCAGGAACAAAACCACCACTGCGCTTTAGGTCATCCGACATTTTGTTGGTGGGCACAGTGATTGCAGTGTAGAAATACGTAAAGACGATGATCAAAAGTGCAAACAAAAGGTTATACCACAAACCAAAAATATTGGAAAAAGACGTCTGAAGCCACTGGCCAATATCACTATTACCCATTAAGCCACCAATGTAGGCAGGAGCAAACATGAGCGCCTGAGCAAATATAATGGGCATAACTCCCGAAGCATTTAGCTTTAGTGGAATGTATTGACGTGATCCGAAAACATTCTTTTCGGTGCCACCACCCGCAGTTCTTCGAGCATATTGTACCGGAATTGGACGAACGGCATTCACGAGCAAAACACACAATAAAATGACCACAATCCAAATGATGAGCTCGATAAGAATCATCATGAGTCCACCGTTGTTTTCGGTTACTCGAGACACAAATTCTTGAGCAAATGAAAGCGGTAGTGTGGCAATAATCCCAACAGTAATCAACAGTGAAATTCCATTTCCAATCCCCTTGTCTGTAATTTTTTCACCCAACCACATAGCGAAGATGGTTCCTGTCACTAGAATTACTATCGATGAGCCAATGAAAACGGGACCTTTTCCGAGGAGAAAGGCAGAATCTGGAACGCCAAGGGCTCCTAAGCCATAGAGGTAGGCAGGTGCTTGAACCACACAAATTAGGATGGTTAGCCATCGTGTAATTTGATTGATGCGTTTACGACCACTTTCACCTTCTTTCTGTAGTTTTTGAAGATAAGGAATAGCGATTCCCATCAGTTGCACTACAATTGAAGCGGAGATGTACGGCATAATCCCCAAGGCAAAAATAGAAGCATTGGCGAAAGCACCACCAGTGAAAGCATTCAAAATTCCCAAAAGACCACCACCATCGGTGCGGTTGGCCAATTCAGAAAGTTGAACAGAATCTACTCCTGGCAACACAACCTGAGCACCCAAACGATAAACAAGGAGCAGCCCAAGTGTGATGAGAATGCGTTGCTTGAGCTCGGCAATCTTCCAAATATTTCGCAATGTTTCTATAAAGTTTTTCATGTTTTGCAACAATAATTATAGGGTAATGGCTTCTCCACCGGCAGCCTCAATGGCAGCCTTGGCCGTAGCCGTAAATTTGTGTGCGCTCACTTTAAGCGCAGCAGATAGTTTTCCACGACCTAATATCTTCACTAGATCATTTTTGCTGGCCAATCCATTGGCTTGAATGGTGGTTAAATCCACCTCTTTGCCAATTTTTTTGGCATCGGCCAATGCTTGTAACGTATCTAAATTTACCCCAGTGTATTCCACACGGTTAATATTCTTAAATCCGAACTTAGGAACCCTACGCTGAAGGGGCATTTGACCTCCTTCGAAACCAATTTTCTTAGAATATCCAGATCGAGATTTAGCACCCTTGTGCCCTCGTGCAGCAGTTCCGCCTTTACCTGACCCTTGGCCACGTCCAACGCGTTTCCCTCCTGATTTGGTTGCTCCTGCTGCTGGTTTAAGATTGCTTAAATTCATGTGATTCATTATTAGGCTTCTGAAACAGAAACCAAGTGTTTAACTTTATTTATCATCCCATTAATCACGGGTGAGTTGTCATGCTCAACCACTTGACCAATTTTTTTCAAGCCCAACGAAGCGAGCACGCGCTTCTGATTCTCTGAACGCTTGATGGAACTTTTAACTTGTGTTACTTTTATTTTGGCCATGACTGTAAATTATCCATTAAAAATTTTGTCCAATGTAATGCCACGCTGACGGGCCACCATTTTGGCATCACGCAACTGTAGCAAGGCATCGAAGGTTGCTTTCACAACGTTGTGAGGGTTTGACGATCCTTGAGATTTTGAAAGTACATCTTTTACGCCAACGGCTTCCAAAACGGCACGAACAGCACCACCAGCGATCACTCCCGTACCATGAGAGGCAGGCTTTATGAAAACTCTGGCACCACCAAATTTTCCTTTTTGTTCGTGAGGCAATGTTCCGTTTACAATCGGAATGCGCACCAAATTCTTTTTGGCATCTTCAATGGCTTTGGCAATGGCACTGGCCACGTCTTTGGATTTTCCAAGACCCTGACCAACAACTCCATTTTCATCACCAACCACAACGATGGCTGAGAATCCAAAAGCGCGACCTCCTTTAGTTACTTTGGTAACACGTTGAACCCCAACCAAGCGGTCTTTAAGCTCCAGTCCTCCTGGTTTTACAATTTCTGCGTTGCTATAGTTTTGTAACATATTATTCTTAAAATTTAAGACCCCCTTCGCGAGCGCCGTCTGCCAATGATTTAACTCTTCCATGATATAGGTAACCGCCACGATCAAAACTAATGGCTTCCACCCCTGCTTTTAGGGCACGTGCGGCCAAAGCTTTTCCAACTGACAAGGCAATTGAGGTTTTGGTACCTGTTTCTGCTTTCAAATCTTGATCACGCGATGAGGCAGAGGCCAAGGTTTTTCCGTTCGAGTCGTCTATGATTTGTGCATAGATTTCTTTGTTGCTTCGATAAACAGACAAGCGAGGACGCTCGGCTGTGCCAGTAGCAATCTTGCGGATACGTTTGCGAATGCGTAATCTTCTTTCGTTTTTAGTCAATGACATAATCTAAAATTTTTAGGCAGACTTACCTGCTTTTCTACGTATTTGTTCACCCACAAATCGAACCCCTTTTCCTTTGTAGGGCTCAGGCTTGCGGAAAGATCTGATTTTGGCAGCAATTGAACCCACCAATTGCTTGTCGGCTGAGGTGAGTTTAACGATAGGGTTTTTTCCTTTCTCCGAAACCGTTTCAACCTTTACTTCAGTTGGAAGTTCGAAAATGATGTTGTGAGAAAAACCTAAGGCCAAATCCAGTTTTTGTCCTTGGTTAGAGGCTCTATAACCTACTCCAACAAGTTCTAGGTCTATAGAGTTACCCTCAGAAACACCTTTCACCATGTTCTGCACCAAAGCTCGATACAAACCATGCTTGGCTTTGTGTTCTTTCGACTCTGATGGACGTGAAACAGTTAAAACCCCATCTTCTAACTTGAATTGTACACCATCATAGGATTGTGATAGTGATCCAAGTTTTCCTTTCACTGTAATTTCAGTGGGTTGGATGTCGATCGTGACTCCTTCAGGGATGTTTATCGGATTGTTGCCTATTCTTGACATGATCTCAGTTCTTTTTATTGAATTAGTGTACGAAGCAAATGATTTCGCCACCTACATTTTCTTTTTTAGCTTGTTTTCCTGTCATGATGCCATGAGAGGTTGAAACGATAGCTGTTCCCAAACCGTTTAAAACACGTGGAAGTTCTTTAGCAGCTGAATAACGGCGTAAACCAGGCGTACTCACACGTTCAAGTTTTTTAATCACAGGTTCTTTGGTCATAGCATCATATTTGAGGGCGATTTTAATGTTTCCTTGGACAGAAGCATCATCCTCAAATTTATAGCTTAAAATATACCCTTGTTCAAAAAGGATCTTAGTGATTTCCTTTTTCTCATTAGAGGCAGGAATGTTGACCACACGGTGACCAGCGCTGTTTGCGTTGCGAATTCGGGTCAAATAATCGGCTATTGGATCTGTATTCATTTTTTTATTCTTTTTTACCAGCTTGCTTTACGAACACCTGGAATCAAACCTTTGTTGGCCATTTCACGGAACATCACACGAGAAAGTCCAAATTGGCGCATATAACCTTTTGGACGCCCGGTTAACTTGCAACGGTTATGTGCTCGAACTGGCGATGCATTTTTTGGAAGCTTTTGAAGAGCTTCATAATCTCCAGCTTCTTTGAGTGCTTTGCGTTTTTCGGCATAACGTGCGGCTAATTTGGCGCGTTTCACCTCGCGGGCTTTCATTGATTCTTTTGCCATTGTTAATTCTTTTTAAAAGGTAAACCCAGCGCACTGAGTAATGATTTTGCTTCTTGATCGGTAGCAGCAGAGGTCACAAATGTGATGTCCATTCCTGAAATCTTGTGCACCTTATCGATGTCAATTTCTGGAAATATGATTTGCTCTGTGATGCCTAAATTGTAATTTCCACGACCGTCGAAGCCGTTGGCCTTAATGCCTTGAAAATCACGAACACGAGGAAGTGCAGCAGTAACCAACCTGTCCATAAACTCATACATGCGCTCGCCTCTAAGGGTAACTTTCGCCCCAATTGGCATACCCTTACGTAATTTAAAAGAGGCCACATCTTTTTTGGAATTGGTGGAAATCGCTTTCTGGCCAGTAATGAGTGTGAGTTCATCAACAGCGTGGTCAATGAGTTTTTTATCTGCAACGGCAGCACCTACACCTCGGCTCAAAACGATTTTTTGCAACTTTGGAACTTGCATCACATTCTTATAACCAAACTCTTGTGTGAGTGAACCTACCACACGCTCTTTATATTCTTGCTTTAATCTTGGTACGTAGCTCATTGTTACAATACTTCTTTGGTTTTACGGGCAATTCTCTCTTTCTTACCATCAGTTGTTTGATAGCCCACACGAGTGGTTTTACCGTCTTTTGTTAGCAACGATAAATTTGAAAGATGAATGGCTGCTTCTTTTTCAACGATACCCCCTTGTGGGTTTTGGGCATTGGGCTTTGTGTGACGTTTCACAAGATTCACACCTTCAACGATGGCCTTGTTTTTTTCGATCAACACTTTGGCCACTTTGCCTTGAGAACCTTTATGGTCTCCAGCAATCACCTTCACAGTATCTCCTGATTTGATTTTTAATTTTGTCATCTTTCTATCTCTTAAAGTACCTCAGGGGCTAAGGAAACTATTTTCATGAATTTTTTATCACGCAATTCTCGTGCAACAGGTCCAAAAACGCGAGTGCCTCGCATCTCTCCTGTGGGATTTAGAAGCACACAAGCGTTGTCGTCGAAACGAATATAGGATCCGTCGGGGCGACGCACTTCTTTGGTAGTACGCACCACAACAGCTGTAGAAACTTGTCCTTTCTTAACCGTACCGTTTGGAGTGGCATCTTTAACCGTAACAACAATCTTATCACCTATGGAGGCATACCGTCTTTTAGTCCCTCCCAACACACGGATGGTGAGCACTTCTTTGGCGCCAGTATTGTCGGCCACTTTTAATCTTGATTCTTGTTGTAACATTATTTAGCTCTTTCAATAATTTCGACCAATCGCCAGCATTTAGACTTGCTCATAGGTCGGGTTTCCATTATACGAACTGTGTCTCCGATGTTGCAGTCATTTTGCGCATCATGAGCAACATATTTTTTGGTTTTCAAAACGAATTTACCATACATCGGGTGTTTCACACGATTCACCTCAGACACAACAATAGATTTCTCCATCTTGTTGCTGGTCACTATACCGATGCGTTCTTTTCTTAAATTTCTTGTTTCCATTCGATTAGGATTCTAACTGTGTTCTGTTGTTGATTTCGGTACGAATACGCGCAATGCTTCTTCGCAAGCCTCTCAATTGGATTGGATTTTCGAGTGGTGAAAGACTGTGTGCCAATTTCAAATCGGCATAGCTTTTTTGAAAATCACCGAGTTTCTCGTTCAACTCCTCAACACTTAATTCTTTTACTTCAGACTGTTTCATCATCTTTAATAGATTAGGCTTCGTAATCGTTAGCCACTATAAACTTTGTTTTTACGGGCAATTTCTGAGCCGCCAAGCGCAAGGCTTCTTTGGCTACCTCAATGGGCACTCCAGAAAGCTCGAACATGATGCGACCTGGTTTCACAACAGCAACAAAATATTCTGGCGCTCCTTTTCCTTTACCCATACGAACCTCAAGTGGTTTTTTGGTGATGGGTTTATCTGGAAAAATTTTGATCCACAACTGACCTTCTCTCTTCATGTATCGAGTGGCAGCAATACGCGCTGCTTCGATCTGACGAGAAGTAATGAACTTAGAGTCCAACGCTTTGATGCCAAACATACCGTTTGAAAGTTGATTTCCTCGCTGAGAAATCCCTTTCATGCGGCCTTTCATCATTTTCCGAAACTTGGTTCTTTTAGGTTGTAACATAATCCGTTTCTTTAGCGTTTAAAATTATTTTCTTCTACGGGGATTGCGACGTGTCTTCTCACCTCCGCCAGATTTACCTTGATTGAGACTCATCCCAACGAGTGGTGACAATTCGCGCTTGCCATAAACTTCCCCCTTCATGATCCACACTTTAATACCCAAACGACCATAGGTGGTATGGGCCTCAACTAGTGCATAATCAATGTCTGCACGAAAAGTTGACAATGGAATACGACCATCTTTATAAGACTCACTTCGTGCCATTTCGGCCCCATTCAAACGACCCGAAATTTGAATTTTTATCCCTTCAGCATTCATGCGCATTGTGGCTGCGATAGCCATTTTGATGGCACGACGGTAGGAAATTCTACTTTCAATCTGACGGGCAATGCTAGATCCTACCAATTGGGCTTCGAGCTCTGGTCGTTTGATTTCGAAAATATTGAGTTGAACTTCCTTATTGGTAATCTTTTTCAACTCTTCTTTTAGTTTGTCAACCTCCTGACCTCCTTTTCCAATGATGATTCCTGGACGGGCTGTTGTGATGGTTACAGTAACCAACTTCAAAGTACGTTCAATGATAACACGCGAAACGCTAGCTTTTGACAAACGTGCGTGCACATAGCGACGAATTTTATCATCTTCAGCGATCTTATCGCCATAGTTGTTTCCACCATACCAGTTGGACTCCCATCCTCTAATGATGCCTAAGCGGTTTCCGATTGGATTCGTTTTTTGTCCCATACTCCGTATTAGCTTTGTGAGTTATTTTGTGCCCCCAAAACAAGGGTCACGTGGTTTGATCTTTTTCGAATGCGGTGTGCACGTCCTTGTGGGGCTGGGCGTAGGCGTTTTAGCATAGCACCACCATCCACTCGGATTTCTTTCACATATAATTCTGCTGTTGCAACATCGGCATCTTCGTTTTTGGCTTGCCAATTGGAAATGGCCGAAAGCAATAATTTTTCTAAACGTCTTGACGCTTCTTTTTGGCTGAATTTTAAAATGGCCAAGGCTTTTTCAACTTCAACGCCTCTAACAAGATCAGCCACCAAACGCATCTTACGAGGAGAGGTTGGGCAATTGTTTAGACGTGCGAAAGCAAGCGTTTTTTTGGCTTCTTTTACAGCTTCAGATCTTTCTCTTTTACGAACTCCCATGACGCTTATTTTTTACCTTTATTTTTAGCTCCAGCATGACCACGGAATGAGCGTGTTGGTGAAAACTCACCCAACTTGTGCCCTACCATGTTTTCAGTAATATAAACTGGAACAAATTGTTTTCCGTTGTGAACTGCAATGGTTTGTCCCACAAAATCAGGGATAATCATTGAAGCGCGTGACCATGTTTTGATCACGGTCTTTTTTCCAGACTCAATATTGGCTTGAACCTTTTTGGTTAAGCTATAATGTACGTATGGTCCTTTTTTTAATGAACGTGGCATGATCTACTGCTTATTTTTTTCTTCGTTCTACAATGTGTTTACTACTCGCTTTGGTCTTAGAACGCGTGCGATAGCCCTTAGCAGGAATACCGTTGCGTGAGCGTGGATGTCCTCCAGAAGCACGACCTTCTCCACCACCCATTGGGTGATCGACGGGGTTCATGGCCACCGGACGTGTGCGTGGACGACGTCCTAGCCAACGTTTGCGACCTGCCTTTCCTGAAACGATCAACTGGTGATCAGAGTTTGAAACCGCACCAATTGTAGCCGAGCAGGTGGTTAATATCATTCGGGTTTCGCCAGAAGGTAACTTTATGGTGGCATACTTACCGTCGCGCGCCATCAATTGGGCGAAAGCCCCTGCGCTTCTTGCGATGACCGCGCCCTGACCAGGGTGCAACTCAATGCATGAAATGATGGTTCCGAAGGGAATTTCGCTCAACAATAAGCAATTTCCAATTTCGGGTGCAGCACCAGGACCAGTCACAAGTTGTTGCCCAACTTGCAATCCATTGGGAGCAATGATGTAACGTTTCTCTCCATCGGCATACTGTGTTAAAGCAATAAATGCTGATCGGTTTGGATCATATTCAATGCTCATAACCTCAGCAGCATCGCTGTGACGGTTGCGTTTAAAATCAATAATCCGATAGCGACGTTTGTGACCACCTCCAATATAGCGCATGGTCATTTTTCCGCTATTGTTTCGACCACCAGAACGTTTTTTCGGAGCAAGCAAGCTTTTCTCCGGCTTATCAGTGGTGATGGCGTCGAAACCATTCACAACTCTACCGCGCTGTCCAGGTGTTATGGGTTTTAGTTTTCTAACTGACATTTCCCTTAATTACTTATATATTACTATAAAAATCGATGCTATCACCTTCGGCCACTTCAACAATGGCTTTTTTGGTAGCATTTGTTTTTCCTCTTTGGATACCGGTCTTGGTGTAGCGTGTTTTACGCTCGGGACCGTAGTTTTGTGTACGCACTTTGTTAACAGAAACACCGTAAGCTGCTTCTACCGCTTTTTTGATTTCTATCTTATTGGCACGAGGATCTACCAAAAACGAATAGCGGTTTTTAAGCTCGCTATCGGCTGTGGCTTTTTCTGTGATAATGGGTCGTAATAAAATACTCATCCTGTGTTTTGTTAACTTAAATTCGACTCAATAACGCCAATTGAACTCTCCAATAAGATCAATTGTTGGGCGTACACAATTTTATAAGTGCTTAATTCTGAGTTGTTTACAACTTCAGAGCCCTTTAAATTACGCGCCGACAAATATACATTTTTATTCGGTTCACCCAAGATGAAGAGCGATTTTTTACCTTCGAAGCCCAATGTTTTCAATAAGGTCTGAAAACTTTTGGTTTTTGGTGCTTCGAGTTGAAAATCTTCCAAAACAACAACGGCGTTGTCTTTGGCTTTCATACTTAGTGCAGAACGACGGGCCAAACGCTTCACGTTTTTGTTAAGCTTTTGCTCGTAGCTTTTTGGGCGTGGGCCAAAAATACGGCCTCCACCTCTAAAAACAGGGCTTTTAATACTACCCGCACGAGCAGTACCAGTTCCTTTTTGTTTTTTGATCTTACGGGTGCTCCCAGCAATTTCGGCGCGTTCTTTGGCTTTGTGGGTTCCTTGACGTTGATGCGCCAAATATTGTTTCACATCCAAATAAACGGCATGCTCGTTGGGGTCTATCCCAAACACTTCCTTAGAAAGTTCAACTTTCCGTCCAGTGTCTTTTCCGTTGATGTCTAATACCGCTACTTTCATTATTTCTGAATTAGAACATAAGCGTTTTTGTGTCCGGGCACGCAGCCTTTCACCACAATTAAATTTTTCTCTGGCACAACCTTAATCACACGGAGGTTTTCAACCTTCACGCGGGCGTTGCCCATTTGCCCAGCCATGCGCATGCCTTTAAAAACACGTGCAGGATAGGAGGCTGCTCCAATAGAACCAGGAGCTCTAAGACGGTTGTGCTGACCGTGGGTTGACTGACCCACACCGCCAAAACCATGACGTTTCACAACACCCTGAAATCCTTTTCCTTTTGAAGTACCCACCACATCGACAAATTCTCCTTCGATAAAGTGTTCTACGGTGATCACATCACCTAATTTGTAAGCACCTTCAAAATCTTGGAATTCAACAACTTTCTTTTTGGCAGTAGTACCCGCTTTTTTAAAGTGGCCTTGGGCCGCTTTGGTGGCGTGTTTGTCTGCTTTGTCATCGAAACCAAGTTGAAGGGCTTCATACCCGTCAACCGCTTTGGTTCTGACTTGGGTAACGACACATGGTCCTGCTTCAATGACGGTGCAGGGAAGGTTTTTCCCGTTTTCGTCATAAAGACTGGTCATGCCGATTTTTCTTCCTATTAACCCAGACATTTTTCTATTTTTATCTTTATTCGTTTACTGTTTATGATCTAATGAAAATCAAACTTTGATTTCAACTTCTACGCCGCTTGGCAACTCTAACTTCATCAAAGCATCGATAGTCTTTGACGAAGAGCTGTAGATGTCGAGCAAGCGTTTGTAAGAGCTCAACTCAAATTGCTCACGCGATTTTTTGTTCACGTGGGGTGAACGCAAAACGGTAAACAATTTTTTGTGTGTTGGCAAAGGAATAGGCCCTGTGACAACAGCTCCAGTTGTTTTCACTGTTTTTACGATTTTCTCGGCAGACTTATCCACCAAGTTATAATCGTAGGACTTTAATTTAATTCTTATCTTCTGACTCATTTTCTTGGTGTTTAAGCGTTTCCTTTTATGGATGCAATAACTTCATCTGAAATATTTTTTGGGGTTTCGGCATAGTGCGAAAACTCCATAGTAGATGTAGCACGACCCGATGACAAGGTTCTCAATGCGGTTACATAACCAAACATTTCGGAAAGTGGCACGATGGCCTTTACTACTTTCGAACCTGCACGATCGTCCATGCTGTTCACCTGGCCACGACGGCGGTTCAAGTCTCCTACAATATCACCCATATTTTCTTCGGGTGTTAATACTTCTAGCTTCATGATGGGCTCCATGATTACGGCACTGGCGTTTTTAGCAGCAGTTTTGTAACCAATTTTCGCGGCCAATTCAAAAGACAGTGAATCCGAGTCCACGGGGTGGAAAGATCCGTCTTTAAGGATGATTTTCATAGCATCCATCTCAAAACCAGCCAATGGCCCGTTTTTCATGGCTTCGCGGAAACCTTTTTCTACAGAAGGAATATATTCTCTTGGAATATTACCCCCTTTGATTTCATTTACAAATTCGAGACCTGCTTTGCCTTCTTCGGCGGGCTCCATTGTAAACACAATGTCGGCAAATTTACCACGACCACCTGTTTGCTTTTTATAGATCTCACGATGATCGGCAGACCCTGTAATGGCTTCTTTATACTCTACTTGTGGCTGCCCTTGGTTGACTTCAACCTTGAACTCACGTCTCAAGCGATCGACAATGATATCGAGGTGAAGCTCACCCATTCCTGAAATGATGGTTTGACCAGAGGCCTCATCAGTTTTCACTTGGAAGGTTGGATCTTCTTCTGCCAATTTGGCCAAGGCCATACCAAGTTTATCGACATCGGCTTTGGTTTTGGGTTCTACAGCGATACCAATTACGGGATCTGGGAAAACCATACTTTCCAAAACAATTGGATTTTTTTCGTCACAAAGCGTGTCTCCTGTCTTGATGTCTTTAAAACCTACGGCAGCGCCAATATCTCCAGCTTCGATAAACTCAACAGCGTTTTGCTTGTTGGAGTGCATTTGATAGATACGAGAAATTCTTTCTTTCGATTCTGAACGCGTATTATAGACATAGGAACCTGCGTCTAAACGCCCAGAGTAGGCACGGAAAAACGCCAAACGGCCCACATAGGGGTCTGTAGCGATTTTGAAGGCCAAAGCAGCAAAAGGCTCAGACACAGAGGGCTTACGTTTAATAGGCTCTTCAGTGCGTGGCTTGGTGCCTTCGATGGCTTCTTTATCTTCGGGAGAAGGTAAATAACGACACACAGCGTCAAGCAAGAATTGTACGCCTTTGTTTTTAAAGGCCGAACCACAAATCATGGGAATAATGCTCATGTCGATTGTGGCTTTTCTCAAGGCCTCATGCACCTCATCTTCTGTGATGCTATCGGGATCTTCGAAGTATTTTTCGAGTAAATTTTCGTCATACTCAGCTACGGCTTCGATGAGTTTTCCTCTATAATCTTCAGCCTCTGCCTTTAAGTCTTCTGGAATATCAATAACATCAAAAGTGGCCCCCATGTTTTCTTCGTGCCAAACAATGGCGCGGTTTTTCACAAGGTCAATAATACCTTTAAAATCTTCTTCGTCGCCAATAGGCAATACGATCGGCACGGCGTTAGACTTTAACATTTCGCGAACTTGAGTGCACACATTAAGGAAATTCGATCCTTGGCGGTCCATTTTGTTAACAAAGCCCATACGTGGCACTTTGTAATTGTCGGCCAAACGCCAGTTGGTTTCTGACTGTGGCTCTACCCCATCAACGGCCG
>CAYZFD010000020.1:0-30534 GCA_964477735.1 uncultured Flavobacteriaceae bacterium
GTCCGTGTCTCAGTACCAGTGTGGGGGATCTCCCTCTCAGGACCCCTACCTATCGTAGTCTTGGTGAGCCGTTACCTCACCAACAAACTAATAGGACGCATGCCCATCTTCTACCGCTGTAACTTTAATCCAAAAACCAGGAGGTTAATGGATATTATGGAGGATTATTCCAAATTTCTCTGGGCTATACTCCTGTAGAAGGTAGGTTGCATACGCGTTACGCACCCGTGCGCCACTCGTCAGCGGATTGCAAGCAATCCCTGTTACCGTTCGACTTGCATGTGTTAGGCCTGCCGCTAGCGTTCATCCTGAGCCAGGATCAAACTCTTCATTGTTAGTCTTTAAATAATATTAACAACTTGAATTGATCGGTATTCTACTCAAAATGGTTTTACTTAGTTTCTTAATTTCATAAAAATGCAAATTTTTATGATACGCTGTCTATCTCAATATTTTCAATGAACTTGTCGTTTTTCGCTTGCTGTTTTTTGAAAGCGGTTGCAAATATACGTCGCTTTTAAATACCTGCAAATTTTATGAAGAAAATTTTTAATTTTTTTTCTAAAATTTTTCAGTAATCAATAAAAGTGATGAGCGTTTTGCGGGTGCAAATATAGTACCCTTCATTAACTGTGCAATCATTTTTGAATTATTTTTTTAAAAAAAAATTAACTGGCTGTATATGTGATACTTAGGTCAGTTATTTTTTTTCCAGTTCACCCTCTTTTATCAATGTTTCTAGTCCAATAAACTGGTTTGGGGTTGTTTGGGCAGGTTCTAAATCGCCTTTAGCAAAGGCACGCAACAAAATGTCCTCGATTAATACATCTTGTGGATCTGTTTCAGGCGAATAGGGTATTTTCAAAGAAATGTCGAATAGGCTCGCCGTAGTGTTGTAGAGAAATGCTTGAAATCCATTTCGCATAATCTTAATGAGGTTGTAAGAGGTATAGCCTGTTTCGCGATGCAAAAGCTTGGAGAGTATTTGGCCTTGTTTTCTGCTTAGCTTTCGCAGTTCAGCTTCATATTCATCTCTAACAAAGGACTCTAGCATCTTCAAGTATTGTTTGCGTTTTCTTTTTTTTGAAATTTTTGGTAATCTTTCAATAATGGATGCCATACGCTCTGCCGAAAGTTTGGCGTAGGGATAGACTTTAAGGACGCGCCACCTGAGCATGTAGTAGGCCTTCATTTCTTCACGATTCTTGAATTGAAGACGCTTGAACACCACAACTTCGTCGAGACCAATAAAAGGTTTGGCGATTGAATCTCCTTCTACCATTATATATATGGAGTCGTTTTCTTCAACTTGAGCAGTCAAGAGATGACTGTTCATCATTAAAAGGAAAATAAAAAGAGACTCTCGCATTGAGCAAAGGTACAATATAGGTCCTTTTATAATGAGGCTTTTGTGTACTTTTGCAAAAACAAATAAAATATGGCATCAAAATCTATTTTAACAAAAAAATCTTTGGATTTTTTAGAGCAGTATCTCAACAACCCATCCCCCACTGGCTATGAGTGGGAAGGTCAAAAAATTTGGATGAAATATCTCAAGCCTTATGTGGATACTTTCATTACAGACACCTATGGCACCGCAGTTGGTGTCATTAATCCCGATGCTCCCTATAAAGTAGTGATTGAAGGACACTCAGACGAAATCTCGTGGTATGTGAACTACATTACAGAGAATGGTCTGATTTATGTGATTCGAAATGGTGGTAGTGACCATCAGATAGCACCTTCAAAATGGGTGAATATTCACACCAAAAAAGGGGTTGTGAAGGGCGTATTTGGATGGCCTGCCATCCATACCCGAATGAGTGGAAAAGAAGAAACTCCAGCCCTAGACAATATTTTTATTGATATTGGTGCTAAGGACAAAAAAGAGGTTGAAAAAATGGGCGTTCATGTGGGTTGTGTTATCACTTATCCTGATGCTTTTCATGTCCTAAATAAAAACAAGTTTGTTTGCCGTGCCCTCGACAATAGAATGGGTGGTTTTATGATCGCTGAAGTAGGGCGACTGCTGAGCGAAAACAAAGATAAATTGCCCTTTGGACTATACATCACCAACTCAGTTCAAGAGGAAATTGGCTTGCGTGGTGCAGAAATGATCACTCAAACCATTCAGCCCAATGTGGCCATTGTCACTGATGTTTGCCACGACACTACCACCCCAATGATCGATAAAAAGAAGCAGGGTGATAATGAAATTGGAAAAGGTCCTGTGATCTCTTATGCACCAGCCATTCAGCAAAAATTGAGAGAACTTATTATAGAAACTGCAGAGCAACACAAAATTCCGTTTCAAAGACACGCCTCTTCACGTTACACAGGAACTGACACTGATGCTTTTGCCTATAGCAATGGTGGTGTCCCCTCTGCATTGATTTCTTTGCCGCTTCGCTATATGCACACAACTGTTGAAACTGTGCACCGTGATGATGTCGAAAATGTTATACGCCTAATTTATGAAACGGTCAAAAACATCAAAGCGGGTGAAACTTTTAGTTATTTTGACTAAAAAATCATGATATAAAAAAAGCGGCTTAAATGCCGCTTTTTTTTATTTCTTGTTGGCAATGATTTCTTGTACCACGTCTGGGTTTAAGAGTGTAGAAATATCTCCAAGATTATCAAGTTCATTAGCCGCAATTTTTCTCAAAATACGTCTCATAATCTTTCCACTGCGGGTTTTAGGCAAGCCCGAAACGATTTGAATTTTATCGGGTTTAGCAATAGGACCTATGGTGTTAGAAACCAGTTTTCGAATTTCATCCTCCAATGTAGCCTCTTGATCGTTGCGATCATAAGTTATCACGAAAGCATAGAGTGCATTCCCTTTTAGGTCATGAGGGAATCCGATCACCGCACTTTCCACCACCTTGGGATGCTCGTTAATCGCGTTTTCGATGGGTGCTGTTCCGAGGTTGTGACCAGAAACAATAACCACATCATCAACCCTCCCAGTAATTCTATATTGCCCTTTTTCATCTCTCAGGGCTCCATCTCCGGGAAAGTAATAACCAGGGTAGGCCGAAAAATATACATCTCTGTAGCGGTTATGATCACCATAAATGGTTCTTGCTATGGAAGGCCAGGGAAACTTAATGGCCAAAATACCATCATTTTCTAAAGCCGTTAGTTCTTTTCCTTTGTTGTTAAGCAAAACGGGTTGAATTCCTGGTAGGGGTGTTGTCGCATAGGTGGGTTTTTGGGGGGTAACACCAGCCAAAGAAGAAATCATAATGCCACCTGTTTCGGTTTGCCACCAAGTATCTACAATAGGACATTTATTTTTTCCAACATGATGGTCATACCAATGCCAGGCCTCTTCGTTGATGGGTTCTCCAACAGATCCTAATACTTTTAGTGAAGACAGGTCGTGTTGTTCAACCAAATCAGTCGGATGTTTGGCCAATGCACGAATGGCTGTTGGGGCTGTATAAAACTGATTGACTTTATGTTTTTGACATATTTCCCAAAACCGTCCGTAGTCAGGATAGGAGGGTATGCCTTCAAACATCAACGTGGTGGCCCCTACCAAAAGGGGTCCATATACAATGTAACTATGCCCTGTAATCCAACCAATATCGGCAGTGCACCAATACACATCTCCCGATTGATACTGAAAAACATTTTTAAATGAATAGGCTGTATAAACCATATAACCCCCACAGCTATGTACCATACCTTTAGGCTTTCCTGTTGAGCCAGAGGTATATAAAATAAACAGCATGTCTTCGGCATCCATCACCGTAGCCTCACAATCATCTGAGACTGAGGCTTCTTCGTCGTGCCACCAAGTATCGCAAGCGTGCCAAGCAACCTGATTCCCTGTTCTTTTTAGTACGATTGATTTTTCTATGGAAGTACAATGTTGAAGCGCTTCATCAACTATAGATTTTAAATCTAAAACCTTAGATCCGCGATATCCTCCATCAGCGGTGACTATCACTTTGCACTGGGCATCGTTTATACGGGCCGCCAAAGCCGAGGCAGAAAAACCTGCGAACACTACTGAGTGAACAGCTCCTATTCGAGCACAGGCTAAAACTGCGATAGCCAACTCTGGAACCATGGGCATGTAAATGCAAACACGATCTCCTTTTTGTACATTATTTTTTTTAAGCACGTTGGCAAAACGACAAACGCGCTGGTGTAACTCTTTGTAAGTAATTTTTTGAGCAGTTTCTTTGGGGTCATTGGGTTCGAAAAGGATGGCTATTTCATTGGGCTGGGTCTCTAAATGACGATCTAAGCAATTTTCAGTAATATTAAGTTTACCTCCTAAAAACCACTCAACAGAAGGCTTTTTAAAGTCATATTCAAGGACTTTATCCCACTTTTTGTGCCAATGGAAACTTTCAGCAATGTCTGCCCAAAAGGCCTCAGGATTTTCTATACTTTGTTGGTAAACCTCACGATAGGCCGTTGATGATTTTATATGAAAAGCATCCAAATTATGCATGATTGATTGTGTTTTAGTAAGGCCCAATTTAACCAAACTTTAGGTGCCAAAAAAATTAGTTTTAAATTTTACCTAAAAAGTTTAAAAACCTCCTGTTTTTTAACAATATGAACTGGCAATGGCTTTGTTGATTTGCTTGATGAGTTGGGGACCCTCATAAACAAAACCTGTGTATAGTTGCACCAAACTCGCGCCAGCCTCTAGTTTTTCTGTAGCATCAGAAGCGCTATGTATCCCCCCTACTCCAATTATTGGAAATGCGCCTTTGCTTTGGGTGTATAAAAATCGTATAACCGCCGTACTTCGATCAGTGAGTGGCTTGCCGCTCAATCCACCAGGCTCATTTGCGAGGTAGCAGTCTGTTTGTAATCCCTCGCGAGACAGAGTTGTATTGGTAGCAATCACACCGTCAATTTGGGTAATGCTCACAATTTCAATGATGTCAGAAAGTTGACTTTCGGTTAAATCTGGAGCAATTTTCAGTAAAATGGGCTTGCGTTTAGGCTTGGAATCGTTTCGATTTTGGAGGGTTTTAAGCAAAGCAGTTAGTGGTTCTTTTTCTTGTAAATCGCGCAAATTTGGTGTATTGGGAGAACTTACATTTACCACAAAATAATCTACCCATTCAAAAAGATGATCAAAACAATACAAGTAATCATCGACTGCGCTTTCATTTGGAGTCATTTTATTTTTGCCAATGTTACCACCAACGATAATGTTTTTTTTGCTCTTTAAACGTTGTACTGCAGCCAAGACGCCTTCATTATTGAAACCCATTCGGTTGATGATGGCATGATCCTTTTTTAGTCGAAACAATCGTTTTTTGGGGTTTCCATCTTGAGGTTTTGGTGTCAGAGTGCCGATTTCAATAAAACCAAATCCAAAATTCGAAAGCTCTCGAAAACGTTTGGCGTCTTTGTCGAAGCCAGCAGCCAAACCGACTGGATTGGGAAAAGTTAGCCCAAAAACATTTCTTGTGAGCTTGGGATTGTTTGACTTATAAGTGCGTTTGATTAGGGCAGAAATTCCTGGGATTTTATGCAAAAAACCTATTAAAAAAAATGTGAAATGGTGTACCTTTTCGGGATCAAAACAAAACAATAAAGGTTTAACAAACCATTTATACATAAATCTGTGCTTTTTGCAAAAGTAGGGGCTGGCACCATAAAAAAAAAGCATTCTGGAATGAGAATGCTTTTTTAATTTTTTTGAAGTAAATAATCTATGATGACTTCTGCAGTTTTTGACTCATTTCCATGGAGATAGCAGAGCGTTCATATTTGATTTTACCTGCCATAGTTTCAAGCACACAAGTGCCATTAGAATCATTAACCTCTAACACTTTTGCATGCATACCGCTTTTAGTAATCACACGATCACCCTTTTTTAGACTATTCACAAAGTTTTTTTCTTTCTTTTGTCGGCGTTGCGCTGGCAAAATCATAAAAAAGAAGATGACGACAAACATCATCAATAAGAATGGCAATTGCCCTGAAAATCCTTCCATGAGTGTTTATTTATTTTGTGAAGCTTGGAACGCATTTTGGCGATCTTCGCGTTGTTTTTGTTTAATAGGATCTGGAGTAACAAATGTTTTGATGGTTAAAACTTCGCGACCTTGTGCCGTATTGGTGGTTAGGGTAACTGTTTTGGTTTGGTTGTTGGGTTTGTTCGCAGAATCGAACTTTACCTTAATCACGCCTGTCGCTCCAGGAGCAATTGGAGTGTTTTTTGGATAGTCGGGCACTGTGCATCCACAACTGCCTGTTGCGTTGGTAATGATTAGATCTGAATTTCCTGTATTGGTAAAAGTAAAATCTGTCTCAACCTTATCTCCTTCGTTTATGGTTCCGAAATCATGGCTTGACTTATCGAAAGTAATTACTGGCATATCACCAACAGCAGCATCGCGAGCTTCGGCCATTTCAACATTCTCAGACTTTACTTTTTTTGACGGTGAACTGTTACAGGCGCCCACTAATAGGATGAGGGTGAGTAAAAAATATTTTTTCATGATAATTTTTATTTTGATTCTACAAATTTACAATTTTTATAAGAGTCCGCGCGGACTTTTATTCATGGTTCCATTGTTCTCAAATTCTTTGGAAAGTTTGTCTAAAATTCCATTGATGAAAAAACTGCTTTTTTCGCTTGAATATTCTTTCGAAATCTCTAAATATTCATTAATACTAACTCTAGTTGGAATGCTAGGAAAGTATAAAAACTCAGCGATAGCCATCTTTAACAATAGTGCATCGAGGTCTGCAATTCGCTCTGTTTCCCAATTGGGTGTTCGTCCCTCAATGTGTTTTGAAAGTTCTTTTGAGTTAAGCGCAACTTTTCTAAAAAGCTGGAGTCCAAATGTAGCATCCTCAGAATCTTTATAGAGCTGGGTCATCACCACTGATTTATTGTTTTTATCGGTTAAACGCTGTAGGCTTTTCAGCAATATGGTGTTGACAAGTGGAATGTCATCTACCCAAGTGATGTTAATTTCTTCGAGCAATTCATAGAGTTTATCGTGTGGCGCAATCACCTCTTCGAATATTTGAATCAAGAAGAGCTTGTCCTGTTTAAAATCATCTTCTTTATTCTCGACATAAGCGAGGTATTGTGGACTGGCTTCTATGGTGTCCCAAATGAGTCTCACATATTCAGTGTGATTTTTCCAGTGATGTAATTTTCGTTTGCCAATAGCTTCTTGCAAGTAAGGATCATTTGCGAGTTGCAAGATGGCGCGGTTGTCTGCAAATTTTTGATTCTTAAGGAGTGAAGAATTCCCTAAATAGCTGCGCTTCCCCTTTTCTAACAGGTCATTGGCGCAATGTTGAAGGGCCACAAACAACTGAAAAAGAACAAGATAAAGGTTATAAAAATCAGCACTGCTTTTTTGAAGTAGCGTCTCTTCGGGTTTTAAATCATCTTTATGCGATTTAAAAAAAGCATATAGGGATTGCATCACTTTTATGCGAATGTGGCGTCGGGTCAACATCTCAAAGAACGCATTTTATGGGTTTATTCGGTTGCAAAAATACAACTTCTTGGGCACAAATTTCGCATGGTTTCCAGTATCTTTGAAACTTTATTGCTATGAAAGCGCTTAAACATTTAAACAAATACTTTTATCAATATCGATACAAACTACTTTGGGGTGTATTGATCACGATCGTAGCCAGAGTTTTTGCGCTATTTGCTCCAAATTTAGTGGGGCAATCCGTAACCCTCATTGAACAGCATCTCACAGAGACCCCCATTGCCGATCTTCGCAAACAGTTGTTCATCAATATTTTATTAATTATTGGAACTTCTCTTCTTGCAGGTGGATTTACTTTTCTGATGCGTCAATTCATCATCAATGTTTCGCGTTATATTGAGTTTGATCTTAAGAACGAAATCTATCAGCACTATCAAAAATTGAGTCAAAGATTTTATAAACAAAACCGAACTGGAGACTTGATGAATCGAATTAGTGAAGATGTTGGGAAGGTGCGCATGTATGTGGGACCAGCTTTGATGTATAGCATCAACACCATCACCCTTTTTGTGGTGGTGATTGGCTACATGTTGAGTGTAGCACCCACCCTAACAGCCTACACCCTTTTGCCTTTACCCATACTTTCGATTACCATTTACAAGCTTAGTCGCGCCATACATCACCGCAGCACCGTTGTGCAAGAATACTTATCGAAACTCTCCACATTCACACAAGAATCTTTTAGCGGGATTACTGTTGCAAAAGCCTACACCCTAGAACCACAACTGAATCATCAGATGGAAGTTTTATCGGAGGGCAGTAAAGAAAAGAAAATGGATTTGGTTAAAGTCCAAGCTTGGTTTTTTCCACTGATGATTTTACTTATTGGAATTAGCAATATTTTGATGATTTTTATTGGAGGTAAGCAATACATTTCCGGACAAATTGAACTTGGGGTTCTTGCTGAGTTTATCATATATGTGAATATGCTCACTTGGCCTGTAGCCACTGTGGGCTGGGTCACATCAATTGTGCAACAAGCCGAAGCTTCTCAAAAACGTATAAACGAATTTTTGAAGGAAAAACCAGAAATCCAAAACACAACTTCTGAAAAACGCAACATTAAGGGCAAAGTAACTTTTTCGGGTGTTGGACTCACCTATGACAACACAGGAATTGAAGCCTTAAAAGATCTAACTTTCGAAGTAGAAGAAGGAGAAACCATAGCGGTTATGGGAAAAACTGGCGCCGGAAAAACAACTCTTTTGGAACTGCTGAGCCGGATGTATGACCCTTCAGAAGGTCAAATTGAAATTGACGATCATCCCATTAACGACTATCGACTACAAGACCTCAGAAGTGCAATTGGGTTTGTGCCTCAACACGCCTTTTTATTTTCTGACACCATTGAAAACAATATCAAATTTGGGCGGCAAGATTCTACAGAACAGGAAATGATATCAGTAGCCGAACTGGCTTCGGTTCACAAAAACATCATACAATTTAAAGACCAGTACAAAACCATGTTGGGTGAACGTGGAATAACCCTTTCTGGTGGACAAAAACAACGTGTTTCTATTGCACGAGCACTCCTCACCAACCCAAAAATTCTACTGCTCGATGATGCACTCTCTGCAGTGGATACTGAAACAGAAGAACTTATTTTAGAAAACCTTAAAAAAGCTACGGATGGCATGACTACTTTTATCGTATGCCACAGGGTTTCATCTGCCAAAAATGCCGATCGAATTATAGTTCTAGAAGATGGAAAGCTCAAGGAAATGGGCACACACAAGTTCCTACTGAAACAAGATGGTTATTATGCATCACTTTACGAAAAACAATTGACATCAGACACCGCTCAACATGTTAATGACTAATGCACGGCACAACCATTCAGAATCTGAACTTCGGGCGTTAGCAACAAAACACCTGCTTCATGCGTTGCCCCCAACACCAAGCATTCACTTTTAAAACCTGCAATTTTTCGAGAAGGAATATTCACTAATGCCAGGATTTGCTTTCCAACTAGAACACCTTTTTTATACTGAGTGGTGATTTGTGCAGATGACTTTTTTATACCAAGAACGCCAAAATCAATGGTGAGCTGATAGGCAGGTTTTTGGGCTTCAGGAAAATCATTAACTTCTAAAATGGTACCAACTCGAAAATCCAATTCTGAAAAGGCTTCGAAACTTACGTCCATTACTTTTTAAACATGTTTTCAAAAATCCATGCGGGCCCGATCAGTAAAAACTGTAAGTCCTCAAAAAAAGAAGGTTTTTTACCCTCAAGTTTGTGGCCATAGAACTGCCCGATCCATGCCACAATAAAGAGGCCTAGAGAAACCTGCCACAAAACAAAATGTTGTGCAATTATATGATTGACAATCACACATAAAACCGCAAAAAGCATCACTTTTATGGCCATACTAGCGGATAAGCGTACATAAAAAAACATCACTGGAATGAGCACAACCATAGCCCAATTCTCAATTAACGGATTTTCGATAGGCAAAAGATTTTCTAATGCCGTTGTTGGAATTGACATGAGCAAGCCCACTATAGAAAAGAAGATGGCAGGCACGCACAAATAGTGAATCAATTTGTTGGTTTTGTTTTGATGGCTTTCGCCGTAGGCATCGAGCCATTGCTGAAGTGTACGCATCGTTTTGTATATTTACAGGACATGAAAATACTAAATTTTTAGCAATGGCACGCACACCTTCAAACATGGTGGCTCTAGGGAGTGAAGCACCTAGGTTTAAGCTTTTAAATACTATCGACGGAAACTACACCACCTCAGAAAAAGTGTTTGGAAAGAAAGGAACTGTTGTGATGTTTTTGTGTAACCATTGCCCGTTCGTGGTGCATGTCAACCCTATGTTGGTGCAATTGGCAAATGAATTTCATGGTGAAGACATCAGTTTTGTAGGGATTTCAAGTAATGATATAGAAGCCTATCCCGATGATAGTCCTGGTAAAATGAAAACCCAAGCACTAAGATTAGGATACCCATTCCCTTACCTATATGATCAAACCCAAGAGGTGGCTAGGGCGTATGATGCGGCCTGTACTCCAGATTTTTTTGTTTATAACGCCGAAAAAAAATTAATTTACAGAGGGCAACTCGATGATTCTAGGCCACAAAATGGAATCCCTTTAACGGGAAATGATTTACGAAAAGCCATCGATTCTATAATCAATGAAAGGCCACTTCAAGGCCTTCAAAAACCAAGTATTGGCTGCAATATAAAATGGAAACTAAATTAGTTGACAGCCAAAAGTTCGACGTCGAAGACCAAGGTGGCGTGAGCGGGAATCACCCCTCCAGCACCACTAGCACCATAGCCCAACTGACTTGGGATCACCAAGCGAGCCTTGTCGCCTACTTGCAACAAGCCAATTCCTTCATCCCAACCTGGAATTACCTGTCCAACACCCAGTTGAAATGAAATAGGATCGTTACGCTTATAGGAAGAATCGAAAACAGTTCCGTCGGCCAATTGACCTTTATAATGAACCGTAACCGATTGTCCTTTTTGGGCTTTTTCGCCACTTCCTTTTTGAATTATTTTATAAAAAAGTCCTGAATTGGTCTTGTCGAATCCCGCAGTTAGATCTTTAAGTGTTTCTGCTTGCTTTTGTTGGGCTTCTTTTTCTTTTTGAGCACGAGCACCTTCAAAAACCCTAAAGGCCTCAACGGCGTTCCACTTTTGGGCTTCATCACCAACACGAACAATTTCTAAGCTGTCGATTAAATCTCCTTGAGCAACAGCATCAACCACCTCTTGACCTTCAATTACATAGCCAAAAACTGTGTGTTTCCCATCTAGCCATGGGGTTTCGTTGTGGGTAATAAAAAATTGACTACCATTGGTTCCAGGGCCTGCATTGGCCATAGACAACACTCCAGCACGATCGTGTTTAAGTTCGGGATGAATTTCATCGTCAAATTGATAGCCTGGACTCCCTGTTCCGCTGCCTAACGGGCAACCTCCTTGGATCATAAAGTCACTGATTACTCTGTGAAACTTTAACCCATCGTAGTAGGGTTTTCCTTGGGGACGATGGTCATTTTCCAATTGGCCTTCGGCTAAACCAACAAAATTCCCCACTGTTCCTGGGGTTTTGTCATGAGTTAATTTTACGGTAATATTTCCTTTTGAAGTGCAAAATTTTGCATAGATTCCGTGGTCCATTGTGCTATTTTAGGCGGCAAAGATAATAGAAAAAAATGGGTCTAGTTAGTTGGCTACTTTCGACAAAAACTGAATACGGAAAATTCGAAGTTCTTCCTCCTCATAGTCACCATCAAACTCTTCCATGGCTTCTTCGATGTCCTCAGAGTCGGCTTCTAAAAAATATTCATGGAGTTCTTCTTGTTGATCTTCATCAAAAAGCTCGTCAATTTCATATTGAATGTCGAGTTTTGTTCCAGAAAAAACTATGGTTTCCAATTCTTTCAAAAAAACATCCATACTCATACCTTTCGATGCGGCAATATCAATTAATGGCAATTTTCGGTCAATGTTTTGAATGAAGTAGAGTTTGGCAGAAGACTTTACCCCTGTGCTTTTAACAATAAGATCGTCGGGGCGCAAGATGTCGTTTTCTTCGACATATTCAGCAATAAGGTTTAAAAACGGAGTGCCAAATTTAAGGGCCTTACCCTCGCCCACCCCATTGACGTGTTTGAGCTCCTCCATAGTAATGGGGTATTTTAGGGCCATATCAGAAATTGAACTTTCTTGAAAGACGGCATAGGGAGGTACACCTTGCTTAGTTGCCACTTTTTTTCGTAAGGACATGAGGAGTTTGAACAGGGCGCTGTCGAGTTCAACGGCTTTGGATTGAGACCCACCAGCAGCTGCTACAGATTCGTCGAAAATGTGATCCTCGGTCATTTCAAAACTTTGATCATTTCCAATAAAATCTTTGCCCATTTGTGTGAGTTTAACCACGCCATAGGTTTCGATTTCTTTATACAACAATTTAGCAACAATCAGCTGACGCAGCAGGGCCATCCAATATTTTTGATTATGATCCATGCCTTTCCCAAAGAAAGGATTGTCTTTGGCTCTATGAGAGGTCAATAAAGCACTTTGCACTCCAGAAATGAAGTGCACAAGGTCTTTCATTTTATATTGCTCGTTAGTGGCCTCTACCATGCTCAAAAAAAGTTTGGCCTCTTGGGTGGCATTTTGCTTCTTTTTGGGATACCTGACATTGTCGTCCATGTCGGCCCCATCTCCATTTATTTCATCAAAATCTTCGCCGAAATAATGTAAAATAAACTTTCGTCTCGAAACTGAGGTTTCGGCATAGGCCACCATTTCTTGTAGCAAAGCATAGCCAATTTCTTGTTCAGCAACAGGCTTTCCAGACATGAATTTTTCGAGTTTTTCGATGTCTTTGTAAGAGTAAAAAGCCAAGCAATGACCCTCTCCACCATCTCGACCAGCTCGACCAGTTTCTTGATAATAACTTTCAATACTTTTAGGGATGTCATGATGAATCACAAAGCGAACGTCGGGTTTGTCTATTCCCATCCCGAAGGCTATGGTCGCTACCACTACGTCACAGGCCTCCATCAAAAACATGTCTTGATTACGAACTCTTTGTTTGGCATCCAAACCTGCATGATAGGGCACTGCGTTTATTCCATTGACTTGAAGCACTTGGGCCAATTCTTCTACTCTTTTTCTAGACAAACAATACACAATTCCTGATTTGCCTTCGAAGTTTTTTATGAATCGGGTGATGTCTTTATCGACATCGGCTGTTTTTGGGCGAACTTCATAATAAAGATTTGGGCGATTGAAAGAAGCTTTGAATTTGGTAGCATTAATGATCCCTAGGTTTTTTAAGATATCTTCCTGAACCTTGGGGGTGGCTGTAGCTGTGAGGCCAACAATGGGTATTTTTTGTTCTAAACGCTGAATGATGTTGCGCAAATTTCGATAGTCTGGTCGAAAATCATGCCCCCACTCCGATATGCAATGGGCTTCATCGATGGCTAGAAACGAAATCTTTACAGTCTTAAGAAATTCAATGTAATCTTCCTTGGTGAGTGATTCAGGGGCTACATATAATAATTTGGTAATGCCGTTTCTGATATCTTCTTTCACTTGATTCACTTCGGTCTTGCTTAAAGAAGAATTCAATACATGCGCAACGCCATCGTCAGCCGAAATACCTCTGATAGAATCAACTTGGTTTTTCATCAATGCGATGAGCGGAGAAACCACAATCGCTGTACCCTCTTTAATCAAAGCGGGGAGCTGATAACAAAGAGACTTGCCACCGCCAGTCGGCATAATCACAAAAACATCTTCTCCATTCATCACACTGCGGATGACAGATTCTTGTAATCCTTTAAAGGTCGAAAAACCGAAATACTTTTTTAGGGATGCTCTTAAATCAATTTCATCAGAATGCGCCATTTACGTCAAATGGTTTTGTATTTTTGTCCTTCTAAAGATACAACTTTCTTTAAAAAACAAAACCCTGAATATTTTAAAAATTGGAAAAGGCTATTAAAATTAACAAAATTGCAATCGAAAGTTTCAGAAACCAATCTAGTGCAATAGCCATGATGGGTGAGCGCCTCAATGAAGATTTTGATCAAGCTGTGGCGCATATTCATCAAAATCAAGGTCGTGTTGTTGTTACTGGGATTGGTAAAAGTGCCATTATCGGCAGCAAAATAGTCGCCACGCTCAATTCCACCGGAACCCCTGCCCTTTTCATGCACGCCGCAGACGCCATCCATGGAGATCTGGGAATGGTTCAGCAAAACGACACTGTAGTTTGTCTATCGAAAAGTGGGAATACACCCGAAATTAAAGCATTGGTTCCACTTTTAAAAAATTCAGACAATAAGCTGATTGCCATTACTGGTGATCCTTCCTCATATTTGGGGCAACAAGCCGATTATGTGCTCAATAGTTATGTGCCACAAGAGGCTTGTCCCAACAATTTGGCGCCTACTACAAGCACCACTGCCCAGCTTGTGATGGGTGATGCCTTGGCCATTGCCCTACTTTCATTAAACAACTTCAATGCTCAAGATTTTGCCAAATATCACCCCGGAGGTTCTTTGGGT
The DNA here is from genome assembly GCA_964477735.1 of uncultured Flavobacteriaceae bacterium. Lineage (GTDB taxonomy): Bacteria > Bacteroidota > Bacteroidia > Flavobacteriales > Flavobacteriaceae > CAYZFD01. The sequence continues at coordinate 14,556 of CAYZFD010000020.1, forward strand.
AAAAAACTTTACTTGAAGGTTGAGCAACTGTTGAATCCAAACCTCAAACCTGTAGTAAATCCAAAAAGCCCTTTAAAATCTGTAATTATAGAAATTTCCAGAAACCGACTTGGCGCCACAGCAGTTATAGAAAACGACCAGATTGTGGGTATTATCACCGATGGAGACATTCGGCGCTTACTCGAATCTGATCAGGACATTCGATCCATCTGTGCGGAAAACATCATGAACAAAAAGCCCAAAACAATTGAACAAGACGTTTTGGCAAACACCGCCTTAGAGCGTATGAAAAGTCATAGCATCAGTCAACTGATTGTGACACACCAAGGACAATATGCTGGCATTGTTCATCTTCATGAAATCATTAAAGAAGGGATTGTGTAATGTCAAAAAACACCACCAAAGACGACATGTCCTTTTTGGATCACCTGGAAGACTTGCGCTGGCACTTGCTTCGAGCCACCATGGCCATTATGGTGGCCGCGCTTGCAGCTTTCTTGATGAAAGACATTGTTTTTGACGTCTTATTGTTTGGCCCTAAAAAAGCCAGTTTCCCCACCTATGAGATGCTCTGCAAACTTTCGAAACTTATTGGCTTAGACGAAAGTTTTTGCATAGCCGATATGCCCTTTAGGATCCAAAGCAGAACCATGGCTGGACAGTTTTCTGCCCATATATGGACTTCAATAACAGCAGGTTTTATCGTGGCTTTTCCCTATGTCATCTATCAATTTTGGAGTTTTGTGAGTCCAGGACTCTATGAAAACGAGCGAAAAACAGCACGAGGCTTCATCGTTGTGTCCTCCATGCTATTTTTTCTTGGCGTTTTGTTTGGCTATTATGTAGTCACCCCACTTTCGATCAACTTCCTCGGCACCTATACCGTTAGTGCTCAAGTGTTCAATGATTTTGACCTCAGCAGTTATATTGGATTAGTGAGAACATCAGTCGTCGCTTCTGGACTCATTTTTGAGCTCCCCATAATCATATATTTCCTAACAAAAATTGGTCTGGTTACCCCTAATTTTTTAAGAAAATACCGAAAAATATCCTTGGTTTTGGTATTGGTGCTTTCGGCCATTATCACCCCGCCCGACATTGCCAGCCAAGTGATCGTATCCATCCCCATATTAATTCTATATGAAATCAGCATCTTGATCTCAAAAGTAGTTGTCCGAAAACAGTTAAAAAAAGAAAGAAATGGAAAATAAAGTGGAAGCTTTTAACCAATATCGCAGCAAGATGAACAAAAGAATTTTGGAGGGCGACAATAAAATCATTAAGCGCTTGTTCAATCTTGACACCAATGCCTACGAACCAGGAGCTTTAGATCTAAAGACGAAGGAATTGCTGGGCTTAGTAGCTTCGGCTGTTTTGCGTTGTGACGACTGTGTTAAATATCACCTCGAGAATTGTCATAAAGCAGGTCTTACCTCTGAAGAAGTTGGAGAAGCCCTTAGTATCGCCACACTTGTTGGAGGAACCATCGTCATTCCACACCTCCGAAGGGCCTATGAATATTGGGACGCCTTGTCATAAAGGCCCACATAAAGAATAAATGATGAAACTAAGCGCAGAAAATATTTTAAAAACCTACAAAGGTCGGAAAGTAGTCAATCAAATTTCTTTGGAAGTCAACCAGGGAGAGATTGTTGGTTTGCTTGGGCCCAACGGCGCAGGAAAAACCACCTCTTTTTACATGATTGTTGGATTAATTAAACCCAACAAAGGAGCGATTTATCTCGACAATCAGAACATCACAAACTTTCCCATGTATAAGAGAGCGCAGCACGGTATCGGATATCTTGCGCAGGAAGCTTCGGTTTTTCGCAAGTTGAGCGTAGAGGACAACATTAAAGGAGTTTTAGAACTCACAGATTTAACCACAAAAGAACAAAAAGAACGTCTCGAGTCTTTGATTGAAGAATTTGGCCTGGGGCACATCCGAAAGAACAGAGGCGATTTACTCTCTGGAGGCGAAAGACGACGAACAGAAATTGCGCGTGCCTTGGCCACAGATCCCAAATTTGTGCTGCTTGACGAACCCTTTGCAGGTGTGGATCCCGTGGCTGTTGAAGACATTCAGCGCATTGTGGCGCATCTGAAAAATAAAAACATTGGTATTTTAATTACAGATCACAACGTACAAGAAACCCTTGCCATTACCGATAGAACCTATTTGATGTTTGAAGGAAAAATCTTAAAAGCAGGAGTGCCTGAGGATTTGGCTGAGGATGAAATGGTTCGTAAAGTTTACTTGGGTCAAAACTTCGAACTCAGGAAAAAAAAGCTGGATTTTTAATGCTTCAAAACAGTTTTTTCAAAATGCCCGAAAGCACATACAAAATCACGATGATGGGTAGGGCCGCAGTAGAAAACAAGAGCAGCAGCACCAGGGCGCTAACTAAAAACCCATAACGCAATCCATTTGAACGCAGCTCAAAGATTTTGAATTTTAGTGAAAAAAGTGGCCATGAGCTGTTCAGAAGATAAGCCGATATAAGGGTCGTTGCTATAAGAAAAACTGGATTCACGAGCAATTCGTGGGCACCAACCAACTCGGAATGCTCCCAAAGCAATGGAAGTGAAACAAAGAAAATCGCATTGGCTGGGGTTGGCAACCCAATGAAATTCTCGGTTTGGCGATCGTCAATATTAAAACGTGCCAATCTGTAGGCAGAGGCCAAAGGAATCAAAAAACCTGTCAAAGCCATTGGCGAAAACTGACTCGAGCCAATTACTACTGTGGTCTCGGCAACATTTGTTAGCAACACAAAGATCACCAAACCAGGTACCAAACCAAAAGAAATGAGGTCGGCCAAAGAATCTAACTGAACGCCTAACTTACTGGTCACATGAAGCTTTCGTGCTAAAAAGCCATCAAAAAAATCAAAAAACATACCCAAGAAAACCAACAAGGCAGTTGTTCGGAAATCTTCTTGCAATACGCTAACCACCGCTAAACTACCACAGAGGGCGTTGGCGAGGGTAAATAAGTTTGGTATAAAAGCGCGCAACTTCATAAGTTTTGGTAAAGATAACAACAAATTCATGAATCGTTCTACACAAAAACCACACAATAATTTCATAAAAAATAAGTTTAAAAAAACAAAAACCCTACCTTCGAGCCATGCCTAAAAACAGTGTTTTTCTGTTTCTTTTTTTGGTGCTCAACACCAGTTTGAGCGCACAAACTGTTCGAAAATATTCTAATGAATTTTTGTCCGTTGGCGTTGATGCTGCTGCCTTTGGCCAAGCACAAGCTGTGGTAGCAGGGACCAACAATAGCAATGCAACATACTGGAATCCAGCGGGTTTAATGCAGCTCGAAAATGCGCAATACAGCCTCATGCATGCCAGCTATTTTGCTAATATTGCCCAATTCGATTTTATTTCGATGGCCAAACCGATTGACAATCGCAGTGCCATTGGCTTTTCGCTCATGCGGTTTGGAGTGGATGACATTCTAAACACCACAGCGCTTATCGACGGCCAAGGAAATATCAATTACAACGCCATCAGCCAATTTTCGGCGGCCGACTATGCCTTTCAGTTGAGCTATGCCCGAAAGTCTATGGTCTCTGATCTTACTTATGGTGTAAATGCTAAGGTGATTCGTAGGGTAATTGGTGACTTTGCCTCTTCTTGGGGCATTGGTTTCGACATGGGGCTTCAATATCAACACAAAAGCTGGGCTTTTGGCCTCATGATTCGCGACCTCACCACAACCGTAAACTTTTGGCAAGTAGATACAGAAATCTTCGATCGAGTATCGTCTAGTCTTCCCGAACAAGAAGCTCCAGAAACCACTGAAATCACCTTGCCTAAGGCTCAATTGGGTGTATCTAAAGCTTTTGCGTTAGGCAGAAAATACAGCCTCAAAACAGAGTTGGACATGATGATTCGTTTTACCAAAACAAGTGATATAATCGCAAGCAATTTTGCGAGTTTTACGCCCGCTCTAGGCTTTGAGCTCGACTACACGCAACGAATCTATTTGAGAGGAGGCGTAGGAAATTTCCAGCAAGCCCTTCCCTCAGACCCCTCATCATCCCTCAGTTTTCAGCCCAATATCGGAATAGGCCTTCGGTTTCGTTCAATTCAAATCGACTATGCCTTAACCGATTTAGGAAATCAAAGTGTAGCTTTGTACTCCAACGTTTTTTCAATTGTAATTAAATAAATGAGCATTCGTAACAATTTAACCCTAGCACTCTTTTCGGGACTATTGCTAAGTGCATCATGGCCAACCTATGGCTTTTCGGTGCTTATTTTCTTTGCTTTTGTTCCTCTTTTTTGGCTCGAAAAACAAACCAGAAAAGAAGCAAATTGGAAGTTATTCTTGTGTAGCTACCTCAGTTTTGTGATTTGGAATGGGCTCACCACCTGGTGGCTGTGGAACGCTTCTGCCTTTGGGATGTTGTTTGCTGTTTTGGTAAATGCTTTGTTGATGTCCATACTTTTCTTAAGCTATCGTTGGGTTTCTAGAAAATGGCCTCAAAAAGTGGCTTTCATCTATTTTGTGTGCAGTTGGATGAGTTTCGAAAAACTGCATTTACATTGGGATTTTTCCTGGCCTTGGCTCAATCTAGGACATGTTTTCTCAGAATCCACTGCATGGATACAATGGTATGAATACACTGGTGTTTTTGGGGGTTCTTTATGGATTTTAATAATAAACATACTCCTTTATAAAGTACTATTAACCAGACAACCACAACAAAGATCAAGAAACTTCTCATTGGCGCTGCTTGCTGTTGCCCTTCCCATTGCGATTTCTCTTGGAATTTATCCAAGAAATGAAAATCATGCTCAAATTTCAGTCGCTATCGTTCAACCCAATATCGATCCCTACAAAGAAAAATACAACAAAAGCAATCTCGACTTGCTGGTCGATCTAAAAGCACAATTTGAAAATCAGGAGCCCTTTCCTTCTATAATTCTTTTGCCAGAAACCTATTTTGCTGAAGGTTTTGGCGAATCTTTAACCCAATTTTCGAAGAGCTTGTTATCCATGGCCATCAACGATTGGCTTAAACCTCACCCAGAAACACAAATCATAAGTGGCATACAGTTTTACAAGACCTATAATTCTAAGCACTACAAAACCGATACCTCTAACAAAATCAGCGACAGTTTGTGGGTCGATTTCTTTAACAGCTCCTTTGTTTACCCTCATGTGAAAGGTGCGCAAATTTATCACAAATCTAAACTGGTGGTGGGCGTTGAGAATCTTCCTTATAGATCTGTGATTGAACCCGTTTTAGGAAATATCATGCTCGACCTCGGAGGAACTGTTTACTCGCGCGCCACCCAAAAAAACCGTTCAGTTTTCCAAACCATCGAAGGCGAAAAAATTGCACCCATCATCTGTTACGAGTCAGTTTACGGAAGCTTTGTGGCTGATTATGTAAAAGAAGGAGCCACACTATTAGCCATTCAAACCAACGACGGTTGGTGGGGAGAAACTCAAGGCCATAAACAACACTTGAGTTATGCAAAACTTAGAGCCATAGAGACTCGAAAATATGTGTTGAGAAGTGCAAACACAGGAATTTCTGCACTCATTAACCCTCAAGGTCAAATCGAAACGCAATTGCCCTATAACCAAAAAGGTGTACTCAGGGTGGATGTGCCAGTAATTGAAGGGGAAACATTTTATGTTAAAAACGGAGATTTTCTGGCTAGAATCGCGCTTTTTGTTTGGGGGCTTATTTTTTTGTTCACAACAGCAAAAAAGAAATAAACATGCGAGAACGCATTAGATTTCGTTGGCAGGCTACAAACGCACATGGCATTCATTCTCCCTTTGTTTATAATTTTTTGACTCAAGGACTCTATCAAGCTCGAAAAACCAAAAGAACAGGCAAAGAAAAACGGCTCTATTGGGTTTTAAAAGCACTTCAAACATATTTCAATAATGATAAGATTTGTGCAGCAGGAGATCAGTTTTCATGGATTTTAAGCGAATTAGGTTATCAAAAAACTGATGTAGAAAGTTGCACTTGGTTGCTTACGGAAGACCCTTGTGAAATAAAAAATAAAACAACCATCATATTGGCTAACCCTCGAAAAAGCGAGTCTCAACGAGAGTTTTGGGCGCAACTTCAATCTGATAAATCTGTAAGTGTGACCATCGATTTTTTTGATGTTGGACTGGCATTTAAAAAACCAGGACAGGTTAAAGAACACTTTAAAATTCGATTGTAAAAACAGCTGCTGAGTACTCCAAAAAAAAATCTTACATTTGAGCGCTATGAAAAAGGTATTTGAAGCAATTCAATGACCTCATCAATAGCTATTTAGTATTTTGAAATTCAATGTATTAAATCTTTTGCTATGAAAATTTACACCAAAACTGGCGATTATGGCACGACTTCATTGGCCAATGGAGATCGCATCCTAAAAAGTGACATTCGGGTAGAAACCTATGGCGCAGTTGATGAACTCAATGCCTGGATCGGTCAAGTGAGCGACTCCATGATCAAGAAACTTTACGCGCAACAGCTTCAAGCCATTCAATCGCAACTGTTTGTTGTGGGGGCTACGCTTGCCTCAAACAACAATGCCATTTCTGCTATGGATCCGCTAGGTTTTGAAGATGTTGAAGCGCTTGAAAAACAGATGGATTTTATGAATGAATCTTTACCCAAAATGACGCACTTTATTTTGCCTGGCGGCCACACTTTGGTATCACAACTACACATTGCTCGGTGTGTTTGCAGAAGAGCTGAACGTTGGGTGGTGAGGTTAAACGAATCCGAAGAAGTGGACCCAATCATCATAGTTTACCTAAATCGACTCTCTGACTATCTTTTTGTGTTGAGCAGAAAAGTAGGCCATGAACTTCAAATCGAAGAACATAAATGGATTCCAAAAAGCTGATTTGCAACAATTTAGTTAATAATGCATTTTTTTCTTGCACAATTCGATTAAAAAATTACTTTTGCAAAAAAATTAAAACCCAAGAATTATGTACTGGACGTTAGAATTGGCTTCTTATTTAAGTGATGCACCATGGCCCGCTATAAAAGATGAATTAATCGACTACGCCATTCGAACTGGAGCGCCTCTAGAAGTGGTTGAAAACCTTCAAGCCATTGAAGACGAGGGAGAAATCTATGAGTCTATCGAAGAAATTTGGCCCGACTACCCCACCGACGAAGATTATCTTTGGAACGAAGATGAATATTAATTCATTAAAGTTTTAACAAAGTCTCCTTGGAGGCTTTTTTTTTGCTTAAATTTGACCTCTTTTAGCCCGTTTAAATGAGTTTTTTAAATTCGATACTTAAAGTTTTTGTTGGCGACAAAGCCAAAAAAGATCTAAAATTCATACAACCCCTAGTTCAAAACATTTTAAATGTAGAGCAAGAGCTTGAGGCATTGAGCCATGATGAATTAAGGCACCAAACCACCCTGTTTAAAAATGAAATTGCACAAACCAGAAAACCTTTCGAAGAAAAGATAAGTGCCCTTCAGGCCGAGATTGCTGCAAGTCTTGATATTGACCACAAAGAAACCTTATATAGTGAAATTGACCTTTGGGAAGACCAAGCCTACGAAGCTGTTGAAAAAACTTTAAACGATTTACTTCCCAGAGCATTTGCCGTGATCAAGGAGACGGCCAAGCGTTTTAAAAACAACGAAAGCTTGGTGGTGAATGCCACAACCTATGACAGAACCCTTTCCGCTACCAAGGACTATGTGCAATTGAAAGGGGAGCAAGCAACTTGGAAAAATTCTTGGGATGCTGCAGGAAAACCCATCACATGGGACATGGTGCACTATGACGTACAACTTATCGGAGGTATTGCTATGCACCAGGGAAAAATTGCCGAGATGCAAACCGGTGAAGGAAAAACCCTTGTGGCCACCCTTCCTGTTTACCTCAACGCATTGGCAGAAAGAGGCGTTCATCTTGTTACAGTCAATGATTATTTGGCCAAACGTGACAGTGCTTGGATGGCTCCTTTATTTGAATTTCATGGGATGCGTGTAGATTGCATCGACAATCACAAACCCAACTCTGAAGAAAGACGCAAAGCCTACGCCGCAGACATCACCTATGGCACAAACAACGAATTTGGATTTGATTATTTGCGCGACAACATGGCACATGCCCCTAATGATTTGGTACAAAGACCGCATCATTTTGCCATCGTAGATGAAGTAGATTCTGTTTTGATTGACGATGCAAGAACACCACTCATCATTTCTGGGCCAACCCCCGAAGGTGACCGTCACGAATTTAACGAACTAAAGCCTCAGGTTTCTGCCCTTGTCAATCAACAACGACAAACGCTAACAAAAGTTTTGGCTGAAGCCAAAAAAAGCATCGCAGAAGGAGATTCAAAAGAAGGTGGCAAAATGCTACTTCGCGTCTATAGAGGTTTGCCCAAAAACAAAGCACTCATCAAGTTTTTGAGTGAAGAAGGCGTGAAGCAATTGTTGCAAAAAACAGAAAACTTCTACATGCAAGACAACAACCGTGAAATGCATGTCATCGACGAGGAACTGTTGTTTGTGATTGATGAAAAAAACAACCAAATAGAACTCACCGACAAAGGAGTCTCATTCTTATCGAGAGACGACAAAGATGCCGATTTTTTTGTGTTGCCCGATATTGGCCTCGAAATTGCTCAAATCGAAGCCAAAGGCCTAGAAATTTCGAAAGAAGCCGAAGAAAAAGAAATCCTTTTCAGAGAATACAGCATCAAAAGCGAACGCATTCACACCCTAAACCAATTGTTAAAAGCCTACACACTTTTCGAAAAAGATGTGGCTTATGTGGTGATGGAAAACAAGGTGAAAATCGTAGATGAGCAAACAGGCCGTATTATGGATGGTCGCCGCTATTCCGACGGGCTCCATCAAGCCATAGAAGCAAAAGAAAATGTAAAGATTGAAGCTGCCACCCAAACCTTCGCCACAGTTACATTGCAAAACTATTTCAGAATGTATCGCAAATTGGCAGGGATGACAGGAACAGCAATTACAGAAGCTGGTGAATTTTGGGAAATCTATAAGCTCGACGTCATTGAAATTCCCACCAATCGCCCCATCGCACGAAAAGACCACAACGATTTAATTTACAAAACAAAACGCGAAAAATATAACGCAGTCATCGAAGAAGTGGCGCAACTGTCGGCCGCTGGAAGACCTACGTTAATTGGAACAACATCTGTTGAAATTTCAGAGTTGCTTAGTCGAATGCTCAGCAGACGAAATATCGACCACAACGTGCTAAACGCTAAACTTCACAAAAAAGAAGCCGATGTAGTTGCCGAAGCCGGAAAAGCAGGTGTGGTCACCATTGCCACAAACATGGCAGGTCGTGGAACAGACATAAAGATCAATGATGCCGTGAAAAACGCAGGAGGACTCGCCATCATTGGAACAGAAAGACACGACTCAAGACGAGTGGACCGACAGCTCAGAGGAAGATCTGGACGACAAGGAGATCCTGGAAGCTCACAGTTTTATGTGTCTTTAGAAGACAACCTGATGCGATTGTTTGGTTCCGAACGCGTTGCCAAAATTATGGACCGCATGGGATTAGAAGAAGGTGAAGTGATTCAGCACTCCATGATGACAAAATCTATTGAGCGCGCCCAAAAGAAAGTCGAAGAAAATAATTTTGGCATTCGAAAGAGATTGCTTGAATATGACGATGTGATGAATGCCCAAAGAGAGGTCATCTATAAAAGAAGACGTAACGCCCTCAAAGGTAGTCGCTTGCGAGTGGACATCGCCAACATGATCTATGACACAGCACAAAGCATTACAGAAACCAACAAGGCACAAAACGACTACAAAAATTTTGAATTTGAATTGATTCGATATTTTTCTACCAGCACCAATATTAGCCAAGAGGCGTTCGAAAAAATGTCTGTTTCTGAAATCACAGACAATATTTATAAAGACGTCTATCTGCATTATGAATCCAAGATGCAACAAAGTGCATCGCAGGTATTTCCGGTCGTGAAAAATGTTTACGAAAACCCTACCAACAAATACGAACGCATTGTAGTCCCCTTTACCGATGGTGTGAAAACCTTAAACGTGGTCACCAACCTTCAAGAAGCCTATGATTCAAAAGGTGTGAAACTGGTTGAAGATTTTGAAAAAAACATTTCGCTAGCTTTGATCGACGAGACTTGGAAAGACCATTTGCGCAAAATGGACGAGTTGAAGCAGTCTGTGCAATTGGCTGTTCACGAACAAAAAGATCCGCTTTTGATCTATAAATTCGAAGCCTTCGAATTGTTTAAAGAAATGATAGATCGGGTCAATAAGGAGTTGATTTCTTTCCTATTTAAAGGCACTTTACCCTCACAAAACCCTGCTGAAATTAGAGAAGATCGTCAAACCCGTCGTCGCCAACAAATCAACACTTCAAAAGAAGAAGTTCTCAACAGTGATGAATTGGCTGCTCGAAATCGTGCAGCTGGACAAACACAACAACCCTCTCAGATCGTTGAAACTGTTGTTCGAGAGCAAAGAAAAATTGGTCGAAACGAAAAAGTGACCATCAAAAATGTAGTATCGGGTGAAAATAAAACCGTAAAATATAAACAAGCCGAACCTTTGCTGCAACGAGGTGAATGGGTTTTGGTTGAAACATAAAAACCTATGCGGATTGTACTCATCGGTCCAGCACCCCCTCACCGTGGCGGCATAGCCGACACCCAATACACTTTGGGGTTAGCCCTGGAATCTGAAGGTCATGATGTAGAAATCATCGGATTTCAAAAGCTCTATCCCAACTTCTTATTCCCTGGAAAAAACCAATACGCAGACGACTATCCCATAAAAAATATAATCCCAAAATTGTGGATCCACAGTTACTTCCCGTGGAAATGGAGAGCTGTTTCTAAAAAAATTGAAATGCTGCAAGCCGATATTATCCTTTTTAGATACTACACACCCTTTCTCGCTCCTGTCTATGGATATCTTGCAAAAAAACTTTCCAACAAAAGTGTGGCTATTGCACTGGTTGACAATTGGAGACCTCACGAGTCAAAACCTTGGGATGGGTTGATGAATCAATATTTTGGAAAAAAAATGTCAGCATTTATCACCATGTCCGAAAATGTCTCAAATCAAATCCAATCCGAATTGCGGAACAAACCTGTCTTAACAGGTTTTCATCCTATGAACGACGACTTACCGCTACCCATTTCTAAAGAAATCGCACGCGAAAAACTGGGATGGGACGCCAAAGCAAAAGTGGTCTTGTTTTTTGGGTTGATTCGAAGTTATAAAGGGTTAGACCTACTGTTAGAGGCTTTTGCTAAAACCCAAAAAAATCAGTCAAATCTTCGCCTAGCCATTATAGGAGAATGTTATGAAAACACATCCAAATACCAAACGATCATCGAAAGGCTTGGCATACGAAACCGGATTTATGTTGATTTTAGTTTTGCAAATCGTCAAAAAGTACAACATATTTTTTCGGCAGCAGACTTTGTGGTTCAACCCTATAGAAAAGCCACCCAAAGTGGCATAACACCATGGGCCTATCACTTCAACAAACCTTTGCTCGTAACTGATGTTGCAGGCCTAAAAGACCCTATTCTCAAGGACAAGACTGGGATGGTGGTTAGGCCCCAAACCGAAGCCCTCTCTGAAGGATTAGAATCCATGCTATCTTCCACCACCTTGGCAAGGTTTGAGAGGAACATAGAAAAGGTCAAGCCTAGCTACAATTGGACACTATTTGCTAAGGAAATGACAACTTTTTTCAAAAAGCTACCCTAACTTTAAGATAAACGCTTGGTGTAAGTTTCAAGCGATTGCATTAGCGCAGTGCTGGCAGAGACCAACGGCAATCTCAGTTCGTTTTGACAAAGATTTCTGAGTGCTAAAACCGCCTTAATTCCGGTGGGGTTTCCTTCCTTAAAAATGGCGTCGATGACCGGTAAAATCACATCTTGAATTTTTTGAGCAGCATCCTTTCGACCTTCCAAAGCCAAAGCAATCAGTTGTGAGAAAGTGTGGGGAAATCCACCACCAATGACAGAAATCACCCCTTCACCACCCTCGAGAATCATAGGCAAGGCAACAGCATCATCACCCGACAAGACTAAAAAATCTTTTGGACGGCCCGATAAAAGTTTTTGGGCTTGTTCAAGATCACCCTTTGCTTCTTTAATGCCAATAACATTTGGACATGCCTGTGCAATTCGAAAAACCGTTTCAGGCAAAACATTGCTGGCTGTGCGTCCAGGAACATTATAGAGAATAACAGGCAGTGGCGACGCTTCTGCAACGGCTTTATAATGTAAGAAAATACCCTCTTGGCTGGGACGATTATAATAGGGGGAAACAGAAAGTAAGGCGCAAAAGCCCTCTGGATTTAGGGTTTCTATTGAATGCACTAAGGCCTGTGTGTTGTTACCACCCATTCCCAAAACCAAAGGAACACGACCCGCAGTGTGTGCCACAAAAATCTTTTTTACACGTTCTTTTTCTTCATCACTAAGGGTAGCGGTTTCTGCAGTAGTGCCCAAAACAACCAAATAATCAGCACCCCCTTCGATGGTGTAATCAATGAGATTTCGAAGCGCATACTCGTCTAGCTGACCGTTAGTAAAAGGGGTGGTCATGGCCACGCCCATACCCCTTAAAAGTTCTTGTACATTCATTGCTTAATCAATTTGGTATATCGGACAAGTTCTCTTACAAATTCTTCGGGTGCTTCAATTTTATGAGAAATGCTTAAATCATTCAACCTTTCATCTAATCCGAGTATCCCCACTCGAAAGCTAGCCTCTACCTGAGAAGACAACAACCCTAATGGACTATAGGTTTCTTTAAAAAAATTGATCAGCATATCATAGGGCTGCCTTGTGAATTGAAGCGCAGCTTTGTGGCGCCATTGCCCCTTCCAGTCAATAGATTTAGGTGAGATGAACATAGAATCTTTGTCACCAATGGGATTAAAAAACAAAATATTGACATTCGTTGTGGCCACATCAAAAGCCGCTGCAATCTCATGAAACATAGGTTTGAAAGGCTCAGACAACCTGGCGTCAACCAAACAGCCAATGTTGCGTACGGGTTTGGTTTTGGAATACTCAACTTGCTCCAATTTGGATAAATTCTTGTTAATTTTTTTTCGTAAAAAAAACTTTTTAAACATGAAAAAAATTATCTTTAAACCACGTTACAAACATACTCTTTTTAAAGATGTTTTGACTTGAATTGATTGAAATATTATGAAAATAACACATTTTGTTTTATATGTAACATCTTTAATGGTCTTCAGTTGTGGAAGTCAAAAAAAACCGCAGAACATTCACTACAACAGGTTGGAGATTAACGACAGTTTATCTGAAGTTGATGCGATTGTGAATTTCATAAACCCCTACAAACAAGGAATTGATAAGGAAATGAACCGAAATTTGAGTTTTTGCGAAGCAGAGCTCAACAAATCGGATGGTGGATTAGAGTCTTCGCTGGGCAACCTCATGGCCGACGCAGTGTTACTGGAATCAAACAAAATATTTGAAAAAAGAACTTCAAAAAAAATTGATTTCTGTTTGTTAAATCACGGAGGAATTCGAAGTCATTTGCCAGCAGGACCCGTCACTGTTCGGTCGGCCTATAGCATCATGCCTTTCGAAAACGAGACTGTAGTTTTAAAATTATCAGGAAAGCAAGTGGAATCACTCATTAAGTTTCTTGTCAGGAAAAATCGTGCTCACCCAATAAGTGGACTACGAATTCAGGTTGAATCTGAAGGATGGGAAGCTAAAATTCAAGACCAAGCCTTCGATCCAACACGGTCCTATTATGTGGTAACTTCGGACTATTTGCAACAAGGGGGCGACGACATGGCTTTCTTAAAAAACCCTGAAGAAATTCATGTTTTAGATTACAAAATCAGAAACATTTTAATTGATTATTTCGATGATCAAGATCGAATTGTTCCAAATTTAGATCATCGATTCACGAACCAAACCAAATCATAAACCAATCTAATTTTAAAAAATTATTGTCAAATGAAAAGAAGGCACTTCATAACGTCCGTTTCTGCAAGCAGTTTGTTTTTGGGCCTCAAACCGAGTGAATTATGGGCATCGTCAATAAAAAAATCAAACCACTTGACCATCTTGCATACCAACGATGTGCACAGTCATGTAGAACCCTTTTCTTCAACAGCAGGGCGCAACGCCAATAAAGGTGGTGTGGCGAGAAGGGCTGCATTGATCGCTCAAATCAAAAAAGAAAACCCCAACACACTGCTTTTAGACGCCGGTGATATTTTTCAAGGCACACCCTATTTTAATTTTTATGGGGGTGAACTTGAGCTAAAATTGATGAGCATGATGGGTTATGATGCAGGCACGATCGGGAATCATGAGTTCGACAATGGTATTGAAGGCCTCAGTGCGCCTTTGCATCATGCCAACTTTGATTTGCTTATTGCCAATTACGACTTTTCGAATACCATCATGGATGGACGCACGAAAGCCTATAAAATTTTCAACAAAAACGGCATTCGAGTTGGCGTTTTTGGGCTTGGAATTGAACTAGATGGATTGGTAAACAAAAGGGCTTATAAAGAAACAGTTTATCTAGACCCCATCGAAAAAGCAACAGATATGGCCTATGAACTGCGTCATCGAAAACATTGCGATCTTGTGATTTGCCTGTCGCATTTGGGCTATCGTTACCAAAACCCTAAGACAGTGTCAGATATTCATTTAGCCGAAAAAACTAGAGACATTGACTTAATTATTGGTGGACATACACATACCTTTCTAAAAGAACCAGACCGTGTATTGAATTTAGATGAAAAGGAAGTACTCATCAATCAAGTTGGATGCTATGGCCTGTATTTGGGCCGTATAGACTTTCAATTTGGAAAGGCAGCTAAGCTTGTGAAAAACCTAGAAATTGGCTAATTCAGGGAAGTCAAAAACTCTGATTCACTCAATAATGGAATGCCTAGCGTTTCTGCTTTTTGTCGTTTGCTAGGCCCCATATTGTCACCGGCGACCACTGCGGTTGTTTTCGATGAAATTGAAGAGCCTACCTTTCCCCCATTGGCTTCAATTAATTGTTTAAGTTCATCACGACTCAACTGTGCAAACACTCCTGAAACAACCAAAATTTGTCCCTTAAGTTTTTCTGATTGAAGCTGTGTTTGGTTTTCCAAAACCTCCATCTGTAAACCATAAATTCTGAGACGTTCAACAAGTTGTCGCTGTTCGGGATCGGCAAAAAAAGTCCTAACACTTGAGGCGATCCTAGTGCCTATTTCATCTACTTCTAATAGTGCTTCCTCACTGGCTTGCATTAAAAAATCAATAGACTTAAAATGTGTAGCGAGCTTTTTGGCAACTGTTTCACCAACATAACGAATGCCAAGGGCGAAAAGAACCCGCTCGAATGGAATCTTTTTGGAAGCCTCAACGCCTAACAACAAATTTTCTACAGACTTTTCTGCCATTCTTTCGAGCGGCAATAGCGTTTCTTGAGTAAGTGTGTAAAGATCTGCTGCATCACGTATTAAACCTGCATTGAACAACAAAGCAATGGTTTCGTCGCCTAAGCCGTCAATATCCATCGCTTTACGGCCTATAAAATGTTGCATCCGACCAACAATTTGTGGTGGGCAGTGCAAAGTATTAGGGCAAAAGTGCTGCGCCTCGCCTTCGTTTCGAACCAAAGGCGTTTGACATTCTGGACAAGATGTAATATAGACCACAGGCTCGGCCAAATGAGGGCGTTTTTCTAAGTTCACCCCAACAATTTTTGGAATGATTTCACCTCCTTTTTCCACAAAAACGGTATCCCCAATGCACAAAGCCAATTTTTCGATCTGGTCTGCATTGTGAAGGGACGCACGCTTCACGGTTGTTCCGCCCAACAACACAGGTTTTAGGTTGGCCACTGGAGTAATAGCACCCGTTCTCCCCACTTGGAAATCAATGGTTTCGAGCAAGGTAGATACTTTTTCTGCTTT
>CAYZFD010000021.1:0-4912 GCA_964477735.1 uncultured Flavobacteriaceae bacterium
GAATGGTTTTGAAAAACACATTTTTCTTGTGAGGCATAAGCTGGGTGTAGGTGCGACGGTTTTCTTCATTGGTGAAAAACAAATCGGTATCTATCGAAACCAAATAGATATTTCCTTGAATGGTAGAAACAACTTCAACAAAATCTCCACGCCCTTCTGTAATATCGATGGTGCTCAGCAAATGATTCATGGTTTTATAGGCTTGTAGTTGAAAACGCTCCTGAAGTTTTTTCCCATGATGCAAAAGCCATGTTTCAATATTGTAGAGCTTTTCAGCCTCGTTCACACTGCGGTTGAATCTCGAACGAAATGATTCGGGAGTACGATAACACAGCATGGCATGCAGACGAGCGTCGTGGACGGGCTTTGAGGAATTCTCTAAAATTTCGGCTTGTAATCTTGTGTTGGCCAATAACCAATCTGTGGCCTTCCAGTCGGTGGCAATAGGAATGATGTTTTCTATGAGTTTTGGATAACTAGCCGCCATTTCCCAAGCTAATGCGCCACCGATGGAACCCCCAATGACTGCAAATAGTTTTTCCACAGACAACAGCCTCAGGCCTGCCACAAACAAATGAGACACATCCCTAAGTTTCCACTGGCGGTAGTTGTCTAAAAAAGTACCATCATATCCGTTACCAGGAATATTAAATGCCAAAATGCAATATTGATCGGTATCGATCAGCTTACCCGAGCCAACGAGTGGTTTCCACCAACCGTTTTCTCCTAAAACCGTTGAATTTCCAGTGAGTGCATGGTTAATCACCACTACGGGTGCAGTTCCGATCTCGCATCCAAAATGCTCATAGGACAAACACACTTCAGGAATGGTTTGTTCTTGAATTTTAAAATTTTTAACTATGAGCTTTTTGAGGGCTAAGGCTTTCATGATTTATTGATTATTTTACAAGTGAAATTATAAAGTTGCTAAAACCTGATTTAAATCGTTTTTAAGGTCATCGACATTTT
This sequence comes from uncultured Flavobacteriaceae bacterium, assembly GCA_964477735.1. Classification (GTDB taxonomy): domain Bacteria; phylum Bacteroidota; class Bacteroidia; order Flavobacteriales; family Flavobacteriaceae; genus CAYZFD01. Next base: position 970 of record CAYZFD010000021.1, read on the forward strand.
CTAATCCAATTGACAAACGAATCAAATCGGGAGTTACACCTGTTAAGGCTTGATTTTCTTCACTGAGTTGCTGATGGGTAGTACTTGCAGGATGAATGATAAGGGATTTCGAGTCTCCTATGTTGGCCAATAACGAAAATAATTTGGTGTTGTCGGCAATTTTCTTGGCGTCTTCAAACCCACCTTTAACTCCGAAAGTTACGATTCCACTACATCCACTTGGAAGATATTTTTGGGCCAAAGTATTGTATTTACTTGTTTTTAAACCTGGATAATTTACCCACGAGACCTGTTTTTGTTGCGCTAACCACCGGGCAATCTCTAATGCATTTTGACTATGTTTCTCCATTCTAATTTCTAAGGTTTCGAGACCCTGTAAAATCTGAAAAACATTGTAAGGAGATATTGCTGCGCCATAGTCTCTAAGTCCTTCTATTCTAACTTTTGCAATGAAAGCAGCGGCACCTAAAACCTCGTGATAAATCATTCCATGATAACCTGGTGCAGGTTCATTAAACTCAGGGAATTTAGCTGATGACCAATCAAAAGTTCCTGCATCAACAATAATTCCACCCATAGCGGTGCCATTTCCATTAATATATTTTGTTAGGGAATGAATTACAATATTTGCCCCATGCTCTATAGGTCGCAAAAGTGCGGGAGTAGCCACAGTGTTATCTACCACAAAAGGAACTCCTGCTTTTCTAGCTTCTTTTCCTATGGCTTCAAGGTCTAATACATCGAGTTTTGGGTTTCCTAAAGATTCTGTAAAAAACACCTTGGTATTTTCTTGTAATGCTTTTGTGAAATTATTGGGATTGCATGGATCTACAAATGTGGTTTGAATGTTTAATCTTCTAAGGGTTACATTTAGAAGATTGAAAGTTCCTCCATACAAGCTATTCGAAGCTACAATATGATCGCCAGACTTAAGCATCACCAACAAAGTCGTAGCAATTGCCGCAGTTCCAGAAGCTGTTGCTACGGCAGCAATTCCTCCTTCAATTTTGGCCATTCGCTGTTCCAAAACGTCAGTAGTAGGATTGTTCAACCTTGTGTAAATGTAGCCTGGTTCGGCTAGCGAAAATAAATTGGCAGCGTGCTCGGCATCATTAAAAACATAGGCTGTTGATTGGTAAATTGGAACTGCTCTAGTTCCTTGAGTTAGAGTTACATCATGACCAGAATGCAAGGCATCGGTGGCAATTTTTCTTGTTCCCATTTTTGAGTTTTTTATTATTGAATCTTAAATGCTTGTTTAATTTTTTCTACGTAGTCGAGCTTTTCCCAAGTGAAAAGTTCCACTTCTTTTTCTATGCGACCACTATAGGGTGATTCAAATACTTTAGTTACTATCTGCGGGTTTCTGCCCATGTGACCATACGCAGCTGTTTCTAAATATATTGGGTTTCTGAGTTTTAAGCGTTGTTCTATCGCAAAAGGTCGCATGTCGAAAATTGCACTAAGTTTTGTAGCTATTTCGCCATCAGTAAGAGAAATTTTGTTGGTGCCATAGGTGTTTACACTCAGTGAGGTTGGTTCGGCCACTCCAATGGCATAGCTCACCTGCACCAACACTTCTTCGGCCACCCCGGCAGCAACAATGTTTTTGGCAATATGTCGAGCGGCATAGGCAGCACTTCGATCTACTTTGCTTGGATCTTTGCCGCTAAATGCACCGCCACCGTGGGCGCCTTTTCCGCCATAGGTATCCACTATGATCTTACGACCTGTGAGCCCAGTATCACCATGCGGTCCACCAATTACAAATTTACCTGTTGGGTTGATGTGATAGGTGATTTGGTCATCAAAAAGGGCTTGAATGTTTAACGAAAAAGACTCTTTCACCTGTGGGATCACCAAAGAGATAATATCCGCTTTTATCTTGGCTAACATGGCTCCGTCCTTATCAAATTCATCGTGCTGGGTAGAAACCACTATGGTGTCGATGCGCTCAGGTCGATTGTCGTCGCTATACTGAAGTGTGACTTGAGCTTTGGCATCGGGACGTAGGTAGGGGATTTGTTTGGCTTCGCGTCTAAAGTCGGCCAAAACGCTAAGAATTTTGTGTGAAATGGCCAATGCCAGTGGTAAATAGGCTGTTGTTTCGTTTGTAGCATAACCAAACATCATTCCCTGGTCACCAGCACCTTGTGCTTCTTTACTAGAACGTTCAACACCCTGATTAATGTCGTTTGATTGTTCGTGAATAAGCGAAATTACCCCACATGAATCCCCTGAAAACTGATAGGCACCTTTGGTGTAGCCAATTTTGTTGATGGTGCTACGGGCAATGTTTTGAACATCTAAATAGGTTTCGCTTTTCACTTCCCCAGCCAGCACCACCTGGCCTGTAGTGACAAGGGTTTCGCATGCCACTTTACTTTCGGGATCGAAAGCTAAAAAATGATCGAGAAGCGCATCACTAATTTGGTCAGCGACCTTGTCTGGGTGCCCTTCGCTTACGGATTCTGAGGTGAACAAATATGACATCTAAAATTGCTTTTCGAAGAAGTGATTTGACGATGTCGTTTGAAAAAGCAATACTGCTTTAGCATTTTTTTAACGAGGTTGCAATCAGTCAAATCCATCCTCACGTTGATTTCGCTGCAAATATAAAAACTATTTATTTACAGAAAAGAATTTCTGTAAAAAATCAGCATTTCAATCTTTTCATTTAATTATCTAAAACTGAAGGCAACTCCAGCACTTAGCATGTTGTATTCTTGAAGGGTGTAATCAGCAAATATTTTAAAAAATGCTAAACTCAATCGAGCACCCACAGTGGCACGCATTCCGCTAGAAGAGATTTCCATAGCCACTGGATCTTTGATTGTTTCGGCTACAGCTGCACCTGTTGCGGCATCTTCATATTCAAACGCATAGGTGCCTAACATATCCAAATTGGTGGTGCCACTGGCATAACCAATCCCACCATAGAAATTGATGATGGGGAAGTTAAGAGAAGCCAAAGCTTGTAGAGTGAACGAGGAAACGCCAAAGCTTAGCGCTTGATTGCTTCCACCCACTGAGCTGTCTTTTTGCAAGTCATAATCAATATTCATTTTTGAATAGGCAGCCAAAAGTGAAACATTAAGCGGTAGCTTGTCGATGGGGCCTAAATATTGCAACAAGTTATGTTTTAGACCGAAACCGAGCAAATTGGCCTTGGTGTTTTTGGCCTCAACAGTGGGCAAGTATCTCACAATTAAATCGGTGTCGAAAGGCAATCCTACACTGGCTTGAATCATGGGGGTGGGTACAGCACTAAAAGGCAAATCACCCTTAATTCCTGTGGGTGCAGCAACCTCAACATCGTTTTTTCCATCAATTTTAAAAACCAATGTTTCTTTTCGGTCATCACCCAAAATTGTAGGCAAATCTGTTTTTCCCGATTTTGTTGTTGTGTTGTTTAATCCTGAAATTGAGAAAATCTCATCGGCCGCTGGAACAAAGGCTGCACTAGTAGAAATTGAAATGTCGAAACCTAACTTTTTGTGGGTTTTGGCTGTGTGATACCAACCGCCATTGACGGCATGATTAATTCCTTTAAGCACTGGACTCATATAGCCTTCAATTAGGGATTTACTGTCTTGCTTAGCCGCAAGAATCAGCGCCTCAAACCCCGCAGGATTTTGTTGAGCAAAGGTTGAAAAGAAAGGAAAGACAAGTAAAATAATTGAAAGCTTAAAAGGTTTCATGCTTTAGATTTAGATTTTATTGGTGCAACAAAGATACGTTTTTTAAAAAACTTCGTGTTAAAGGTTATATTTCAGCATCAACAACACATATCTTGGCTGAATGGCATAGGAGGTTGTGGTGCTAAAAATTTCGTTGAAAGCATCACTGTTGATGGCGTCATTGGCAGCCAAATTGGTGCCTTCGAGAGAAAACTCCCATTTGCTATCTGGTTTTTGATAACTTAGACGTGCTTCCAGTGCGC
>CAYZFD010000021.1:5012-12132 GCA_964477735.1 uncultured Flavobacteriaceae bacterium
GAAAACTCCCATTTGCTATCTGGTTTTTGATAACTTAGACGTGCTTCCAGTGCGCTATATCGATTGAGGGTGCTTTCACCATCTCGGTATTCATAATGACTATAGTCGGCTGTGAATACCCAGCTTTTACCCATAAGCACATCTAAACGGGCAAATGGGCGGTGGGTGAAAAACGTGTTTTCAAAAACGCCATTATTGTAGCGGTTGGCCGTAAAGTTGTAACCCAATTCTAGGTTGGGGGCCGTTTTAAAATTTGTTCCAAAGCTGGCATTATAGTTTTGAGTGAAAGATTTAGAAACAGTGGGGTTAGCATTCACAATGTTGTTTCGCTCCGACCAACTCAAACGAACAGACCCCTCGGTCTTGATTTTTGAAAACCGCTTCTGAATGCGTCCCGAAGCATTGATGTTTTGATCGGCGAAAGGAGAATTAAACGGGGTTGAAATCCTGTTAATACCTTCAAAAACGTTGGTGGTTTTGACAGCATCAATCCGTTTCGAAAAACTAAAGTTTGCGAAAATATAAGTAAAATTAAAAGTGTTTAAATTATTGTAGTTCAGGGTATAACGTTCAAAACTGGCGGCTTCTAAGTTTCTTGAACCTCGAAACAATTGGTTGTAATTTCGCAACACATAAGACGAAGCTAAATTCACAACGTCTGTAAATTCAGTTTGGATGCTATAATTGAGTCTTAAAAACTCAGATTTTTTAAAGTTAATGGTCATGCTCATATCGGGTGCAAATCGATTGAAACTTCTTTTGTTTTCCCCTCCCAATTGCTGATCATTCATGACATAGCGATGAACTGTAAAACCTGGATTGAAGCGAAACATTCCCGAAACCCAACGGAGGCTAAGCCCCGTATATATATCTGAAAAACTGTATTGAACATCGTTCTCAAATGATGCAGGAAGGTTTTGGGAAACCCCTGAATCTAGGACCTGAAAAATAGAGGACTGAAAATCTTGCCTACTTTGATTAGTTCCCAATAATGTATTCAGATTAATTTTTGGAGAAATCACATAGTAATAGCTCAAATCGGTAGCATATAAATTTGTTTTCACCATCCTAGATTGGTTGATGTTAAAATTTGATTGATTTTGATCGAAAGGCAATAGTGTAGAAAAGGGCTGATTTTCCCTTATCGCTTGGTAAAATGGATCTTCCTTTTGATAGGAATGTTGCGCATTCATTGTTATAATGTGGTTGTTGCTCAACGTAGCATACACACTCAACTTTTGATTCAGTGCGCTTGGCTCTTGTTTTTTGTAGGTGTCAATTTCTTCTAGACTTTGAACTGTTGTGCTAAAATCTGAAATTTCATCTTGAACAGATTGTTTAACAAGTAGGTCATAATCGGCTTGAAAACGATCGCTGGGTTTATAGACAGTTGCAATTTTATAAAGCCCCTGAGCATTCACCTGCTTCACCTGATCGGTTGTGATTTCTTTTTGTCCGTTGGCCACATAGGTTCGTGTGGTTTTTTGAAAGATATCAACCGTTGATTTAGAGCCAATTACAAAGCCATTGATGTCTAATTTTTTGTTGGGCGAAAGGCTAAAGTTTGTAGCGCCAAACTGTGTTTCTTGGCTTTGTGCACGGTTGTTGGTGAGACTTGTGAGGCCCAAATCATCTGAAGTGATGTTGATTTGCGTTCCGTTGTTTTGAGAAGCATTTCTAAATCCACCCGAGAAATTGAAAAAATCACGACGGGTGAGCGGAGATTTTCCAATATTGTTCAGGTTGCCTATAAAGTTGACACTTTTTTCAGGGCTATAGTAAAAGATTTTGGGATTTATCCAAGATCCGTCGTCATTGGCAGCAGCCACAGAAACTTCTCCAAACCAAAATCTTTTTTTGCCATCTTTGAGCCTGATGTTGAGCGCCACATTGTCTTCGTTATCAGTGACACTTCGCATTTGAGAGACGTCATTGAAATTTCGAAGAACTTCAATTTTACCCACAACATTCGATGGAATATTTTGAGTGGCCAACTTTGAGTCACCATCAAAAAACTCTTTTCCTTCAACCAAAACTTTTGAAACTTGCTTGCCTTCGACCTCTATTTGCCCGTCGGCATTTATTTCTATACCTGGCAAGTTTTTTAGAACGTCCTCTAGTTTTTTCTCAGTTCCTGTGTTAAATGAATCTGCGTTATAAACGATCGTGTCTCCCTTAATGGTTACGGGCATTTCATAGGTCAGCTCTACCTCGTCGAGGGCTTCGGCTTGTTCTTTTAAAGTGATGACTTCAGCATAATCTTCATAAAGCTTGAGATTGAACTCAGTGGTTTCGAAACCCAAATAACTCACCTTAATGTTATAGGAAAAGTCTTTTTTAAGATTCATTCTAAAATTTCCAGACTCATCACTGATGCCAAAAGCGTCGAGGATTCCACTCTCTTCTTCCATAGCAATGATGTTTGCTGCAGTAATGGGACTTCCGAGAGAGTCGATTACTTTTCCCTCATAATGAACTCTTTGTCCAAATAGGGAGACACTACAAGCTATCCATAGCAATCCCCAATAATTTTTTTTTATCATATTAGTTAATCATTATTCGATGTTCCCTTCTTCCTCCTCTGCCTTGGAATTGGTCACGCATTTCTTTAATTTTTTCTTCTTGAATTTGTTCAAATTCACTGCGACTAACCTTTTTGCCTTTTTTGGGGATTTTAATTTCAACCGGTTCTTTGGGGTTCATGACCACTTTCGTGCAAAGTATGGTAGTTCGATCGTTTTGCAATTCTAATATAAGGCCTGGTAAGCCCCCGAATTCGGCCGGACCATTCGAAATGGGAATTTGAAACGTAAACCACGCCACAGTTTCTATGGTTCTGGTTTTACTGATTGAATCATTTTCAGCTTCATTGTCTCCACGACGTCCAAATCGAAATTCCATATTAGGCACTTCTCGACTCATGGTGGCTTTATAGCACTGATATTGGCCTATTTGCTTTGTTTCTTTTCCCAATTTCCATGTATTTTGGGATAAGGTGTCTAGAATTAAAAACTCTTTTCCAAACAATTCGGTTTCTTCGATAGACTCTTTCGTGGCCAGGTTTTTATAACGGGTCCCTCCCCCACCAGCCATAGACATTCTAAAGCCTCCTCCACGACCAGAAGCAGGGGCATCGAGCTTTTCCTCCTCTTTGAAAATAGATTCTTTTGCTGTAAATTCTAGTGTATAACTTCGCTCTAGAAATTGTCGCATGCGCTCCATAATCATTTTCTTCTGCTGCTCAGAAAGTTCTCTTCCTCCAAAGTTGCCATTCATTGTTGTTTTTGAGGTGTAATAAGCAACTCCCGAAATTTCTTGTCCAAAAAGATTGCAACCCACTAGAAGCAAAAGGGTTATGGAAAATAATCTATTCATAATTTTAACTTTAATGTATCATTTATTATTTCTTAACGTTTTAGCGCTTTAAATGTTTCTTAAACTATTTAAGCTTTTCGATTATTAAGTATCATTCTAGCTCATGTGAATCATTATTGTTTCAAACAAAATCCTCAACATTTCATAATTTTCAATAACTTGAACCATCGAAATTAGACCCTAGAAAATGCTAAAAGTTTTCACTCATGCCATAAAGATTTTGTTTGCAAAATGGCCAACGGCAAATGTCGCCTTTTTTTTATTGCTGATTGGTAGCTGTCAGTCCACTTCCAAACAATTAACAGCCAACCATGCCATGGTGGTTTCTGCACGACATGAAGCCTCAAATATTGGTGTAGAAGTCATGAAAAAAGGAGGCAATGCTTTCGATGCCTTTTTTGCTGTGCAACTTGCACTCTCAGTAGCGCACCCCAACGCAGGCAATGTGGGCGGAGGCGGATTTATGGTTTATCGTTTGGCCAATGGAGAAACAGGAACACTAGATTTTAGAGAAAAAGCACCCATGGCAGCCCATAAAGACATGTATTTAGATGCGCACGGGGAAGTCATTCCAAACAGCAGCACCTTGGGTGTTTTGGCTGTGGGTGTGCCAGGATCTGTTGATGGAATCTATACGGCTCATAATCGATTTGGCTCAATCCCCACACACGCATTAATTGAGGAAGTCATTCAGCTTGCAGCGAAAGGAGTTGTGGTAACCCAAAAACAGGCTGAAAGTTTAGCAAACTTGGTTGATGTTTCCACTGCTATAAATGGTGTCCACTCAAAATTCTCTAAACCTTACAAGGAAGGAGATACAATTCAGTATCCTGCTTTTGTCAATACCCTAAAGCTTCTTCAGAAAGGAGGACGTGACGCATTTTACAAAGGTGAGCTCGCAAAAAAAATGATTGAATTCCTGAAGTCACATGGGGGGATCATCACCCTAAAAGATCTGGATAAATACAAATCTGTTTGGCGCAAAGCAATCGAGTTTGAATATAAAGGTCATAAAATCATTTCTATGCCCCCACCCTCCAGCGGCGGAGTTTGTTTGGCACAAATGCTCAAAATGACCGAAAAATTCGAAATTAACAGATGGAAACATCATTCATTAGAACACATTCAATTGCTCACTGAAATTGAGCGTCGCTCATTTGCCGATCGCAATCATTTTTTGGGAGATCCCGACTTTATTGAAATGCCCATAGAGGGGATGCTTCATCAATCATATTTAGACAAAAGAATGGAAAACTTTACGCTAAAAGAAGCCACTCCTTCAAGCATGGTGGCACATGGCAACCCCATTCAACTTATAGAAAGCAATGAAACCACCCATTTTTCTATAGTCGATCCTTTTGGCAACGCCGTAGCGGTAACAACGACTCTGAACGGCAATTATGGCAGTAAATTATTCGACGACAATCTAGGTTTTTTCTACAACAATGAAATGGATGATTTTAGCGTGAAGATTGGCGTGCCAAATATGTTTGGACTCACAGGAACTACCGCCAATGCCATAGCTCCCGAAAAAAGAATGCTTAGTTCTATGACCCCTACAATCGTTGAAAAAAATCAAGAATTATTTCTTGTGCTTGGCACACCAGGCGGCTCCACCATTATAACTAGCGTTTTGCAAACCATTTTAAATGTGATTGATTTTGAAATGGATATTGAACAGGCCGTCAGTAGTCCACGCTTTCATCATCAGTGGTTGCCCGACCAAATTTTATTTGAACCCGAAAAATTTGATCCCAAGCTTTTCGAAAAACTTCGACTGAAAGGTTATAAAATAAACGAAGGAAAAGCACAAATCATTGGCAAAGTAGATGCCATCATGAGAACACCCTCGGGGCAATATAAAAGTGGTGCAGACCCTAGGGGCGACGATAGCGCTGCAGGTTTTTAAATTGCTTAAAAACATTAAATTTATCCCGTGAAAATTTTCTTATCTATGGCTATGTTCTGTTTGAGTCTTTCGGCTCAAATCTCAAATAACCCAATAGCCGTTGGTGTAAACAACCAAGAAAAATATTATTTTCTAAAAAATGGGGTATTGAGTGACGGTCAAAACCACTTTTGGAAAAGTGAATGGGGAACCCCCGATAAGGTTTATGTAAACAACCCCCTTCAAATACTATTGTTCTACAAAAGTTTTCCCGCAATTGTGCTGCTCGACAATACGCTTAACCCTGTTTACGAACATGTGTTTGACAACCTAGGTATTGGCCAAGTTCAATTGGCTGGCCATGATCAATTGTGGTGTTTTGATGAAAATCAACGCAGCTTGAGCTTGTTTAACTTAAAAAACAAAAAACATCAACTTGTATATCAACCCATTCCCGAACATATAAGAGACATGGCTTGCTCCATAAATTTGTGTTGGATATTGTCTGAACAGTATTTATATGCCCTAAATCCATTTGGAAGCTTGGTAGAAAAAAAAGAGCACAAAAGCCTCACCAACATTCAATTTGACGGAAAACATCTCTACGGCTGGGATGGTGAAAAATGGTGGGCCTACCTTCCCAACCAAGAAATGCCAATTCCACTCCACGAAACCGCCACCAATCCCCCAGGAACCTTGTTCTTTACGCCCAATTATCGCTATATTTACCAAGGAAATCAGTTTGAAAAACAAAACAATATACTCATCAAATAAATAGCAAAAAATGCATATAGCAATTGCAGGAAATATTGGCGCTGGAAAAACTACATTAACAGAACTCCTGGCCAAACACTATGGCTGGCAGGCACATTTCGAAGACGTCGTTCAAAACCCTTATCTCGATGATTTTTACAGCCAAATGGAGCGATGGTCTTTCAACCTGCAAGTCTATTTTTTAAACTCTCGTTTTCGTCAAATATTAGATTTTAGTAAACTCAGCAAGTCTGTGATTCAAGACCGAACAATCTATGAGGATGCTTATATTTTCGCCCCCAACTTGCACGCCATGGGACTCATGACCAATCGTGACTTTCAAAACTATAAATCACTTTTCGAGCTCATGGAGTCTTTGGTGAATGGCCCCGATCTCATGATTTACCTTAGAAGCACGGTGCCCAACCTAGTCGCACAAATTCAAAAAAGAGGTCGGGAATATGAAACCACAATTAGTATTGACTATCTCAGCCGACTCAACGAACGCTACGAGGCTTGGATTCATGGTTACAACAAAGGAAAACTGTTGATTGTTGATGTTGACGATTTAGATTTTGTATCCAACAAGACACACTTAGGTTCTATTATAGAAAAAATTGATGCCGAACTTCACGGACTTTTTTAAATAAAAAAACCCGATGAACACTCAACGGGCTTGTTAATCAATAAACCTTTCGACTATTTTTTATAGGAGGATGCTTTTGCTTTGACCTCTTCCAAAGTTCCTTCAATCACTTCTTTCTCGATCACTTCCTCACCATTTTCTTCCGTAATAATGGTAATGATGGCTTGTGCTTGATTGGCATCTTCGGCATTAATTTCAACAGAAATTTCTTTTCTTACTTGATTGGTTTGGATTGCAGACAAATCATGATGACCTAAAATGGGAGCAATGACCAGTCCTACCAAACAAGTGAGTTTGATTAAAATATTCATCGACGGACCTGAAGTATCTTTAAAGGGGTCCCCAACAGTGTCGCCAGTGACGGCTGCTTTGTGAGCCTTAGAACCTTTCTTTTCAACAACCCCGTTGATTTCGATACCCGCTTCAAATGATTTTTTGGCGTTATCCCAAGCACCTCC
>CAYZFD010000021.1:12232-29474 GCA_964477735.1 uncultured Flavobacteriaceae bacterium
CGTTGATTTCGATACCCGCTTCAAATGATTTTTTGGCGTTATCCCAAGCACCTCCTGCATTGTTTTGGAAAATGGCCCACAACACGCCTGAAACAGCAACACCAGCCATGTAACTGCCTAGAGCTTCTGGTCCCATCACAAAACCGATCAGAATCGGGGTAACGATGGTGAGTATTCCTGGGAGTAACATTTCCTTCAATGCGGCTTTGGTTGAAATCTCAACACATTTGTTATAATCTGGTTGTCCTTTGCCTTCTAAAATTCCAGGAATTTCTTTGAACTGCCGACGAACCTCATTGACCATTTCCCTTGCAGCTTTTCCAACAGACTTCATGGCCAGTGCTGAAAAAACAACGGGAATCATGCCGCCTACAAAAAGAGCAGCCAACACATCGGCTTTAAAAATATTTATTCCGTCAATCCCTGTAAAGGTGACATAGGCTGCAAAAAGTGCTAGGGCTGTAAGCGCAGCAGAAGCAATGGCGAAACCTTTCCCAACCGCTGCAGTTGTATTGCCGACAGAATCTAAAATATCTGTGCGTTCGCGAACCTCATTGGGAAGTTGACTCATTTCGGCCACACCACCGGCGTTGTCGGCAATGGGTCCAAAAGCATCAATGGCCAATTGCATAGCTGTGGTGGCCATCATGGCTGAGGCCGCAATGGCCACGCCATAGAAGCCTGCAAGCTCATAGGAACTCCAAATGGCAATGGCAAACAAAATAACAGATGAAAACGTTGAAACCATTCCTGTTGCCAAACCTGCAATAATATTTGTTGCAGCACCAGTTGATGAATTTCTAACAATGTCAAGAACAGGTTTTTTGCCCAATGCCGTGTAGTGTTCTGTAAACAATGAAATGAGGTAGCCTACACCCAATCCAACAATGGTAGCATAGAAAACATTGATCGAAGGAATGTTTCTTGAGCCTTCTCCAAAGAATTGCATCCCCACAATGGTTTCGGGTAATAACCAACCTATGAGAAACCATCCAGCGATGAGTGTCACCAATATGGCGCTAATATTACCCACATTGAGTGCTTTTTGCACATCGGCTTCTTTTGCATCATTGTCTTTTATTCGAATAAGAAAAGTTCCCAAAATAGAAGCAATAATACCCACACCAGCAATGGCTAAGGGTAATAAGATAGGCCCTAAACCATTGAACGCGTCTGTGAATTGTGCTCCAGTAGCTTCGGTCATATCCTTTATGATATAGTTCCCTAAAACCATAGAAGCGAGCACGGTCGCCACATAACTGCCAAACAAATCGGCTCCCATTCCAGCAACATCACCCACATTATCACCCACATTATCGGCTATGGTGGCAGGATTTCTCGGATCGTCTTCTGGAATTCCTGCCTCAACTTTACCTACCAAATCAGCACCTACATCGGCAGCTTTAGTGTATATTCCACCACCCACACGTGCAAACAATGCGATGGACTCAGCACCTAAGGAAAACCCAGCGAGGGTTTCCAATACGATAGTCATATTATTATAGAAGCTACCCTCTTGACCAATAAATTGCCCCATTAAAAAGAGAAAAATAAGTCCCAAGCCTAGTACGGCCAAACTGGCCACACCAAGACCCATTACGGTTCCTCCTCCAAATGAAACCTGAAGCGCTTTTGGAAGACTTGTGCGTGCAGCCTGAGTGGTACGAACATTGGCATCTGTTGCGATGCGCATACCAATATTGCCCGCCAAGGCAGAAAAAATTGCACCAATGATAAAAGCAGGTACAATCAGCCAGCTTGTGGTTTCAACAACCATTGAGATGCCATAGAGTGCTATGGAAGCGCCTATAACAAAAAATAATAACAAGCGATATTCTGCAGATAAAAAAGCCAAAGCGCCTTCTTTAATGTTGCGCGAAATTTGTTGCATGGTTTCAGTTCCAGAGTCTTGCTTTTTAACCCAAATGGCTTTGGTAAGCATAAAAAGAAGGCCCACAACAGCCAATACAATCGGTAAATAAATCGCTAGTTTATACATCTTTATCTTTTTCTTAAAACGGTGGCAAAATTAGTAAAAAACAGAGAATTAGGCGCTTTTATAAAGCGTTTTTTTCACGGCCTTTATCACATCTTGATGGTTAGGCAACCATTCCTCAAGTAAAACAGGAGAATAGGGCGCAGGGGTGTCGGCCGTATTGATTTTTTGAATCGGAGCATCTAAAAAGTCAAACAGCTGGTTTTGCACTTGATAGGTGATTTCTGTTGAAACATTCCCAAATGGCCAAGCTTCCTCTAAAATGACCAAACGATTGGTCTTTTTTACAGAATCGAAAATGGTATTGATGTCTAGAGGCCTCACCGTACGCAAATCAATAACTTCACAAGAAATGCCTTCTTTCTCTAAAGCTTCAGCCGCCAAAAAAGCTTGCTTAATGATCTTACCAAATGAAACAATGGTGACATCTGAGCCTTTACGTGCCACATGAGCCACACCTATAGGCAAAACATATTCGCCTTCGGGAACTTCGCCTTTGTCACCATACATCTGTTCAGACTCCATAAATATAACGGGGTCTTCATCTCGAATGGCGGCTTTGAGCAAACCTTTGGCATCGTAGGGATTAGAAGGAACTATTACTTTTAAACCAGGACAATTGGCATACCAACTCTCAAAAGCCTGAGAATGCGTGGCTGCTAGCTGACCAGCCGAAGCTGTTGGACCTCTAAAAACAATTGGGCATGGAAATTGCCCACCCGACATTTGCCTTATCTTAGCCGCGTTGTTGATGATTTGATCAATACCAACCAAAGCAAAATTAAAAGTCATAAACTCAATAATGGGACGGTTGCCTGTCATGGTCGAACCTACACCAATTCCAGCAAAACCAAGCTCAGAAATGGGTGTATCAATCACACGTTTTTCACCGAACTCGTCCAACATTCCCTTAGACGCCTTATAGGCGCCGTTGTATTCGGCGACCTCTTCTCCCATCAAATAAATGGATTCGTCGCGACGCATTTCCTCAGACATGGCCTCACAAATGGCCTCTCTAAATTGAATTTCTCTCATAATTGAGCTTGCTAAATTTTAGGCTACAAAAGTATGAACATTGGGTGGATCAAAAAAATGAAAAATATATTATGCGTGCATAGCTTTTTTGAGTAGAAGTTACTATCTTTGTCAAAACGAATCCCATGAAAATTTTAGTTTGCTTGAGCATAGTCCCCGACACGACCTCAAAAATAAATTTTACTGAAAACGACACCCAATTCGACACTCAAAATGTACAATTTGTAATCAATCCCAATGATGAGTTTGGCTTGACTCGAGCCATCTGGTTTAAAGAAAAAACAGCAGCATCGGTCGATGTGGCTCATGTGGGTTTGGCCACAGCAGAGGCCACTTTGCGAAAAGCACTTGCCATTGGTGCTGACGCTGCGATCAGGGTTGATGCAGAGCCCAATGATGCGTTTTTTGTAGCATCAGAACTGGCCAAAATCATAAAAGAAAATTCTTATGACTTAATCATTTGCGGTCGCGAATCCATCGACTACAATGGCGGAGCTGTTCCAGGCATGCTGGCCGCCCTGCTCGACTATAATTTTGTGACCAACTGCACCGCCCTAACAATTGAAAATGACAAGGCAACTGCAATACGCGAAATTGACGGAGGTAGCCAAACCTTAATTTGTTCCCTTCCCCTAATTATTGGTGCACAAAAGGGCTTGGTTGAAGAAAGCGACTTACGCATCCCAAACATGAGAGGAATTATGCAAGCAAGACAAAAAAAATTAGAGGTCATTGCTGCATCAGAAAATGTGAAGCAAAGTCAAACCATTAAGTACTACAAACCAGCACCAAAAGGTGCTGTGAAATTGATCCCTGCTGATGAGCTTGATCAACTCATTAATTTATTGCATAACGAAGCGAACGTACTCTAAATCGAACTGAAATGTCTGTAATCGTATATATTGAATCCTCCGACCGAAAACTAAAGAAAAACGCCCTAGAATGTGCCAGTTATGCTGTAAAGCTAGCCGAACAATTAAACACTGAGGCTTTGGCACTCACCATTAATTGTGACAATTCAGAATCATTGGCCAATGTGGGCATTCAGAAAATTCTTAAAACTGAAAACACCTCCTCCCATTTTGATGTACAAACACACGGTCAGCTTTTAGTTGCTGCCGCCAATGCCCACCAAGCACAAGTTGTGGTAACTAGTAGCAGTGCCGATGGGCGATATTTAGCACCCTTTGTAGCGGCTAGATGGCAAGCAGGATACGTCTCCAACGTTATGGCTCTTCCATCTGAGGACAAACCGCTAAGCTTCAGAAGAAGTTGCTATTCCAACAAGGCCTATTGCGACACAACGTTTCAAATAGAAAAAGTCGTTGTAAGCCTGGCCAATAACGCCTTTGGAAAACACGATAAGAAAGTAACTTCAGAAATTATTGATTTTAATCCAGAAATTAAAGCATCAAATATCGGTCTGGTCTCAACAGAAAAAACTAAAGGAAAAACAAATATTTCCGATGCCGACATTGTGGTTTCGGCAGGTAGAGGTCTCAAAGGTCCCGAAAATTGGGGCATGATAGAAGAGTTGGCCGATGTGCTCGGTGCTGCCACAGCTTGCTCAAAACCTGTTTCGGACATGGGCTGGCGACCCCATAGTGAGCATGTAGGCCAAACTGGAAAACCTGTGGCCACGAATTTATATATAGCCATTGGAATTTCTGGCGCCATTCAGCACCTTGCTGGCGTAAATGCTTCGAAAGTAAAACTCGTTATCAACAACGACCCAGAAGCGCCTTTTTTCAAAGCAGCAGACTATGGGGTTGTGGGAGATGCTTTTGAAGTGGTGCCTAAATTGATCGAAAAATTAAAGGTTTTTAAGCAAGATAAGGGTTAGTTTTCGGAATTGTGTTACTTTTAGGAAGTAAAAAACAAGAGCGAAAATGAGTTTGATTGAGCTAGTCGTCAACAAAATTTCTTATAACAACACACAAAGTGGTGCTTTTGCCCTCATACTGGATGAAGTGGATGGCGCAAGAAAGTTGCCTATAGTGATTGGGGGATTTGAGGCGCAGTCTATCGCTGTTGAGCTAGACAAAGAATTGCGCCCCCCAAGACCTCTCACTCATGATCTTTTTAAAACTACTATTGAACGTTTTGGAATTTTCATCAAACAAGTTATTATTCACAAACTCGTTGATGGTGTTTTTTATTCTAGCATCATTTGCGAGCGCGACCAAATAGAAGAAATTATCGATGCAAGAACATCGGACGCCATTTCTTTAGCCATGCGTTTTGAAGCCCCCATATACACCTACGAAGCTGTTTTAGACAAAGCAGGAATTGTACTGCCCAAAAACGACCCATCAGAAGTAAAAAATCTTATTAAAGAACCACAAAAAACCGAAAAAAATTATAGCAATCTTAGTGTAAAACAATTAGAAAAGGCCATTGAAAAAGCAGTGGCAAGCGAAGATTATGAACTCGCTGCCCGACTGCGAGATGAAATCGCCAAAAAAACCAACACTTAAGCATAAATGAATCACTACAATCTGATTTTTTCAAACCCCTTCAACAACATTCAAGCAACATTAATTCCGAGTGAAGGATTCACAACCCAAGGGCTTTTGAGGGGACTTTTAGGCATGGTGGTAGCCATTTTGGTTGCCTACCTGTATAGCGCCAACAGAAAGGCCATTTCTTGGAAAACTGTTGGATTGGGATTATCTCTTCAACTGATGCTCGCCATTGGTATTCTCAAAGTAGAATTCGTTCAACTTGTTTTTGAAAAAATTGGAGGCCTGTTTGTCAGTGTACTTGACTACACAGCAGCTGGCAGTCGATTCCTGTTTGGTGATTTAATGAATACCGACAATTATGGATACATCTTTGTATTTCAAATTCTTCCTACAATCGTCTTTTTTTCGGCCCTAACATCACTGTTATTTTACTTAGGCGTGATTCAATTTGTGGTGAAGCAATTGGCCAAAGTCATGACCCGAGTGCTAAAAATTTCAGGAGCTGAAAGTTTGGCCGTAATTGGCAATATTTTTTTGGGTCAAACCGAATCTCCTCTTATGATCAAGGCATACCTTGAGAAAATGAATCGTTCCGAAATACTCCTAGTCATGGTTGGCGGAATGGCCACAGTGGCTGGAGGCGTTTTGGCTGCTTATATTGGGTTTTTGGGTGGCGACGACCCTGCACTTCGTTTACAATTTGCCAAGCATCTTTTGGCCGCATCTGTCATGGCTGCACCTGGAGCAGTGGTCATTGCAAAAATACTCTATCCACAAACAGAAAATATTGAAACCAATGTGCAAGTTTCCTTAGATAATATAGGCGCCAACCTCCTCGATGCCATCGCCAACGGAACGACAGAAGGATTGCGATTGGCGGCCAATATTGGTGCGATGCTACTTGTTTTTGTAGCTCTAATTGCCATGCTTAATGGAATTTTGGGCTGGTTTGGGGACATCACCACATTGAATGCTTGGATCGCCCACAACTCCAACTATGAAGCATTGTCCATAGAAGCCATTCTGGGAACCATCTTTGCGCCATTGATGTGGCTTATGGGTGTCGCTAGTGCAGATATTTTTCCTATGGGACAATTGCTGGGCGTAAAGCTGGCTGCAAGCGAGTTCGTTGGCTATATTCAGTTGGCAGAACTTAAAAACATGGCCAACTCCGTTCACCTCACCTATGAAAAGTCTGTGATTATGGCCACCTATATGCTATGTGGGTTTGCCAATTTCGCTTCTATCGGTATTCAAATTGGAGGCATTGGCTCATTGGCACCTGGTCAAAGAAAAAACCTGTCTAGATTTGGGATTAGAGCCTTAGTGGGGGGCACCCTAGCCTCCATTCTTTCGGCCGTGATTGCAGGTATGATTGTCGGTTAGATCGTTGATAAACTTTTTATAAATATTCAGCTTTTTCGATACTTCAACAGAAAGTTTCTCTCTATTTTAGCCAAGTATGAAACAGTATTTAGATCTCGTTGAGCATGTTTTAGAAAATGGTTCTAAAAAATCTGACCGAACAGGAACAGGCACCAAAAGTGTTTTTGGTTACCAAATGCGATTTAACTTGGCAGAAGGGTTTCCTATGGTCACTACAAAAAAGTTGCATCTAAAATCCATCATCCACGAACTGTTGTGGTTTTTAAAAGGGGACACCAATACGCAATATCTAACAGAAAATGGGGTTCGAATTTGGAACGAGTGGGCTGACGAAAACGGAAATTTAGGACCTGTGTATGGACATCAGTGGCGAAATTGGAATAGCGAAGGTATCGATCAAATCCAGGAAGTGATCGAAACATTAAAAACAAATCCTGACAGTCGCAGAATGCTTGTGAGTGCCTGGAACCCGAGCGTGTTGCCCGACACCTCGAAAAGTTTTCCAGAAAATGTGGCCAACAACAAAGCTGCATTACCCCCTTGCCATGCTTTCTTTCAATTCTATGTTTCTGAAGGAAAACTATCTTGTCAGCTTTACCAACGAAGTGCTGACATCTTTTTGGGCGTGCCTTTTAACATTGCCTCCTATGCACTACTCACCATGATGATGGCACAAGTTTGTGGCTTACAAGCCGGTGAGTTTATACACACTTTTGGTGACGCTCATATTTATAGCAACCACGAAGATCAACTTCGCTTGCAGCTCAGTCGCAAACCAAAAACACTGCCTCAACTCAAAATAAACCCGAAAATTTCCAATATTTTTGATTTCAAATTCGAAGACTTTGAGCTTCTGAATTATGACCCGCATCCCCATATAAAGGGGGCTGTAGCCATTTGAGGTTTTCAACATTTTTTGTAAATTTGTTAGAAATCTACTTAAATGCGCGTTCTTTCTTCATTCAAAAAAATCTTACCCTTATTCATTTTTTTAGGCTTTGTCTTTTATTTTCAATCTGAAGGCTTTAGGGCGGATTCCTCCAACTTTCAGCACGAGTGGTTTATAGACAATAGTCCTTTTAAAAACCAAATGACTTTAACCAAGTCGGAACGTAATTCAATGGGCTTACCACCAAATAAATATGCCGAACGTCAGTGGGAACTCACTATGAATCCAAAACTTGGATACCCTGAGTATGACAAGCTTTATAACCTACAAGAATCATTAAGAAAATCACGTGCCATTAAAAAATCATTCAAGACCTTTAGTGTTCCTGGTGATTCAGACACTAACAAATGGGTTGAAAGGGGGCCTAACAATGTTGGGGGGCGCACTAGAGGTTTGCTTTTTGATCCTAACGACACCACAAACGAAACCGTGTTTGCAGGTGGAGTGAGCGGAGGTTTGTGGAAAAATAGCAATATTTCAAATCCTGATGCCAGTTGGCAATTGCTCGATATCCCGCAAAATTTGGCGGTTTCCTCTATAGTTTACGACCCAAACAACAGCCAAATTCTATATGCTGGCACAGGAGAATCCTATACGGGAGGAGACGCCAACGGCAATGGTTTATGGAAATCTTCTGATGGCGGACAATCTTGGGTTCAAGTTTTTGGGGGTCGTGCCAATCCTGGAACTGTTGTGGTCTCATCAGGGAGATATTTGGCTGTTTCAACTCCGGTCTCGGAACAAGCCGTCTATGACTATAGTGTAGCACTTTTTGGGCCGAGCTTGCATGACATTCAAACAATTTCGGGCACTGTAGTGCTGGTGCAAGACAACAGCGAAACTGATAACGATTCTGGAGGAGGTTCTTTTACCGACGCCTGCTCAGCCCTCACCAACGCCAGTGAATTAAACGGAAAAATTGCGCTCATTGATCGTGGAGATTGTTATTTTACGGAAAAAGTAAAACGAGCTCAAGACGCTGGGGCCATAGCGGTGATCATCGCCAACAATGTTTCCGGTGATTTGGTAAGCATGTCAGGGACTGATTCCTCGATCACCATTCCCTCAATCATGGTTTCAATAACCACCGCAAACAAATTAAAAACAATTCTAGCCACAAACACACTCGAAGTTCAAATAAGCTTTAAAAATCTTAGTGGTGGGGTCCCCAACATCGAAGGAGCCTTTTTTGTGAATGATGTTGTGGTAAGAAATAATGGCGGTGTTTCTGAAGTCTATGTCGCTATTGATTCTGGGTATGATTCAGATTCTCAAACCTATCTGGGCGGTGAAACTTTTGGACTTTTTAAATCCTCAGATAGTGGTGCCACCTGGCAGGAAATAGCACTCAACAGCACTACCTATAGCGCTGTGAAATTGGCGCCCAACGACATCGAAATCGGAGCAGACAACAAAATATGGATAGCCACAACAGATAACAGTGCAAACTTAGGCGGTGGCACAATTCTCTCTTCAACAGATGGGATCAACTTCAATGAAGCCTATAGCGTTCCAGCGGCCAAAAGAACGGAAATCGAAACTAGTGTCACAAATTCACAAACCATTTATGTGCTCGCCAGACAATATGACGATGTCAAAAAAGGCTTTTATCCCGCTATTTTAAAAACTGAGGATGGCTTCGCAACAGCGCCCACCACGCTTCCCCTCCCCGACGACAAAGACACTGGAATTGATGCTGATGATTTTACCCGTGGTCAATCTTTCTATGACTTAATGATTGAAACCGATCCCACGAATGATCAAATTGTGTATGTGGGTGGGATAGATCTTTTTAAATCTGTTGACGGAGGTCAGTCATGGGGTCAAATTTCGCATTGGTATGGAGGCTTTCAAGAACAATATGTGCATGCCGATCAGCACGCCATGCAATTTGCCAATTCTAGCACTATGGTTTTTGGAAATGATGGTGGGGTCTATTATTCTGCTACCAGCGGGGCTGGCATAAGCGCTCGAAACAAAGGCTTTGCTACCTCTCAATTCTACACCCTTGCCGTAGCACCTTCAACAATGTTTGAAACAGGTTCGCATACCAAATACGGCAATGACTTGTCGAATTTAGACTATGTTGCCATCAACTTGCAAAACGATGTTTTTGCCGGTGGGGCTCAAGATAATGGCACACTGCTCATGTCGAGCCCAAGCGACCAAAGTGCCAAGGGAATCGATATTTTTGGAGGAGATGGCGCTGCCACATTCTTCTCTCAAAACCCTGATAAAAAATATGTCATTAGCAATTATGTGTATAACAATGCCATTGAGTTGCATAATTTAGAAACCGATAAAACCGTAACCATCAACAACGAAGAAACTGCTCATGGAGATTTTATCAATCCCCAAGAATTGGACTCGAAACTTGATATTCTATACTCTAATTACAGTTCTGGCAATAACATTCAAATTATGCGATATGGCCAAATTTATACTGGGCCGATCACCAAAGATTTGATGTCGAATAGTTTGCTAAACCGAAGACCTACAACATTTGCTGTTTCTCCCTACACTAGCAATGCTTCAACACTCGTTGTAGGGTTAGAAAACGGAAAAGTGCTGAAAATAGAAAACGCCGACAAAGATCAAGCGAGTCAAAACTGGTCTGAAATCGCAGATTTTGATGGAAGTATTTCAGACATCGAATTCGGAAGCTCGGAAAACAACCTCTTTGTCACGATCTATAATTATGGGGTTCAGAGTGTTTTCTACTCTGATAACGGAGGTCAAAGTTGGCAAGCTAAAGAGGGTGATTTACCCGACATTCCTGTGCGCTGTATTTTGCAAAACCCTTTAGAAACAAACGAAGTCATTGTGGGTACAGATTTAGGTGTTTGGAGCACTACAAATTTCTTTGATGCCTCTCCCAACTGGTCACAATCTCAAAATGGCATGCGTGATGTTCGGGTTACTGATCTAGACATGCGCAACGACTTTGCGGTCTTTGCTAGCACCTATGGACGAGGCATTTTCTCCTCTTATTTCAAAGCCAATACACCCACCTTGGTCATTTCAACGGATAACAACGCACTCACACTAGAGCAAGGGCAGACAGGGAGCTACAGCATAGACTTCATGGCATTAGAAGGCTTTAATGAAGAAACCACTTTCTCCATCACTGGACTTCCTGCAGATGCCAGTGCGAGTTTCAATCCCAACAATCCAATAGTCATTGATCAAAATGGAAAAATCACCATCGAAATAAATGTAGCCAATACCAGTCCATTGGGAGAATACTCAATTAGTGTTCTCGCTACATCCGCTACTCAGAGCAAAACATTATCACTTACGCTAAAAGTGCTCACCAACGACAACGACAATGATGGCATCTTAAACAGTTCAGACAATTGCAAAAATATCTCAAACCCAAACCAAGAAGATTATGATGGTGATGGCATTGGGGATTTTTGTGATGCTAACCCATTGCCAACAGATCATTTCACCGTTCAGCAAACTTCTGAAACATGTAGAAATTCTAACAATGGGACCATTTCGGTCTCTATGAAAGGAAACCTAAACTATAACGTAAGTGTGACGAGCGATGTGACAGGCTTTAGCTTCACAACCGCTACCATCAATGGCACAAGTTGGACTTTAGAAAATTTAGAGGCCGGTTTATATCAAGTATGCTTCGAAGTGAGCGAACTCAACAATTTCATCCAGTGTTTTAATATCATTATAACACAACCTGCAGACTTGTCTGTGCTTTCCTATGTTAACACAAAAAACAATGTTGTAAATCTCCAACTTGCAGGTGGAAACATGTATAACATTAACCTAAACGGTAAAACACAAATAGTTTCAAAATCAAACATCGAGCTTGCTTTACGTAAAGGATTGAATACCTTAAGAATTACCGCCGAAAACGAATGTCAGGGTGTATATGAAGAAGCCATCTTTGTGTCAGAAGATGTGTTACTGAGTCCAAATCCTACATCGGGACCAACTACACTTTTTGTGGGTGGTGATGATAAAATGGTAAAACTTCATCTTTTTGACTTAATAGGAAGACACATTAGAGCGTTTAACAAAACCCTTGTAGGACGCTCAGCACAGCTAGATTTTGAATCGCTCCCCAGAGGCATTTATTTGCTAAACGTTGAGTCGAAACATGTGAAACAAACCCTTAAAATCGTTAAGCAATGAGAAACTTCCACAACACCTATCACCCCAAAACATGTTTTCTCTTATTCTCAACTTTTCTGTCATTAATCTCTTGTGGAGGAGGCGATGGCGGTGGGGACACCCCTCCAGCTCCGGAAGTAAAACTCCCTACTGCTGCAACGCTTTCTGCTCCTACAAACAATAACGAATGTTTAGATGGCAGTGATGTAAACTTTAGCTGGCAGGCTGGGACTAACAACGATAGTTTTATTCTCAACATCAAAGACTTAAATTCTAAAGAGGTTTTCACCCACAATAGCACCACCCCCTCCAAAACAGTAACACTAACCAAAGGGGTCCCCTACTCCTGGTATGTCACTTCAATGTCTAGCAGTTCATCAAAAAAGGTTTATAGCCCAACTTGGAAGTTTTATTTAGCGGGTGATTCTGTATCGAACTACGCACCATTTCCACCAGATTTATTAAGTCCCACCTACGGAGCTGCTCTAAATGCTGGTAGCATTCAATTCACATGGTCAGCTAGCGATGCAGATGGAGACAACCTAACATTTAGTGTTTTGCTCGATCAAAACACCAACCCGAGCACCGTCATTTCGAGTGACTTAACCAACAATAGTATCAACGCAAATCTTTCGGAAAGTGGCACTTATTACTGGAAAATAATAGCTACCGATCCAAGCGGCAGCAACACAGCTTCGGGCGTCTCAACATTTGTGATTCAATAAAGCCGAAAAGAAAAGTCCTATCTTTGAAAAAAGATCGAAAAGACACTTCAACAATGAACTCAGACCAAAAAAATACGATCGAGTTAGTAGAATGGGCGCAACTACGTATTCGCCAAAAAAAACGACTCTATTGGCACACGGTCTTGTTTGTTATAGGCAGTGTAGCACTATGGATCATCAATGTGGGTATAGGCTATTATGAGCATTTTTTCATTTTTAACTACCCTTGGTTTTTAACTGTTGTTGGATTATGGCTCCTACTGCTCCTATTCCATGCCTTTAATGTATTCGTTACCCATCGTCTTTTGAGTAAAAGATGGGAAAGAAATCAGTTAGAAAAAATGGTTCAAAAACAGCAACTGCGTATCGAAGTTTTAAAAAATCAATTTGAAAAAGAAACCCGTCAAAAAGCTGAAGCAGCATGGAAAGCACAAGAAAGGTCAAACCAAAACCTTACCCTTATTGCGGCGGTTGGAGAGCACAATGAACTCGGAAAAGACAATCAATTGATTTGGCATTTGTCTGACGATTTAAAACGTTTTAAAAAACTCACCAAGGGGCATGCTGTAATCATGGGACGTAAAACTTTCGATTCACTTCCTAAAGCGCTTCCCAACAGGCGAAACATTGTAGTATCTAGACAAAATAAATTTAAGGCCGATGACATCGAGACCGCAACCTCTTTAGAGGCGGCCTTAGAAATGGTGGCAGATGATACCCAACCCTTTATTATTGGTGGTGGAGAAATTTATAAACAAGCCATTGAAAGAGCCAATAGCATTGAACTCACAAGAGTTCACCATACTTTTGATGCAGATACTTTTTTTCCTGCCATTGACCCAAATGTTTGGAAGTTAACTTGGGAAGAAAAACATATTTCAGATGAAAACCACCTATATGACTTTAGCTTTCAACGTTTTGAACGCTGAATATTTTTGTAAGTTTGCCCCCTAATTCATAAACATGAAAGCATATGTTTTTCCAGGGCAAGGTGCCCAATTCAGTGGCATGGGTCTTGACTTATATGAAACATCCGATTTGGCTCAAACACTCTTTGAAGAGGCCAACGAAATTCTAGGTTTTTCGATTACAGATATCATGTTTGAGGGAAGCGTCGAAGATTTAAAAAAAACAGAGGTAACACAACCCGCAATTTTTCTTCATTCGGTGATAAAAGCCCGTTGTTTGGGAAAAGATTTTAAACCGAACATGGTTGCTGGGCATTCACTGGGAGAATTTTCAGCGCTTGTAGCAGCCCAAGCCCTTTCTTTCGAAGAAGGGTTGCAACTTGTTTCTAAACGTGCCAATGCCATGCAATCGGCTTGCGAAGCCGAACCTGGCACAATGGCCGCTGTGCTCGGCTTAGAGGATGAGGTTGTTGTTGAAATATGCGAAAAAACTCCTGGCGTGGTCGTTGCAGCCAACTACAATTGTCCTGGTCAATTGGTGATTTCTGGAGCCGTAAACGCAGTAGAGAATGCTTGTGAAACACTCAAGGAAAGAGGTGCTCGAAGAGCATTAATATTGCCTGTAGGTGGTGCCTTTCACTCTCCGCTCATGATGCCTGCTCAAGAACAACTGGCTGAAGCCATCGCCCAAGCATCATTCCAAAAACCAATTTGCCCCATTTATCAAAATGTAACCACAACTGCGATCTTAGAACCCGAAGAAATTAAAAGAAATTTAATCGCTCAACTCACAGCCCCAGTAAAATGGACTCAAAGCGTTCGGCAAATGGTGGCCGATGGAGGAGACCATTTTATAGAAGTAGGTCCAGGAAAAGTACTACAAGGATTGATTAAGAAAATTCATCCAGAAGCAGAAGTTCAATCGGCCTAAGTTATTTTTTATAAACTTTTCCGTTTTTCATCACAAAAGAAATTGTTTCTAATGTTTTGATGTTGTTTAGCGCATTCTCATCACTCGCTACGATATCAGCAAAAAATCCTTTTGCCAATACCCCAAGCTTGCCATCCATACCTAAAATTTTAGCGTTGACTATTGTAGCCGCT
This sequence comes from uncultured Flavobacteriaceae bacterium, assembly GCA_964477735.1. Classification (GTDB taxonomy): domain Bacteria; phylum Bacteroidota; class Bacteroidia; order Flavobacteriales; family Flavobacteriaceae; genus CAYZFD01. The sequence goes on from CAYZFD010000021.1 coordinate 26,935, forward strand.
TGTAGAGTCTCAACGGCTGGCATACCAGCTTCGAGCATGTAGCCGAATTCTTTCGCATTAAGACCGTGAGGAAAAACGCCTGCATCAGTTCCGAAAGCAATGGGCACACCCATTTTGTAGGCTTTTCCAAAAGTTTTTTGAATTTGTGCGCCAATTTGGATCGCTTTGGGCACAATAATTTCTGGATAATAACCTGGAATAAGGGCCTTTTCAGCCACTTGTTTCCCTGCAGTGATTGTAGGCACCAAATAGGCTTGCTTTTCTTTCATTAACATCATTGTTTCTTCACTCATCAAAGTGCCATGCTCTATGGTTTTCACGCCATTTCTCACAGCCCGCTGCATGCCTTCATCACCGTGGGCATGCGCAGCAACCTGCATCCCATAATCTTTAGCTGTTTGGGTGATCGCAGCAACTTCCTCGTCGGTAAATTGTGGATTTTGACCACTTTTAGCTACGCTTAAAACACCTCCTGTGGCCGTAATTTTTATCCAATCAGCACCGTTTTTATATCGTTGCCTCACTGCCTTTTTGGCATCTTCAACAGAATTGACAACACCTTCTTTGGGTCCCGGATCGCCCATTAAATCTCTGCGATATCCATTCGTAGGATCAGCATGCCCTCCAGTGGATGCTAGGGATTTTCCAGCTGTAAAAATTCTTGGTCCTGCCACCTTACCTGAAGCAATGGCCTTGCGTAAAGCAATATTAACTCCAGATCCACCCAAATCACGAACAGAAGTAAAGCCAGCATCCAAGGTGCGACTTGCAAACACTACAGAATTAAAAGCAGTATCCTCGGGGTTCAATTCGTATTTGTCTAAATAGCTTTTGCTGTTGGTTTCGTGCTCAATGTGTACATGCATGTCTATAAATCCAGGATAGACCGTTTTAGCTTTTAGATCAATCACTGCAATTTCGGAACTTTCAGGCTGAATGAAACCATCCAATACTTCAGTGATTTTTTCGGCCTGTACAACAATTGTTTTGTTGGAATAAATTTTTCCTTTTTCACTATCAAAAAGCTGCCCGCAGTGCAAATAAGTGGTTTGTGCCCAAATGCTAAAACCTCCCAAAAACATTAGGACACTCAATAAAGTCTTCATCTTTCTACTAATTATATTGAAATATAAAAAAAAGTTTTAAGACTGCTTAAAAATTCTATAAATCTTATAAAAACTCTAGAATGCTTTGGGTAATAAATTGTTGCTGTTCTTGAGTGAGTTCAGTGTGCATGGGAAGTGAAATCACTTCTTTAACCAACTGGTTGGTTACCGGAAAATCTTCTTCTCTATATCGAGGGTCTGCATAAGCTTTTTGAAGGTGAAGTGGTATGGGATAATAGATTCCAAATGGGATTTTATTTTCAGACAAATGGGCCGCCAAAGCATCTCTGCGATCAGCGCGAATGCGGAGCGTGTATTGGTGATAAACATGGCTATCGCAACCAAAAATATGCTTGGGCGTAACAATGTCTGGATGGTTTTCTAGTGCGGCTGTGTAAAAAAGGGCTGCAGCCTTACGTCGCTCATTATAGAAATCCAATAGCGGTAGTTTGGCACTTAGAACGGCAGCTTGTAAACTGTCGAGTCGGGAGTTTACACCTACCACGTCGTGATGATAGCGCTCATACATCCCGTGATTTACAATTCCTCGAATCGTGTGTGCAAGCTTATCGTCATTCGTGAAAATGGCACCCCCATCACCATAGCAACCTAGGTTTTTAGAAGGAAAGAACGAGGTAGAAGCCACGTGCCCAATGGTGCCTGTTTTGGCTTTTCGACCATCAGAAAAAGGATATTTAGCACCAATTCCCTGGGCATTGTCTTCAATAACAAATAAGTTATGCTTGGTGGCCAAAGCCATCAAGGGTTCCATGTCGGCTGCCTGTCCAAACAAATGTACAGGCACGATAGCCTTCGTTTTAGGTGTGATGGCTTTTTCAACAGCTTTTAAATCGATGTTAAAACTCTCAGGATCCACATCAACCAATACAGGTGTGAGCTGAAGTAAGGCAATAACTTCAACAGTTGCTGCAAAAGTAAAATCGGCAGTTATGACCTCGTCGCCTGGCTTTAGACCCAATCCCATCATAGCAATTTGAAGCGCATCTGTTCCATTGGCACATGGAATCACATGCTTAATGTCTAGATAGGTTTCTAACGCTTTCTGAAATTGATGAACAGCAGGCCCATTGATATAGCTAGCCGATTCTACAACCTGCTCCCAAGCCTCTTGAATTTGAGGCTTTATGTGGCGGTACTGCTCTTGCAAGTCCACCATTTGGATTTTTTGCATCACTAGTTTTTGATTACGCAAATCTACAAAAAACAAATGCATCAAAGTGAAATAAGTATCTTTGAAGCATGCTAAATCTATATTCGCTTTTGGTTTCGGTAGCCAAAGTTTTGGCACCCCTAGGGGCACACTCCAAAAAAGGCAACGCCTTTGTTCTTGGGCGAAAAGAAATTTGGAAGCAATTGGGAGCAATTCCCGAAGCTGCTAAAGTGGTATGGATGCACTGCGCCTCTTTGGGCGAA
>CAYZFD010000022.1:0-6846 GCA_964477735.1 uncultured Flavobacteriaceae bacterium
GAACCATTAATTCCATCAGCTCCGTCTGGTCCACCAAAAGTGTAGAAAGGTTGTTCTACACCAAAGGTTTCAAGAGTTTTAGCAGGCAAAGGAAGATGAAGTGGCGTACCATATTGCAATAAGTCATATTTTCTCATTGAATAGAACTGAAGACCAGTTCCAGTAACTACCATCTCAACAACTCTTTCATGATGAATTGCATCAATCACATCATCTAAATTATCAGCAACATTGGGCAACTTACCTCTAGAAGTTCTTGTACCAGCATTGATAATGTCTGCGGCACCTGAAACATTTCCATTCCAGGCCATTGCCTCAGCTTTATACAAATCGTTTTCAGATTTAAGCAGTTCAGGCATTGAACCTACACCCAAAGCATAAATATCATCATATCTAGAGTAACGATAGTTTGACCAGTGATAATATCCACGATCGGGTCTTAGCCAATTGGAAGGCAAATACTCGAAATCAGTATTGATACGATCATCAGCATTGGGGTTTGTAGACTCTGGTGGTGCAGGGAAAGCTGGATCATCATCCCAATGTGCAGGTAGCGTAGGATCTAGTTTATTCACAACGTAGGTGTCCACAACTCCCCATCCAGGATAGGTTAAGTAATCACCTGCCATTGCATACCACATATCATACCCATCATTAACTACAACATAATCGGCTGAAATTCCTGCATTAGCATAATTCAATACACGATTCCAATCAACAGAAGCCATTTGAGCTTTGTTTCTAGGGGTATTTGCTAAAATTCTAGCAGCCATTGAATTGGCCAATTGTTTTAAATCACTGTTTGAAAGATCGGCAGGTGTACCCATCCAATCAGAAGGAATGGTGAAAGTGTTAGCAGAAATAGAGATAGCGTCGTCTAAATAATATAAAGCTTTTTCCATAATCTCTGAATAAGGAGAGGCATCTTCAACTGTAGCATTTTCAATTGAAATTTCTTCGTCAACAATAAAAGCCTTATCAAAGTTCATAGCTAAAGTTCCATAGGCCAAGCCCATATTAAATCTAGCAAATGCTCTCACTTTATTATCATCAACGCCATCTTTACCAATTTGAAGCCCATTATCCATAGCCTTCAATACCAAAGATGCAGTGTTTATAACAGCGTACATTTTGTCAAAGGTATATTTTGTTGTACCAGCGTATGAATAACCTGGGGTATTGGTCCATGCTTTTCTAGGTTCCCAACTCATGTCTCGCATTGCCTGGTTACCCCAAGAACAAGAGGCATTGTCAGCTGCAGTGGCTAAAAACATTTGCATACCATAATAGCTTTTATCTGCATTATAGTATGTATTGTATAAACCTTTAGCAACGTTCAAAACGTCGTCGCCACTAGCATATACCTTTAAAAAATCAGGTTGATTTTCGTTTGGAACGTCTAAGGATTCAGAACAAGACATAAATCCTAGACCAACCATCAGTAATATTAAAAACTTGTTTTTCATAATATGCATTTATTTATAATTAGAAATTAAAAGAAAATGATAAAGCAACATTTCTGTAATTTGGATAGGCGTCTGTGCCGTCAAATGGGTTTCTAATGGAACCTACTTCAGGATCGTAACCAGAATAATCAGTAATTGTGAAAAGATTTCTACCTATTACTTTAGCAGTAAATGATTTGAAAATATTACTCATTGATGCAGGTAATTTTTCATTGCTAAAGGTGTAACCTAAAGACAATTCTCTTAATTTAATGTATGATGCATCCTCTACCCAATAACTGTTATTTGAGTTTACATCATATAGTCCAAGGAAATATTCAATAGTTTTTTTCTGATCAGTAGGAACATTGGTCATATCCATAATTCCATTTCTTGTATCCCGAGTCAACCACTGTGATTTTCTGTTATAAACATCACCACCAGATTTAACATCTAACAAGAAATACAAAAAGGCACCCTTGTAGTTGATTGTGTTAGAAATCCCCATAGTAAAATCGGGAAGTCCATCACCAATTTTTACAAACGCATCAGATCCATCTTCATTTTTAAGTCTAATTGGTTTTTCGTCAATAGTTCCTTGAGAACCTGCCGCTACAACAAAACCATCGCTATTCAATTCATAATCACTAATGGTTTCACCAGCACCTAATTGATTTGACATTTGATCTAAAGATTTTACCCAATCAAAACCATAGATTGATCCGTAGGTCTCACCCTCTTTGATAAAATAAAGACCGTCAGGTCCAGATTGATAAGGTGCAATTGGCAACTCAGTAATAGTTTGTCTACTTCTACCAAATACAACATTAGTGTTCCAAGAAAAATCTTTTTTCTGAACCCAATTTGCTCCTAAACTCAGTTCGATAGTGTTTGATTCTACAGTACCTGCATTTTGGTACTGAGATACAAAACCATCACTTACAAAAGGAATTAATGGTACATTAATAAACTGATCTGTTGTTACTGATTCAGCGTATGTAGCTTGGAAAGTAAACTTATCTAGGAAATTTACATCAATACCAAATTCAGTTTCTTTTGTTTGAGAAGGTCTAAGGGCCTTGTTACCTTTTTGAGAAGGAGAGGTAACACCACTACTGATACTGTAAGTTTCATATTGCCAGTTGAATCCTGGTCTGATACCTGCAGTTCCTGTTGCAGCCCTAAGCTTTAACTCTTGAACACCTGGGATTTTAATATCCTCTGTAACACGGTAAGCAGCAGAAACTCTATAGTAATCTGCCCAACGAGCATCAGGACCAAAGAAAGATGAACCGTCTTTTCTGTACATCAAATCCAATAGATATCTGTCCTTATAGTCAATACCTAGAATTCCAAAATAGTTTTGAGCAACTTCCTTAGAAGTAGTTGAACCATAATAGATAATATCATCAAATGCTTCAAGTGTAGGCAAATCTCTAATCACAAATTGATTTGACCCCACATTTAAAAATTCATTATAATATGACTCATTTAAAAAGGATAATTTACCAGTTAAAATCAAGTCATCAAAAGCATGTTTCATATTCAAGGTCAATTGAGTATTATCTTGAGTTGATCTTGAATTTTCCTTATAGTATTGACCTTTATTATAGGTGATTCCATAATCATTATCACCACCAGAACCAATAGTCCAAGTGTCAAAAGGATAGTAAGAAGTATAATTATAGTTTTGAACTTCTTTTGAATGAGAAACGTCTAAATTTGCCCAATTATTAAATTTCACATTTGCTTTAAAGCTAGCAATCCAACTTGTTGTTTTTTGTAAAGCTTCTCTTTTCCAAGCACTGTAAAATGGGTTTACCTCATTACTCCAATGATTATGACGTAGATAATAGGGCTGTCCGTCAACAGGATTAGCCATCTTCAAATCGTTATCTGGCTCAGCAAGAACGATTTCAAAGAACGAACCACCTCCACCAGGATATTCCACAGAATTGTCAGTAAATAAATTACTTGTAGAAATTCTCAACCATGGTGCAACTTGGTGATCGATGTTGATTCTATAATTTTGTCTCTTAAATCCATCACTAAAAGGCACAACACCAGACTGAGTTGTTCTTTCAAAAGAAGCGTAAACATTTGTTGTTTTGCTATTTGCAGAATATGAAACAAAATTGGTTGTGGTTTGTCCAGTTTGAAAATATTCCCTCTGTTGATCTCTATTAACAGCAAATGGATTGTCAAGGTAATGATCGTCATCTAAAGTTCTAGAACCAACAATATCTGGACTATAACCTCCAACATAATTAGCAGGGTAAGTTACACCATCATAAGCAGTATATTTATCATTCTGAGTAGCAGACAATTTATAAGGATGGGCCTCTGCTAAATCAATGTAATTTTGAATGTTTTGAAATCCAACCTCAGTTCTAATATTGACTGAAGAACTACCTTCGGCAAGCTTATTACCTCTTTTAGATGTAATGGCAATCACACCATTTGCAGCTCTAGAACCATAAAGTGCAGATGCAGCGGCACCTTTAACAACCTCCATACTTTCAATATCATCAATATTGATCTCAGAAAGAGAAGTGTTTACCTGAACACCATCCAAAATAATTAGTGGCGCTGAAGATGCACCTAAATTGTTGTCAGATCTCAACTGGATACTTTGACTAGAACCAGGTGCTCCGGATGACATTGCTACCCTGGCTCCTGCAACCTTACCAACTAATGCACCAGCAACAGAAGTTGCGGGAGCAACACTTAATTTCTCTGCTCCTACTTTAGTAACAGATACAGTAAGTTTTTTAACTGAAGTAGCTCCAGCAACACCAGCAACAACTACCTCATCTAGCCTGTTGGCAGGCTCTAAAGTAGCGTTGACTTGGGCATTGTTTCCTACAGCAATGACTTGAGTTTGATATCCCACAAAGCTAATTTCTAATGAAGCTCCGCTGGCCACTGTAATGGAATAATTTCCATCAAAGTCAGTGGACACACCATTGCTGGTTCCTGACTCAACAACTGTTGCACCAGGCAAAGGAACCCCTTGCTCATCGTTAACAGTTCCTGTCACAGTTTGTTGTGCAAATGCAAACTGAATCGTCAGTAAGCCAAATGCTAAATATTTAATAAAGTTTTTCATAAAATTAAAAGTTAATTTAAGTATAGTAATTATGAATTTAAGGAGCGAATATAGATTCTTTTGTTAAAAAAACCAAAATTATTGTTAACGAAATGTTAATCTAAACAAAAGTTAATCTGTAAAACAGTTTCTAACAATCACTTATATTTGTGCTTTAAAAATTGATTTTTTTGCAAGCAAACACCCAACTATTCGGCCTCCGCGCCGTCATCGAAGCACTAAAAGCCGAGACCGATCTCGATAAAATTTTTGTACAAAAAGGGTTACAGGGTGCCCTAGCCAATGAACTTCTTCGATTGCTGCATCAAACCCAGCGAAGCCCTCAATTTGTCCCCATTGAAAAACTCAACCGACTTTGCCCCCACAATCACCAAGGTGTGGTGGCTACCGTAGCCATCACCCCACTACTCTCCCTCGAAACACTATTAGAAAAAGCACCTAAAGACCCTCTGTATTTGCTGCTCGACGGCATCACAGACGTTAGAAATTTAGGCGCCATCATCAGAACCGCCGTTTGCACTGGTGTTCATGGGCTCATACTCCCCTACTCAGGTGCAGCACCACTCAATGGTGAAACCATTAAAACCTCTGCAGGTGGTGTTTTTAACCTCCCCATTTGTAAAGTAGCACACATTAAGGACGCTGTTTTTCAGTTGCAAGCAGCAGGCGTTCAAGTGGTGGCCGCCACAGAAAAAACCGATAAATTGGCTTTCGATAGCAACCTAACCGGTCCTATAGCGCTCATTATGGGTTCAGAAGAAAGAGGCATTAATCCCTCCACCTTAAAACTTTGTGATCAAAAAATAAAACTCCCCATGGAAGGACCCATTGCATCACTCAATGTTTCAGTGGCTTGCGGGGCCCTGCTCTACGAAATCGTGCGTCAACGCACAAGAAGCTAATGCCTAACCTCTAAATCCTTAACTTTGAGGCATGACAACTCCCTTGGCCGAAAGACTTCGCCCCACAACACTCTCTGAATATATCGGACAAGAACATCTCATTGGCCCTGAAGGTGCACTCACCAAAGCGCTCAACCAAGGGGTTTTGCCATCCATCATTTTGTGGGGACCCCCAGGCGTAGGAAAAACTACCCTAGCGCAATTGCTAGCCGAAAATTCTAAAAGAAACCTTTACAGCCTTAGCGCCATCAATGCTGGCGTTAAAGACATCCGTGACATTCTAAACAAAGCCAAACAAGCTGGCAGCTTGTTTGATAACAAAAACCCCATTTTGTTTATTGATGAAATTCACCGCTTCAGCAAATCGCAACAAGATTCCCTACTCCAAGCTGTTGAAAAAGGATGGATTACCCTTATTGGTGCCACCACCGAAAACCCAAGCTTTGAGGTGATTTCTGCCTTGCTATCCCGATGTCAAGTGTACACCCTTAAGGCCTTCGACAAAAAGGCACTATTAGAAATTACAGCCCGTGCCATCAAAGTTGATGCCCTCTTTCAGACCAAAAAAATTGAGCTCAAAGAGACCAATGCCCTATTGCGGTTTTCGGGAGGTGACGCCCGTAAGCTGCTCAATATCCTGGAACTTGTCACCCAAAGTCAAGAAGGAACAAACATTGTAATCGACGACAACCTAGTCACCAACAGTGTTCAGCAAAATCCTGCTTTGTATGATAAAAATGGTGAACAACATTATGATTTGGTCTCGGCCTTTATCAAATCGATTCGAGGAAGCGACCCCAACGCAGCACTCTACTGGCTCGCTCGAATGCTTGCAGGTGGTGAAGACATTCAATTCATTGCTCGAAGACTGATCATTTTGGCTAGCGAAGATATTGGAAATGCCAACCCCACAGCACTCATCATGGCCAACAACAGCGCACAAGCCATCGCCCAGGTGGGCATGCCCGAATCGAGAATTATTCTCAGTCAATGTGTGATCTATTTGGCCGGATCACCCAAAAGCAATACGGCTTACACGGCCATTGCAGCCGCCCAAAAAAGCGTAGCCGAAACAGGAAATTTAGCCGTGCCTCTTCACCTTAGAAATGCGCCCACCGAACTCATGCAAGAACTGGGCTATGGTACCGATTATCAATACGCCCATGATCATCCTAATAATTTTGTACGTGAGTCATTTTTTCCTGATGAATTGCCACCTATAACTTTCTATCAGCCTGGCCACAATTCGCGTGAGCAACAAACGCGAGATTTCTTAAAATTTAGATGGAAAGATCAATATGATTATTGATCAAAAATATTTTTTCAATGCCAACAACTCATGAATAATGGGGGCTTGCTCGTGAAGCGGTTCTCCATGGGCTATGTAGTG
>CAYZFD010000022.1:6946-27545 GCA_964477735.1 uncultured Flavobacteriaceae bacterium
TGGTTAAGATATAGAGGGGATATTTTTTTTGAAGATAAATCAAAATTTCTTTTGCCCCTGGAAGTAAGTTTGTAAATGCACTAAGGTGGGTAATATAGTCCTCTGCCAACAGATGAATCATCTGGTCAGCAATGGGTAAATTGAGTTGATCGAAAGCTGTTTTTAATCTTTGGTACCTCAAAACTTCCTTGCTGATGGCTCCACTGCGGTATAAACGCCAAAACTCCAAATTGATGGGTCGGTAAATGTCTAAAAACTGGACCACATCCAATTCTACACATCGCTTTTTAAAAATGTATTCAAAAGTAAGCCCTGAATTTTTTTCAAAATCCCAAAGTGTGTGGTCAAGATCAAAAAAAATGGCTTTCGGCTTCCATCGATTTGTTGGATTCATAAATGGAGTTTATTTAATAATTTCATCAAATCTCTTTGGTTTTGAACAACGAGATGGGCATTGTTCCAAGCAGACAAGCAACAGCCTTCTACTTTCTGAATTTCACTCCAAATTTCATGAACCAAGTGAAGCGCCTGTCGATCGTTTGGCTGATTTAATAAATGTGTTGAAGAAAAAGCTACTGGGTGGAGTTTAAGCTTGGTGAGCGTCTCATTTTCTAAATCGTAAAAATAAAAGGGCGTGCATGTACCCGCACGAAAACCTGCACGATCGTAAAACTGCATAGAATAATCGGCCTCGAAATCGAATTCTACAAAACTTTTATAGACTGTAGGATATTGTAAGTTGAGCAGATGTTGGCGGGCTTTTTTCACTGGACGATGCAACAATTTCTGAAGATTTTTGATGTCTTTCTCTAAAACAACTTCTTGGCCTACAGATTGGTGAGAGGCCAACAAAGATACCTGAGTAAAATCAGCTAAAGCCTTGAGTCGTTCTTTGAAACCTCTTGAAAAGATATTGTTGTTCTGGTCATATTCTCCAAATGTCGTGAACAGGGCAAAAAACTGAGTCTTTAAACCCTTTTGTTTATGCCAACTAAGCCAAGTATTGAAATTATCGAAAGGATCTGAACTCAAACCAAGCCAAACTAAAAACCGATGCAAAACGGCTCCAAATTGGAGATTTGATAGGTCTTGACCCAAACCCCACAAAGCGCTCAAAAGCCCTTTGTGTTTATAGTTGTAAAGCACTGGAATCTCCATGAGGGTTTCAAAGCGAGCAGTTCGATTGGGGAATGCCATGTCGGGAAAAGATTTCTGCAAGGCCGCTTTAAGTTTTAAGCTCCATACATCAACAACAGGTCGATTCAGAAAACCATGTTGAGCAGCCAAACTTTCATGAGCTTCGAGGCGCCCTAAAGGATCTCTTCGATGTGGTAGATATTCCTCATATCGGCTCAATAAATAAAAGCTTGCCGCAAAAACATCAAAAGGTAAATGACTGTCTTCAGTTGTTGAAAAAAAAGCTGGAATTCCTTCCCAATCCATAGGCTTAATCTCTAAATGCTCTATGCCTTGATCATGCAACAAACCATGGGAACGCACGTGAAAGCCAGCACCTAAAGACTGCTTGGAATAGCTCATTTTAAAGCCCTTGTGCGTTTCAAAATTTTCCCAATTATTCGTGTAACGCACCTCAATACCCAAAATATTTTTGAACAAATGCCCAAAAGCAAAGGTCAGTCGGGATGTTATTTTGTGTGTATAAACTAGAATCATAATAGCTTACCCTCATCGGCGAAGCTAAAATACATGTTTTCTGTGACGACCAAATGGTCCAAAACTTCAATATGCATGATTTTAGCGGCCTGAACAAAACCATCCGTTAGTTTTTTATCCAATGCACTAGGCTTTATATTTCCTGATGGATGGTTGTGAGCGAAAAGCAATCCAACGGCATGCAACTCCAAGGCTTTTCTTAGAATCAATCTAATGTCAACAGTAGCGGCTGTTAAACCACCTTTGCTAAACTGCTTCACCTCCAAAACCTTGTTGGCATTGTTTAGAAAGGCTACCCAAAATTCTTCATGGGTAAGATCGGCTAGAATGGGCTGAAAAAGCTCAAAGGCCGCTTTGCTGCTACTGATTTTGGGCAGCTGTTTTGCTTTTTCCATACGCCGACGGCGCCCCAATTCTAAGGCTGCTATGAGTGTGAGACCCTTGGCCTCACCAATCCCTCTAAACTTTTGAAAATCAGACAATTGCATCCTTCCTAAACGGCTAAGGCTGTGATCTACAGCAGCCAACATACGTTTTGAAAGTGACACTGCACTTTCTTGTGGACTACCGCTACCCAATAAAATGGCCAACAACTCGGCATTTGAAAGTGCAGCAGTGCCTTTATGCATCAATTTTTCTCTAGGACGATCATCCTTAGGCCAATGCTTTATCGAATCGAATAGGTTTTTTTTGCTCACTTGGGGCTTTTAGACCAGCAATTTAAGAAAATCTACCCAAAGTTGTTCGTGTATTTTCACTTCTCAGCTCATTTTAGGGCGTAGCAACACCACTAAAATTTTGGGTAAGCACCGCTTTGTCTAAACCACCATAATTACCAGAGCTCATCATCAACAAAGTGCAGTTGGCATAGTCCAAAGCGGCTAAATATTCTGCAAGTTCTTTAGGGTTGGTAAACACCATAAGATTTTCGTTATTGAAAGCTGATGAAATTTTATCGGCTGAAAGGTTTTGAAGTCCTTTAAGGGCTATCGCCTTGGGATCATAAAAAACGATGGCGATGTCGGCGGAATCCAAGCTTTGCTGATATTGGTCTAAAAACTTCTCGTTCAAACTGCTATAGGTATGCAATTCCAAACAAGCTACCAATTTTCGAGATGGAAATTTGGTTTTGGCCGCTTTTGTGGTAGCCCTTACCTTGCTAGGGGCATGGGCAAAATCCAGCAGCAACAATCGATCTTTGGCTTCATATAGTTTTTCGAGCCGTTTAGAAGCACCTTCAAAGCTCATTATGGCTTCATTAAATTCTTGGGCATCTACCCCCATTTGCTGCGCTACCCATCGCGCTCCTGACAAATTGCTCAAATTGTGCTCGCCAAACATTTTAAGCGGAATTGGGCCTTCCTCAGAATCGAGGAAAGTTTGCCCCTCTAAAACACGAAAACGTGGCATAGAATAGCCTATTTTACGAATAGGATGATCGACTTCTTCAACCAGTTTTTGCAACACAGGGTCTTGTTCATTATAAATTAAAATCCCACCAGGCATGATGGTTTTAATAAAAATGCGGAACTGTTCGATATAGTTATCAAAAGTGGGAAAAACGTTGATATGATCCCATGCAATACCACTCAACAATGCAATGTTGGGTTGATATAAATGAAATTTAGGTCTGGGATCTAGAGCGGATGATAAATATTCATCGCCTTCCATTAGCATGAATTCATTTTGGTTGGTGAGATGCACCATGGTCTCATAGCCCGATAGTTGAGCACCCACCATAAAATCCACTTCCACATCTAGCTTTTTTAATACATGTAACAGCATGGCCGTTATGGTTGTTTTGCCATGGCTACCTCCAATCACCACTCTGGTTTTATCTAGACTCTGCTCGTATAAAAATTCAGGATAAGAGACTATGTGCAATCCCAGTTTCTTGGCTACGGCCAATTCTGGATTGTCGGCTTTGGCATGCATTCCCAACACAACGACATCAATTTCTTGAGTGATTTTTTCAGGAAACCAGCCCATTGCTTTGGGCAGTAGCCCTGCACTTTCAAGTCGTGATTTAGAAGGCTCAAAAATAGCATCATCGCTGCCTGACACCTTAGCACCTTTATGATGAAGGGCTAAGGCTAAATTGTGCATCGCACTTCCGCCTATCGCAATAAAATGTATGCGCATATTGTTGATTAGTGGGTTAAAGATACAGCTTATTGATTCAAAAAGGGATCATATTCTGCCAGTATTTTTTCAATATTAGGCAAGGCCTTTCGGGCTTTTGTCTCATATTTTTCAGCCCATTCGAATCTTTTTTGTTTCGAAAAAATTTGAGCCATCCTAAACCAAGCAAATGCTTTGGGAAAGCCTTCGGCTCTAGTATGCAAATTCAAAAAACGTTGAAAGCAACAGATTGCAAGTTCGTAATGATCAGGCGAATTCAGCAACATTTTTCCAAGGGCATACCAACTTTGATTTCTTTTAATGCGGCCCTCCAATTGTTCACAACTTAAATTGGATAGGGCGTTGACGATCTGCAACTGTGTTTGTTTGACCGTTTCAAAATCTGCTCTAATTTGTGCCAAATACGCCAGTGACAGCAAACCTTCTAGATTGGAGCCTTTTTCGATTTCAGATTGTTGGGCTTGTGCCTTTTTGGCGCTTCCTCCCAAAAAAAATGGCAATTTTTCATACAACTCCATCAACACCCAACGCGCTGTATATTCATTGGGTTGTAGCTTGATCACTTGTTCAAAAGCTTTCCGCATGGGCACAACATAGGGAATGGACTGTGCACGAGAGACCTCTAGAGATTGGATGCCTGCCACCCCTCCATATTGAGTCCACAACGACACTTTGTCAGGAGCAAGAGGCAGTAAAATTTCGTAAACTTCCATGGCTGCTATCCAGCGACCGTGATTGGCATATTGTTGTGCCAATTGTTTAAGAATTTCTTTGTTTTTGGGCTGTTTTGATCTGATGAGTTCTAACGAATCTAATTTTTTAATTTGTGTTTCGCTTACGATTAACTTAGGGAAATAACGTTGTGGCACACGTTGCGACCAAAGTGAGATAGAAAAAAAACAAAACGCAACTAAGCTTCGTTGAGCAAATCCCATAAAGCATCCTTAAGCGGAGTTAGTCCATATTGTGTGGCAGAGGAAACAAACATAAAAGGGGTTGTTTTGAGCTGTGCACTCACCTCATCGTTAAGGGCTTCTTTAAGCTCTTCATCGAGCAGGTCTGCTTTGGTGAGTAAAACCAATTTTGGCTTGTCAACCAACTCAGGGTTGTAGCGAATCAATTCTGTGTGCAAAACACTGAATTCATCGGCAATATTAGGACTATCAACAGGGATTAAAAAGAGTAATACAGCATTTCTTTCAATATGTCTTAAAAAATAATGTCCTAAACCCTTTCCTTCAGCAGCTCCTTCGATGATTCCCGGGATATCGGCCATTACAAACGATCGATAATCACGATATTCAACAATACCCAAGTTGGGTTTAAGGGTTGTAAAAGGATAATCGGCAATTTTGGGCTTAGCTGAGGTCAGCACAGATAACAAGGTTGATTTTCCTGCGTTGGGGAAACCCACTAAACCAACATCGGCCAGTAATTTGAGCTCTAATAACACTTGTTTTTCTTCTCCAGGAATTCCTGGTTGGGCGTAGCGTGGGGTTTGATTGGTTGAGGTTTTAAAGTGCCAATTTCCTCGCCCCCCCATTCCGCCGGGCAATAAAATTTTTCGTTCTCCGTCTTCCAAAACTTCAAAAATAACTTCTTCAGTTTCAGCATCCTTAACTAGGGTGCCCACAGGAACTTTTAAGGTCACATCATCACCATCGGCACCCGTGCTTCGATTTTTAGAACCATCGCCTCCATGTCCTGCTCTGAAATGTTGTTGAAATTTGAAATGGTATAGCGTCCAAAGATTTTTGTCTCCTTCAATATAAACATGGCCTCCTCGACCACCATCGCCACCATCGGGACCGCCTTTAGCAATAAACTTTTCTCTGTGAAGGTGCACAGAGCCTTTTCCTCCATTTCCGGAGGAAACCCTTACTTTAACATAATCTGTAAAGTTGCCTTCTGTCATGCCTTAAGACTATCAATAATCTTTTTCAAACGCAGGGTGATTTCTTCGATTTCGCCAATGCCATTAACCGAATAAAACTTGTTTTGGGCTTGGTAGTAAGCAATCAATGGAGCAGTTTTGGTATTGTATTCATCAAATCGGTTTCGAATTTTTTGCACATCCTGATCATCGGCACGGCCACTACTTTCACCTCTTTTTAGAAGACGTTGAATGAGGATTTCATCATCGGCTTCCATGGCAATTGTGGCTGCAATGCTGCTATTTAAATTTGTCATTAGATCATCCAAGGCGACAGCCTGTGCGGTGGTTCTTGGAAAACCATCAAAAATGAAGCCATGGGCTTCTGGTCTTTTGGCTACTTCTTCGGCCAGCATGTCAATGGTTACATTGTCTGGCACCAAATCTCCCTTATCCATAAATGACTGGGCCAAGAGCCCCAGAGAGGTACCCTGTTGCATGTGGTAACGAAAAACATCACCAGTAGAAATGTGAACAAATCCATAGTGTTCCTTTAAAAATGCGGCTTGAGTTCCTTTTCCTGCGCCAGGTTTACCAAACAAAATAATATTAACCATTGAAAATAATTTAGGACGCAAATTTAGGGAAAGCAAGCCAAGAATTACACTTTATGCATACTAAATAATGGTTTTCAATTTATGAAAATATAACTGTTGTTTATGAACAAAAGGAGGTTGCTTATCACCTAAACACAACACTGTTTCTCTAAATTCTTTAAAATAATGAATGTTTTAGCCCTATGAATTGGCAAACTAGAAATGACTATTTTTGCATAAAGATTCGACTATGGATTTCTTTTCTTCCAATTTTACACTAGGCATACTCGGCGGGGGACAATTGGGAAAAATGTTACTTCAGGAAACCCGAAAATGGGACATCAAAACAGCCGTAATGGACGCTTCACCAGATGCCCCTGCTAGGTTGTCGTGTGATTGTTTTGTTCAAGGAGATTTAATGGATAAAGCAGCGGTAGTAGCCTTTGGAAGAACAGTCGATGTGCTCACCATAGAAATCGAAAACGTATCTTTAGAAGGCTTGCAACAACTTGAAAATGAAGGTATTAAAGTTTTTCCTTCTTCAAAAACACTACACACCATCCAGAACAAAATTCGTCAAAAAGAATTTTATAAATCCCATCAGATTCCAACCGCAGCTTTTCAGGTTTACGAAAGTGTTGAAGCCCTAGAATCTGCGATTTCGGATGGTTCACGCACCCTTCCTGCTGTTTGGAAAAGTCCACAATTTGGATATGACGGCTATGGCGTGAAGGTTTTACGAACTATCGCTGACCTTCAAAGCCTTCCAAAGGGGAAATGTTTGGTAGAAGATAAGGTAGAATTTATTACAGAACTTGCAGTAATCGTGGCCAGCAATCCAAGGGGAGAAACGGTGGCTTATCCCGTTGTAGAAATGCTCTTTCATCCCGAAGCCAACCAGGTTGAGTATGTGCTATGCCCCGCCAGGGTTTCGAATGAGATTGCCCATAAAGCGAACGAAATTGCCTTAAATGTTTCCAAAGCCTACCAACACATTGGATTATTGGCGGTAGAGTTATTTCTTACAGCGAGTGGTGACCTGCTAGTGAACGAGGTGGCGCCAAGGCCACACAACAGTGGTCATTATAGCATTGAAGGAAGCTACACTTCACAATTTGAACAACACCTTCGTGCTGTTCTTGATATGCCTCTAGGTGAAACCAAAAGTAAGCAGCCTGCTGTGATGACCAACCTCAACGGCGCTGCTGGATATAGCGGACCTGTGTGGTATGATGGTATGGAAGAAATCTTAAAAATAGAAGGCGTAGTGCCCCACATTTATGGAAAAAAAGAAACCCGCCCATTCAGAAAGATGGGGCATGCCACAGTGCTAAATCAAAGTTTGGAAAACGCATACCATTTGGCAGAAAAAGTAAAAAACACACTTCAAATTAAAACCAAGTAACATGGCTAAAGTTGGAATAATTATGGGTAGTCAATCCGATCTACCAGTGATGCAAGAAGCAATAGACATCCTTCAAGGGTTCGACATTTCAGTGGAAGTAGATATAGTGTCGGCTCATCGAACACCAGAAAAAATGATGACCTATGGGCAGCAAGCACATCAACGAGGAATTTCAGTGATCATTGCTGGTGCTGGAGGCGCTGCCCACCTTCCTGGAATGATTGCATCACTGACCCCCCTACCTGTGATCGGTGTTCCTGTAAAATCTTCAAATTCAATAGACGGCTGGGATTCTATTCTTTCTATTCTTCAAATGCCGAGTGGGGTTCCTGTAGCGACTGTTGCTTTAAATGGTGCTAAAAATGCTGGAATATTGGCCGCTCAAATCATTGGGAGTTCTGACAACTGCGTTTTAGATAAAGTGCTAACCTTTAAAAAGGGGCTTGAATTGAAGGTCAACGAAAGTGCTGCTCAGCTTAAAAAATAAAAACGCCCCTGTTCACAGAGGCGTTTTCTTCAGGGCAATACATCTAAAAATTATGAAAAATCCAACATGCTTATATTGCCTTTCAAATAGCTTGTAGGTCAATTTTGCTATCTGATATGCGCAATTTACGTATTAAACCAAAATTGAAAAATATTAATAAAGTTATTTGATTTTTTTTCGACCAAATGTAAGTTCGTATAGATAAAAGAAAGTGAATTTGTAGTTTACAAAATCAAACCTTTTAAATAATAGGCCAAAACCCAAACCAAAGGAACACTTTCTACCCAGAAGCTCGCATAATATTTAGACCGATCCACTCGACTGCCCCACAAAAGGATGCCAATGAGTAGCATCATCGACCCATCAATATAGTTGAATAGATCGAAACGCAGCGAAAGGGTTAAAGACAACGCTAAAACTAGAAGACCCAGCCCTTTGGTTCTTCTAACCCCAAAAACCATAGGAATGGTCTTTAAGGCCGCTGGATCTGTGGGCAAGTCTCTAATTTCGAAGGGTAGGGTTAACACAAAAACAATTAAAAAACGGATTAAAAGCAACTGGAAAATATTGCTTGGAAACTCACCTTGAGAAAGCAAGGGCAAAAGCACACTTACACCGCTCCAACAAAAAGCTATAATATATATTTTAACACCACCCCAATTGCGAACGTTTGAATATTTTTTCGAAAAAGGAATGGTGTATAAAACGCTAATGATTCCAAAAAAAAATGCCAATGCAAGCACAATATTTGGAAGCTGAGTGGCAGAAATTAGAGTGACAAGAAATAACCCAAAGGGTTTAAGACGAATCCATTTCGTGAGTTTTAAAGGACTGTGTTTAATGCCATGATAACTTAAAGCAGTCGCACCAAAAACAAAAACCAATAGGGAGTAGTGGATGGGCTGAGAAGTCTGTAAAAAACTTAAGGTGCAAAAAGCTGCCACAGCAAGTGCGGCATGGTAACTCTCAAAAACATAGGTTTTAAAAAGAGTGCGAAAGACATTCATTCCACAAAAATAACCAAAGTGTTCATAACACTAATTTTTCGTTAAAAACTTTATTGAAATCAAAGGAAAAATTGATAAAATCTCAGCATCAAATTCTTAATTTTGTTTCAAAAATTGGCATCTAATGAATCCACATTCGTTTCTTCAACGGCACCTTGGCCCCAATGAAAATGAGCAAGCCATTATGCTGAATCACATAGGCGTTTCCTCTATCGAAAAACTAATTGAGGAAACCATTCCCAGTGAAATAAGATTGAAATCAAAGTTGGATTTAGACAGCCCCATGACCGAACACGCCTTTTTGGATTTCATGAGCGAGTTAGCCGACAAGAACAGCTGTAAAAAAACCTACATTGGCCTAGGCTACCATGCCGCTGTTACACCTGCGGTCATTCAGCGAAATATTTTAGAAAATCCAGGATGGTACACGGCCTACACCCCCTATCAAGCAGAAATTGCACAAGGAAGATTAGAAGCTTTGTTAAACTACCAAACCGTTGTATGTGAGATAACCGCCATGGAAATCGCAAACGCCTCTCTGCTCGATGAAAGCACAGCCGCTGCCGAGGCCATGAGCCTGGTTTATAACCTCAGGAATCGAAACCAAAAAGAGGCTAATTGTTTTTTTGTAGATGAAAACACCCTTCCGCAAACAATCTCATTGCTAAAAACCCGTTCCGAGCCTTTGGGCATCGAATTGCTCATTGGAAACCCTGCGCAATTTGATTTTAACAGCCGGTGCTTTGGAGCACTACTTCAATATCCCAATGCATTTGGAGAAGTTAATAACTATGCCCCTTTTGTGAAGCAAGCACAAGAACAGGAAATCAAAACCGTTGTGGCCGCAGATCTTCTCAGTCTAGCATTGCTCGAAGCGCCTGGCTCTTGGGGGGCAGACGTGGTGGTGGGCACATCACAACGCTTTGGTATTCCTTTGGGTTACGGTGGCCCCCATGCCGCTTATTTTGCTACAAAAGAAGCTTATAAAAGACATATTCCTGGGCGTATTATTGGTGTGACCAAAGGTCGAAGAGGAGAGCTAGCCTATCGAATGGCACTACAAACACGAGAACAGCACATTAAGCGTGATCGAGCCACATCGAATATATGCACCTCACAAGTTCTACTGGCCGTAATGGCTGGAATGTATGCTGTTTATCATGGTCCAAAGGGCCTCCAACACATCGCCTCCAGCATTCATAGCAAGGCCAACCACCTCGCCTCCGTTCTCGAAAAAATGGGTGTAAAACAACACAATAAAGTCTTTTTCGATACACTACTTTTTGAAGCACCAGCAAATAAAATTAAAGACATCGCCGAAAAAAGCGAACTCAATTTTTGGTACCCTTCACAAAACACAGTGAGTATTGCGCTTAACGAAACCACTACCGAAACTGACCTCACAAACATTATCCATGTATTTGCCAGCGCCCTAGGTTGCTCAATCCCTAAAAGCATTTCTTTTAAAGAGTCTAGCTCAATTTCGAATGATTTAACCCGAAAATCTCCCTATTTAACCCAAGAGGTGTTTAACAAATACCACTCTGAAACGGCCCTGATGCGCTACATGAAACGACTCGAAAGAAAAGACCTGGCGCTCAATC
This sequence comes from uncultured Flavobacteriaceae bacterium, assembly GCA_964477735.1. Taxonomy (GTDB): domain Bacteria; phylum Bacteroidota; class Bacteroidia; order Flavobacteriales; family Flavobacteriaceae; genus CAYZFD01. The sequence goes on from CAYZFD010000022.1 coordinate 17,735, forward strand.
AATCGATGATTTCATTGGGTTCTTGCACCATGAAACTCAATGCTGCAGCCGAAATGCTGCCACTCAGCTGGCCGAAATGGAACAGTTTGCATCCTTTTGTTCCCATCGAACAGGCTACTGGCTACCACCAAATGATGGAGGCATTAAAGTCTCAACTCAACAAAATCACAGGCTTTGCAGGTACTTCATTACAACCAAATTCTGGAGCACAAGGAGAATATAGTGGTTTGATGGTCATTCGTGCCTATCACCACGCCAATGGCGATCAACATCGAAACATTTGCTTGATTCCATCCTCAGCTCACGGCACCAATCCAGCATCAGCAGTGATGGCAGGCATGAAAGTGGTGGTTGTGGGCACCGATAAGTTTGGAAATATAAACGAAGACGAACTGAAAGAAAAAGCCATCGAATACGCAGACAATTTGGCCGCTTTAATGGTTACTTACCCCTCTACTCACGGAGTTTTTGAGTCCTCTATCAAAAGAATCACAGCTGCTGTTCATGCAAGCGGTGGTTTGGTTTATATGGATGGCGCCAATATGAATGCCCAAGTTGGACTTACGAATCCGGCACTCATTGGTGCAGACGTTTGCCATCTCAACCTACACAAAACATTTGCCATTCCCCACGGAGGAGGTGGACCCGGTGTAGGCCCCATTTGCGTTGCCGAGCATCTAGTTCCTTTTCTTCCAGGCAATCCCGTTGTTGAAACTGGAGGATCTCAGGCCATAACCGCAATATCAGCAGCTCCATGGGGTTCTGCCATGGCTTGCCTAATTTCCTATGGGTACATCAAAATGTTAGGCGCGGAAGGTTTAACAGCTGCCACCCAAATCGCCATCCTAAATGCAAATTATATTAAATCAAAATTGGAACAACATTACCAGATTTTATATATTGGAGAGCAAGGAAGAACGGCCCATGAATTAATCATTGATTGTCGCGACTTTAAATCAAAAGGTATAGAAGTAACAGACATTGCCAAAAGGCTGATGGACTATGGCTTTCATGCACCTACAGTCTCTTTCCCCGTTCCTGGAACAATTATGATAGAACCCACTGAAAGTGAAAACTTAGCAGAAATTGATCGCTTTTGTGATGCTATGATTCACATTCGATTTGAAATTGAAGCTAGCGATGCCTCTCAAGAACAGAACATTCTTAGAAATGCACCACACACACTCGAAGTGATTAGTGCGGATGAGTGGGAAATGCCCTATGCCAGATCTGAAGCAGCCTACCCCCTTAGTTTTGTAAAAGAAAATAAGTTTTGGCCTTCGGTTAGCAGGGTTGATGAGGCTTTTGGAGATCGTAATTTAATTTGCACCTGTGCGCCAGTAGAAAGCTATGTTGAACTAGAATAATTTCATTTAACTTATTGATATAATGTGTGTTAAGATGATTTCGAAAAGCCATCCCAAAAGATAAATTTAATTGCAGCCCTAAAACTGGGAATCATAATTTGTGGACATTCGTTTTGTTGTTTATCCAAAAAAAGTTGCAATTTGCAGAAGCAAACCAACAAAATGGCCATACACATCGTGGGTACTGGAAGTTGCATTCCTAACCTTAAAAAAGAAAATGAAGCCTTTTTAGATCGGCATTTTTTAACGCCTGCAGGCGAGCCTTTTGAAATTCCAAACGAAGAAATCATTGAAAAATTTAAGGCCATTACCGGAATTTACGAAAGAAGGTATGCCGAACACAATCAGGTGACTTCAGACTTGGCGGCGGTTGCTGGTCAAAAAGCCATTGAAGCCAGCAAGATTAATCCTGAAAGTTTAGACTATATCATTGTGGCACACAATTTTGGCGACTTAGCCAAAGACAACAACCAGCCCGACGCCCTTCCCAGCTTAGCGACTCGCGTAAAACACAAGTTGGGAATCGAAAACCCAAATTGTGTGGCCTATGATCTCATTTTCGGATGTCCAGGATGGGTTGAGGGTGTGATACAAGCACAGGCATTTATTAGAGCTGGGATGGCCAAAACTTGCCTAGTGATTGGCGCCGATACCCTTTCGAGAATCTCAGATCCTAATGACCGAGACTCTATGATCTATGCAGATGGCGCAGGGGCTTGTATTATTCAAGAAATAGCGGAAATGGGCGGTATTTTATCCCACAAAACGGTAACCTACGCCCAAGAAGAAGCCGGATTTTTATTCTTTGGTCAAGGCAATAATACAAGTGAAAATAACACAAAAAAATACATTAAAATGCATGGGCACAAAATTTATGAGTTTGCATTAAATCGTGTGCCTCAAGCCCTTCAGGCTTGTTTGGAAGCCAGCGGTAAAACAATAGAAAATGTAAAAAAAATATTGATCCATCAGGCCAATGAAAAAATGGATGAAGCTATTGTTAAACGCTTCTTCAGGCTTTATAAGTTACAACCTTACAAAGGTGTTTTGCCAATGAGTATCAACACATTGGGCAACAGTTCAGTCGCAACTGTGCCCACACTTTTAGACTTGATTGTTCGAAACCAACTAAAGGGTCACAATCTTCAAAAAGGCGATGTGGTGTTGCTGGCAAGTGTTGGGGCGGGCATGAACATTAACGCCATCACCTACCAGTTCTAATCAATCGATTCATATATCACTGTGCCCACACTTCCGTTGGGTGCTGTGATGCCCATAATTGCAGCCATAGTTGGGGCAATATCCGAAATTTTGGTGTGACGAAATGTATGCCCCACTTTAACCCCTTTTCCAAAAAGGAGCAAAGGCGCATGGGTGTCATAAACAAAACCTGTTCCATGTGTTGAGCCTGTTGGGCCATATGAAACGAAAGACGGTTCATAAACAAACAAAACATCCCCTGAACGTTTTTGATGAAAGCCATTCACAAGCCGTGTTGTTATGGGGCTTTCTGACAACATTTCGATTTGATGCGCAACATAAACTCGATCAATTCCCTGAATCTGACGCAAAATTTCAGCAGCAGCATCTTGAAGTTCATTTATATTTAAACCAAGTTGCTCAGTCATTTTCCTGTTTAAAAACACTTGATTGTTAGAAACATTTTGAATTAGCGCTTGACTTCCATAGTTTTCTTCAGCCCAATTCATTAACGCACGCTTTATACTCGAACTATTGATATAGCCCGCTGGAATTTTGTGGTCTTTTAGGAAATTAGGAACGTGAACAGCGCCATGATCTGATGTTAAAAAAACGGAATATTGACCCGCACCAACTTCTTCATCCAGGCTTTTCAACAACTGCTCAATGTCTCGATCTAATCGCACATAAGTGTCTTGAACTTCTTTCGAATTAACGCCAAAAGTGTGTCCAATATAATCAGTACTCGAAAAACTAATCGCCAAAAAATCAGTGTCTTCATCAAGACCAAGTTTTTCTTCTTTTAAAGCCATTAGCGCAAAGTCTAAGGTTAAACTATTCCCGTAAGGGGTTGTTTTAATGAGGTCAAAGAAATTTAGGGAATCTTTATATTTTTTTAGAGGGTGCGGAAAAACAGGTTTTGATTGCCCAAGAAACCCACCTTCATAATGGTTTTGATCAGTCCCTGATTCTTTATAGGTGTCTATGGGTTTTAATGTGTTCCAATCTTTGAAATATTTTTTGTGGTAATTTGATTGGTTATATTGTTGCACCCATGGGGGTAGCGCATCCATATAGTGGCTACTGCTAATCCAATGGCCTTTGTCTTTGCCATAAAACCAATAAGCGGCATTGGCCGTGTGACCTCCCGACAAAACTGCTGCTCTATCTTTAATTGAAATAGAAATCGTTTTTCCCCTAAACTGAGTGGCCAATCGGTTTTGATCAGCAAGGGTGGTCACCAACATTTTGCTTGGAGACTTTTGGCCGCTTGCGTTTGAAACCCCAAGAGGCTTCACCGTGCTATCGTCAACACAATACACCATGGTTTCTTTGTTTTTGTCAAACCAATCATTGCCAATTATTCCATGCACAGCAGGCGGACAACCAGTTGAAACAGAAGCATGGCCAGGTCCGGTTTTGGTTTGGTAATAATCATAATGATGATTGCGAGCAACAAAGCCTTCGTTAACCATTTTTTTAAATCCTCCATCGCCATAATGATCCCAAAATCTTGTGAGGAAATCATATCGCATTTGATCCACCACAATGCCAACAACCAACCTAGGACTATCGGTCAACGGTTTATCTTGTGCAGAAAAAACCAAAGGAATTAAAAAGAAAAAAGAGAGGGAAAACGTCTTAAAGTTCATGCCATTTAATTTTTTTCAAAGATAAATTTTATGTGTTTATTCCTATAAAACAAACAATATTTTTTTACTTTCGTTTGATAGAAACATGAACACACTTCGCCACATAGGAAGATACTTTATCATGTTGCGCTTGACTTTTTCTAAGCCCACTAAAGCCAGCGTGATGCGTAGCCTAATTTTCAAAGAAATCAACGATCTAATTATCGCTTCGTTAGGTATAGTGGCTTTTCTTTCCTTTTTTGTAGGTGGCGTTGTTTCTATTCAAACTGCCCTCAATATTGACAACCCCCTAATTCCCGAATACTTAGTGGGGTACGCCACTCGGCAATCTGTTTTATTGGAATTTGCTCCCACTTTTATTTCCATAATTATGGCCGGAAAAGTAGGTTCATACATCACGTCAAGCATTGGCACCATGCGGGTTACAGAGCAAATTGACGCACTTGAGGTGATGGGTGTAAATGCGCTCAATTATTTGTTGTTTCCTAAAATCGTGGCCATGTTGTTCTATCCTTTTGTCATCACCATAGCCATGTTTTTGGGGGTTTTTGGCGGTTGGATGGCCACCATATATGCTGGCTTTTCTAGTTCAGCATCATTCATCGAGGGCATTCAACTCGACTTTATTCCATTTCACATCACATATGCCTACATCAAAACACTGCTTTTTGCTTTTATTTTGGCCACTATTCCTGCCTATCACGGCTATTTCATGAAAGGAGGCGCGCTGGATGTAGGAAAAGCAAGTACGCTCGCTTTCGTTTGGACTTCGGTTACCATCATAATTGTGAATTATTTTGTAACACAACTATTGCTAGCCTGATGATCGAAATTAAATCTTTATATAAATCGTTCGAGGGTGTCGAAGTTCTTAAAGGCATCTCAACCACTTTTGAAAAAGGAAAAACCAACCTTATTATAGGCCAAAGTGGTTCAGGAAAAACGGTTTTGCTTAAATGCATGCTCAAACTTTTCACGCAAGATCGAGGCGAAATCTTGTTTGACGGTATTGCCAGAAAAGAAATGGATGGCAATCGGCAAATGGCCCTACGAAGAGAAATGGGTATGGTTTTTCAAGGAAGTGCACTTTTTGACTCAATGACAGTCCTAGAAAACGTCATGTTTCCCATGCAACTATTCACAAACAGTTCATTTGGTGAGATGAGAGATCGTGCCGAAGAGGTTATTCAAAGAGTGAAACTCGTGGATTCCAACAACAAAATGCCTTCGGAAATTTCGGGTGGAATGCAAAAAAGAGTTGCCATTGCACGCGCCATAGTGATGAATCCAAAATATTTATTTTGTGACGAACCCAACTCCGGCCTAGACCCAAAAACTGCTATCGTTATTGACAATTTAATTCAAGAAATTACCAAAGAATTTCAAATGACCACTGTGATGAATTCGCACGACATGAACTCCGTTATGGAAATTGGCGAAAAGATAGTTTTTTTAAAAAACGGACTTAAAGCATGGGAAGGAAGCAACAAAGACATTTTTAAAACCGAAAACGAATCTGTTGTTGATTTTGTTTATTCTTCAAACCTTTTTAAAAAGGTGAGATCACTCTACCTTTAGCGCTTCGTTATTTAAGATAACAGGCGTGTTCGGAAGTTTAAATTGCAACCAATTTAAGAGCTTTTGACGTTCAGTTTCTTGCGCATCATTAGAAAGGTCTTTCTGCCATCGGGCTGTAAAAACCATTAAAGTATCAATCTTTTCAAAATTTGACACAAGGGTGTTGGCAAAAGCCAATTTCTCCAAGTTTTCATGAATCACTTTTGCTTCTCGGCTAATCGATTCAAAGGGGATTGTTTGGGCTTCGAGGGCGCTCAATTGTGCAATCTTTTCTTCGAGCATAACAATTTTTTGTGTTTGGTTCATAAGATCCAGGGAGTCGCGTGTTCTCAATTCCTCCATATATCTTTTTTGAGCCCTAAAATCATTTTCTCTTTTTTGTTGATTGAAAAGAAGTGCCGTGGTCTCTAGCGGCGGGTAGACAGAAAGCTTTGAGCGAAGCAAGGCGATTGTAGATTCAGGTAAAGGATCTTGCCCAAAAGTATTGAGTACAATTTTTTGCCCCTCTTCTTCATAAAGGATTTCGGCTGTTTGTTCAAGATAATAGGCATTCGACAGACCTTTTAATTCTTGTTTTAAAAAAGATTTTGCGGCAGCCTTAAAACGACTTTCTTTGAGAACGTCTAAAAAGGTGTAGGTAGCAGGAATCATCACCAAAACAGCGACAACCGAAGCCGTGTTGGCAATGAAACGACGGCGTTTAGAGTTGGCATATTTGATCATAGGAAACCGCAGCACTTTTACGACAAGGTAGGTAGCCAAAGCAATAAAAATGGTGTTGATGGTGAAAAGGTAGAGGGCTCGAACAGCAAATTCAAAATTACCTTCAGCCAAACCAAAACCTACGGTACAAAGTGGTGGCATCAAGGCAGTGGCAATGGCAACACCAAAAATTACTGAGGCAATGGTTCCCTTTTTGGTTCTAGCGATGATGAGTGCCAATCCCCCAAAAAAGGCTATGAGCACATCCCGAATGTCGGGGCGTGTGCGCGCCAAAAGTTCTGAGGATTCTTCACGAAGCGGAAAAAGAGCGAAAAACAAATAGGCGGTTAAAACACTTAAAACCACCATCACAAAAAAATTGATAAGTGATTTTTTGAGACTATCAATATCGTGAATGGCGATAGACAAGCCAATGCCGAGAATGGGCCCCATCAAAGGTGATATCAACATCGCACCTATCACTACCGCTGTAGCATTGGCGTTGAGACCAACAGAAGCCACAAAAATCGAACAAATCAAGATCCAGGCCGTGGCGCCTTTCATGGGTATATCTTGTTTGATGGCCAACAAGGTAGCCTCTTTGTCCGTGTCATCACGAAAATCGAGTAGATCCCTAAGGAAGCTGCTTACGCTTATCCACAAACCCCGCGCATCGCGCTTAACGGCCTCCTTTTTTAGGTCTGAGGCCTCTTCAGAAAAATTGAATTTTGTTTCCATAATGATTCAATCATTGATACATTGAAATTTTAGCACTTTAAAACTTTGATCTGAGGCGCAAAAAGAAAACGCTTTCCATTGGATTCTTCCGTGCAAACAGCGCGCTTTCGGAGTGTTTTTCCTTTAACAAACACACGCCCATTGACTTCAAACCGGTCGCCTTCTTTTAAATCAAATATATAGATTTTATTGTTGGGCAAATCAAATTTAGAAAGTTCTATCACGAGTTGTAAATCACTATCTGTACTGGCTTTTGGGCGCTTCAAATGTTGTGCCAGCACTTGCAACAAAGGAGAAGGGAAAATCTCTGGCGTAAGAAAAGGCAACATCATGTGTTGAAAAGTTTTCATCCATTCTTCACCATGCGGTTTTCTTCTTGACCTATAATTTTCTGACACTTCAAAGTGCGCCAGCTCATGGATGAGTGTGATTAAAAATCGATAGGGATTGTCGCTTTGATTCATGGTAATTTGTTTGCTTCCGTCGGCAAAAACCCTAAAATCACCATGACGGGTGCGCCTGCTTTTGACGACTTTCACATCAACCCTGCTTTTGTTGAGCAAGGCTTCACACATTGCTTTTGAAGGTTCGGGAATCAACGATAAAACCAAATGATTTTTCAAGGCGTAGAGGTGGAAACGGCCAGTACTTTTCCGTTGTAAAACTGATGCCCCGTTAAAACAAAATCAGCAACATAATCCGCCATTTCTGAGGCCTGCAAAGGCGCATTATAATCAGGAAAAGCTTCGGCTAACATTTCTGTTTGTACAGCTCCTAAAGCCAAACCATTAAAAGCAGGACCCGTTGTTTTATATTCTTCGGCAAGCAATTCAGTGAGTATAGAAACCGCACCCTTGCTACTGCTATAGGCCGACAATCCTGGAAACTTGGCCGTTGAGCCAAGACCACCCATGCTGCTTATGTTCACCACGTGTCCTTTGGGGTCTAGGATAGGCAAAAGCAAACGTGTTAGGGCAGCTAACCCAAAAACATTAACCCTAAAAACAGCCTCAAAATCTTCAGTTGTGGTTTGAGCAAAAGGTTTGTTAATCAAGCAACCTGCATTGTTTACCAGCCCATGCAGTGTTCCAAAACCGATCAATTCATTTTTTAAAGACAATAAATGATTTTGATTGGAAATATCTACAGAAAAAGGCAGAATATTGGGGTGATTCAAGGCCTCTATGGGCTTGATGTTTCTTGAAATGGCAAACACACGACAACCTTGATTTGCCAATGCCTGAATCAGTTCAAAACCGATACCACGACTGGCTCCAGTGACCGCTATTTGCTTCATCTTAAGAGATTTATAAAACCAGCTTTAGAGGGTTTTCAACGTAGTCGCGAAGGGTTTGTAAAAACTGTGCGCCCGTTGCACCATCAACGGTGCGGTGGTCACATGCCAGTGTAAGCTTCATGGTGTTGCCTACAACAATTTGACCCGCTTTGACCACAGGTTTTTGCTCAATACTGCCCACAGACAATATGGCGGAATTGGGCTGATTGATGATAGAGGTAAACTCCTGAATACCAAACATTCCCAAATTAGAAACTGTAAAAGTACTGCCTTCCATTTCAGCGGGGGTGAGTTTTTTATCTCTTGCACGAAGGGCATAATCCTTCACTTGAGCACCGAGCTGAGGAAGTGTTTGCATGTTTGCAAAACGCACTACTGGAACAACAAGGCCATCTGGAACAGCCACAGCCACTCCAATGTGAACATGATGATTGAGCCTCATACGATCTTCAAACCACTGTGAATTTACTTGCGGGTGTTGTTTAAGTGCTAAAGCACAAGCTTTTACAACAATATCATTGAACGAAATTTTTGTTTCAGGGATGGTATTGTATTGGGTTCTGAAAGCGATAGCGTTGTCCATATCAAATTCAACAGACAAATAATAGTGGGGTGCTGTAAATTTAGAGGCTGAAAGTCTTTTGGCAATCACTTTCCTCATTTGAGAATTGGTGATTTCTTCGAAAGACTCTTGAGCGTGTTGAAGCGAGGGCTGAGCCGTGCCTCCGACACCAGGCACAAAGTTTTCAATATCACGCTTCACAATTCGACCGTTTTCTCCAGTTCCTTGAACTTGATTGAGGTTAATCCCTTGATCTTTAGCCATTTTTTTGGCCAATGGTGAAGCCATCACACGAGCTCCCTCTGGAGTTGTATGGGAAACACCTGTCGATTGTGTAGTGGCTGGAGTTGTTTTGTCTTCGACTATAGGTTCTGGCTCTACTACTGAAGTTGTCGCTGGTTTTGCTGGGATATCAGTGGTTTTGCTTTGGCTTGCGGCCAAAACTGCTGACACATCTGTTCCTTCTGGACCAATCACAGCCAACAAACTATCCACTTTCGCACTCTGCCCAACTTCGATGCCAATATGAAGAAGAGTGCCTGCATAGAATGACTCGAATTCCATGGTGGCTTTATCGGTTTCGATTTCGGCCAAAATATCACCTTCGTTGACCTGATCACCAACTTTTTTAAGCCAAGTAGCCACAGTTCCCTCCTCCATGGTGTCACTAAGTCTAGGCATAGCAATCACTTCAACGCCGTCGGGAATGGCCACT
>CAYZFD010000023.1:0-9124 GCA_964477735.1 uncultured Flavobacteriaceae bacterium
GTTGGTAAAAAATTGGCTACTGCAGCTTTTTTCTCAATTCCAGAGTCTAAATAATCTAAAGAAGCTTGCTTAACAGAAATGTTTTTTTCTAGGGCAAGATCAATGCAGTCCTGAAGGGTCCATTGTTGTTGGGCTTGGACAAAAAAAGCGCCAAGCATCAAGCTAAATGCTAAAACTAGAATTCGTTGGGTCATGGTGTTTTTATTCTTCATTCTCTTCAGTGTCGCGTTTTAGGGGTTCTGTTTTGTTCCAAACCTTCACCTTATCTTCTTCGGTGATTCCTGAAACAACTTCAACATTGACCCCGTCTGAGATGCCTAATTCTACATCTTTCCGTTCAAACTTTTGCTCGCCAACAGCAATTTCTACAAAGGGTTTTTGGGTTTTTTTGTCAAATTGTAAAAGCGCTTCTCGTAGAGCAGGTACACTGTCTTTTCTTTGCAAAACAATCGACGCATTGGCACTATATCCTGCACGCACAAAAAACTCATCATCTAAAAAAACGTCGGCTTCAATTTTAAATTGAATGGCGCCTTGCTCTTCGGTTCCTTTGGGGGCAATAAATTTCAATTTAGCGTCGTAATCCTTGTCTTGAATGGCGCCTAAACTCACTTTTAACGGCATACCAGAGACTAATTTTCCTACCTCTGCTTCATCTACTTTTCCTTCAAAAATCATTTTTTGAAGATCTGCAATAGTAGCTATGGTAGTTCCTGCATTGAAATTATTGGATTGAATCACCTGATCTCCTTCTTTGATTGGAATTTCAAGAATCGTTCCACTCACCGTTGCGCGAATGTTCGTATTGGCTGTGCTAGAGCCCCCTGCTGACCCCAAACGAATAATTTGTAAATCACTTTGTGCATTAGACAAATCTTGCTTGGCCTGGTTAAATCGCAATAAAACACTGTTGTAATCTTGTTCAGAAATTACGCCTCTGTCGAAAAGGGCTTTGCTACGGTTGAATTCTGTTTGGGCGTTTTTAAGGACAATTTGGGCCGTTTTAACCCTGCCACTAGCCGCATTGAGAGATTGTTCATTGGGCACCACTTTGATGCGCGCCAACAAATCTCCAGTGCGTACTTTATCACCTTCTTCAACCAAGATCTTTTCAATGATTCCAGAAATTTGGGGTTTGATTTCAACCTCATCTTCTGGAACTACCTTGCCTGTAGCTACCGTTTTTTCTTCGATGGTGGCCTTAATCATGGTCTCGGTTTCATAGGTGATGGCCGATTTGCTGTTCGATTTGATAAAAAACGCCGTGGCATAGAGTGCTCCAGCGATTAACAAAAAGATTCCTAGGTATTTTACAATTTTCATGTTCGATTGATTAAATTATTCTTCTCTTAATGCGTCTATGGGTTTGATGCTCACTGCGCGCTGAGCAGGGATGAGTCCAACAAGGGTGCCCAAAACCACCATAATGGCCAATGCCCCCAATACAAAAGGAATGGGTACGGTGGGGTTGGTGTAGGGAAAGTCAGATTGCGCTGCAGTGAGGGCGTTGATTCCCGACAACACCAATGCCCCTAAAATGATGCCTAAAATTCCTGCTACAATAGTTAAGAAAACAGATTCTAATAAAATTTGTCCTCGTACTTCTCTTGGGGTTGCGCCAATGGCTCGACGAACGCCCAATTCTTTGGTGCGTTCTTTTACAGAAATCAGCAATATATTGCCAATGCCTATCACTCCTGCAATGATGGTGGCAATACCCACCACCAAAGACAAAAACGTCATGCCCTTGGAAAAGCCCATAATGCGGTTAAAAACTTCTCCTAAGTTGAAAGATCCGAAGGCTCTTTCATCGTCGGGATGAACCTTGTGTATTTCTTTTAAAACTGCTTTTACATCTTTTTCGGCTTGCACCACATCGGCGTCGTTAAAGGCTGCTATAGAAAACCAGTCAACGTTTTCGCCTGTATTGTATAATTTTTGGTAGGTGGTGAAAGGAATGAAAATATCGCTATCGCTTTCAAATCCGCCTCCCGGAACATATTTATGAACGCCAACCACTTGAAAATAAATGTTGTCGATGCGAATATAGGCTCCTATGGGATTTTCGAGATTCTCGAAAAGTTCTTTTTGTGTTCGCTCTCCAATCACACAGACTTTTCTGTTATAATCGATATCTGCATCGTTGATGAAGCGTCCACCATCATAGATTTTTTTTGTCGCAATTTTTGTAAAAACAGGGTAATCTCCATAAATGTTATAAGCTCCCGTTTTTTGTCCTCTCACCACAGAAGCACCACTGCCTCCAAAAACACCTTTGGCGTTGCGGGGCGCGACATATTGAAGGGCAGGGATTCTTTTTTTAAGTGTTTCGGCATCGGCTAGGGTTAGCTGCAACCTACGACCCGTTCTGAAACCTGCGTGAGGGATACTAGTTCGTTGTGCCCAAGCAAACATACTGTTCATGGCCACAGATTCGAATTGTCGTTCGAAGCCATTATCAAGACCTTTTGCGGCCCCCGACAAAGCAATGTAAATAAAAATTCCCCACAACACTCCCACAACGGTGACTATGGTGCGCAGTTTGTTTTTTCGGATAGAACCGAAAATCTCTTGCCAAGTGTCGCGATCAAAAAGAATTGATTTCATTATTCGTCTCTTAAAGCAATGATGGGTTTTATGCGTGCCGCTCTTTTGGCGGGAATGTAGCCTGCTATGGCGCCAAAAAGTATGAGTAAAAATGTAGCAAAAATTGCGGTGGTTGTGTTAATGTAAGGATTCATGATGAAAAATTCTTCAAGCTTGTCTCCTATTAATTTCAACAATAGCACCCCTGCTGCCAATCCACCATAACCAGCGATGAGGGTAATGAAAATGGATTCGTGCAAAATCATTCCTATGACAGATTTTGGAGTGGCGCCTAGTGCTTTTCGAATTCCGAGCTCCTTGGTTCTTTCTTTCACAACAAAAACCATAATATTGCTAATGCCAATGATACCCGCAACCAAGGTGCCTAGCCCTACGGCCGTTACGATGAGCTGAAGCACGTTTGCAAATTGCTGATTTTGATGGAGCTGATCAGCAATGTTTCTAATAAAAACTGCACGATTGTCATCAGGAGCTATGTTGTGTTTGTCTTTAAGATATTTTATCAAATTACGCTCCAAACCAAGGGCGGCAGACAAACCAAGTTCGGGGCGAAAAGCCACCACCATTTGGTCAATTTTGTCGTTGTTTTTTTCCAATTGCTGGCGTGTAGTGTAGGGAATGTAGATGAGTCGCTCTTCATTATCGCCGCCGTCATCCTGAAAAACACCGATCACTTTGAACGCACTTCCTCCCATGTCGATGTATTTGCCCAAGGGGTCTTCATCGCCAAAAAGATCCAAAGCAACCAATCGTCCTATTACCGCATGTTTTTCTTTGTTTGAAATATCAAGATCATTAAGATATCTCCCTTCCATCATGATGGTTTTTTCTGAAAACTGGTGTGGGGGAGAAACACCACGGTTAGGGTAAGTATTGGACTCGTTTTTGTATTTCACCAGACTGCTCCTAAAAATTCGAGGAGAAATATATTCGATCAAAAAGGAAAAGTTTTCGGAAATCTCTTTCAAATCATCATTCCTAAATTCGATGCGGCGGTTGGCACTAAAGCCTTTGTAAGGTACAGAAGTGGTGCCAGAAAACACAAAAAGGGTGTTGGTGGCATCGTCCATAAAAAATTTATTGAATGAATTTTTGAGTCCATTTCCAAATCCAAAAAGGATCACAAAGATGAAAATCCCAAGAGCCACAGTAAACCCAGACAAAAACGTACGCAAACGGTTTTTGCTTATGGTCTCGAAGATTTCATTCCAGCGATCTCTACTAAACATTAGTTACGATAACTTGTTTTATTTTTTTATCCTCAACAATAACGCCATCTTTAAGGTGTACGATTCTTTTGCACATATTGGCAATGTCGGGTTCGTGGGTCACGATCAAAATGGTGTTGCCTTCGTTGTTGATTTGCTGAATCAGTTGCATGACCTCGTATGAGGTCTTAGAATCCAAAGCCCCTGTGGGCTCGTCGGCCAAAAGGACTTTGGGCTCCGAAGCCATAGCTCTTGCGATGGCCACACGCTGCTTTTGACCTCCAGAAAGTTCGCTTGGCAAATGTTTTGCCCATTCGGCTAAACCTACTTTTTCTAAGTACTGTAATGATTTATTTAGACGCTCTTTTCGAGGCACTCCCTGATAATATAGGGGCAGGGCCACATTTTCTAAAGCATTTTTGTAATTGATGAGATTGAAGGATTGAAAAACAAAGCCTAAAAACTTGTTTCGATAGTTTGCGGCCTTGGTTTCGTTGAGATTTTCAATCAATACGTCGTCTAACTCATAAGTTCCTGAATCGGCATTGTCGAGCATTCCCAAAATGTTGAGCAATGTAGATTTTCCTGATCCTGAAGAACCCATTATGGCCACAAGTTCGCCTTCCTCAACCGAGAAATTTATGCCTTTGAGCACATGTAGGGAATTTTTACCCATTTTATACGACTTATGCAAATCGCGGATTTCAATCATGGTATTAGCGTTGTTTAGAACCACCGAAGTGGGGTTACAGAATATAACGAATTAGGCTTGGTTTTGTTACAATTATTTTTTTCGATTTTTGTAATAGGTTTTATAAATCACAATCCCCACCAATCCTACCAACACATAAGGAATGGCCATGAGGTAAACGATTCCGTCATTGATGCTTTCAGCTGTGGCGGCATCTGCACCAGACTCTAGCACTGCTCGACACATGGAGCATTGTGCAGAAATGGACTGGCTGAATAAATAAATACACAGTAAAACAAGGGGTTTATACTTCATAATAGGGTGCAATCATCAAATAAACCACCACACCTGTGACAGCCACATATAACCATACAGGAAAGGTGTAGCGTGCCATTTTTTTATGGGTGGTATAATCTTTAAAATAGGCATATTTATAGGTGGTCAACACTAACGGAATAACAACAATGGACAATAAAATATGGGAAATAAGAATAAAATAATAAATGCCCTTCACAACGCCTGAACCTCCAAACGGGGTGGAATCTGAGGTCATATGATAGATGACATACATCACCAAAAAAAGCAAAGAAAGTAGCATACAAATCTTGATGAGGCGCTCATGACGTGCTCGATTTCCATTTTTAATAGCCTTAACTGCTGCGATGAGCAAAATTGCTGTTAACCCATTGATGGTGGCATAGACAGGTGGCAAATACCAAAGTCGATCTACATTTGGGATTCGAATGGTAAACAAAAGGGCTACCACGACAGGAATAACGATAGAGACCAAGGTGATGAGACGGTTGTAATTTTTGTTGGTAGATGAATTCATGTTTATTCTTTTAGCAATTTTTCAATATCAATTTTAAGCCATTCCACACCCTGAACCTCGGCCAGTTCATCGTCTATACCGAGATAATAAACGATGGGATTTCCATTTTTGTCGCTTCTTGAACGAAAATAACCTTCTTTGTCTATGAGTGCAAAATAACCTTGATGTTCAAAACCTCCAGCCACTGAAGGATTCACTTCGGCAAAGATATTAAAACCTTTGTTGGCCAATTCATAGATGGTTTCATTATCGCCCGTCAGAAAATGCCAATTGGGGGAAAACACCTCATAATTTTCGGCATATCTCTTCAACTGACTTGGAGTGTCTGTCTCTGGATCAATGGTTATGGAGGCGATGGCAAAATCTTGTCGATCTCCAAAGGCTTGTTCTAAAATCTTCATGTTTTTGTTCATGATGGGGCATATAGATGGGCAGGTGGTGAAAAAAAACTCGACAACAGTCACCTTACCCAAGAAATCTTCATTTCCAACATAAAGGCTATCCTGGTTTAGAAAAAGAAAAGAAGGTATTTTTTTGGGCTCACTGTTGATTTTTATATACCGTAAACCTTCGGCCTTGTTTAACCGATTGTAGGACACTGTTGCACTCGATTGAAGCCTGTCAACTATTTTTGGAATGAATATCCATCCAAAAATCAATACGATAATAATGAGCCCTAAATATTTTTTACTCCTCATAGTCTATCGATTGATCTTGTTATATTTTTTTAGGGCAAGCCTATATTCTGCAAGGATAATTTTTACATCATCGACCATTTTGTTGTTGATCTCTGCTACCGATCTGGCATCATATCCAAAGTTTGCGTTTGGGTCATTTTCGTCATCCCTGCCTCTTAAATGGCCATCTTTGTCGATGATGAACACAAAAGGTGTTGCTGAGTTGATGTCGAGTTTTAACGGCGTTTGAAATGACTCAAAAACTAAACTGATTTGTGATGCTGAGGCTTCGACGAATTTCCAGTTCTTTAGGTCAACACCAGTACCATTTGTCAACTCAGTCTTCAGTTGTTTGATCTGATTTTCTTGGCCCATTGGCACGAGCATCACGAATTGAAAATCTTCAAATTCGAAGAAGCGTTTGTAGATTTTTTGATTGAGATTCAGCGCTTCTCCTTTTTTTTCTAAAATGTTATTCCCCAAAAAACCAACTATGGTAATGTTGTTTTGAAAAGTTTGATTAGAAAAATCGCTGATGTCCAAAACATTTTTAGTGCGAATGGGGAGCTTGGCAAAGTGGTTTATGCCCGTGGCAAAAAAAAGGTAAACCACCAATGGCAGCACAAACAAAACGGTTAGAACAGTGTATTTTTTCATAAATATCCCAAAACACAGTTCAGCAGCTGACAGGGTTGACCTGGTGAACTAGGTTCTTAAAAATTCCAACTCATAAAACCTTCGGCCATCACATCATAGATATAATTCCCTTCGACAAGTAGAATAAAAGCCAAATAAGGAATTAGAATGAGTAATGGCAAAACGATAGAAGATGTAAAGCCCCCTTTTTCGTCTCTAAGATGCATAAAATCCCATGCGATATAGTAGGCTTTTACAATGGTGAGAACAATGAAAATCCAGTTTAAGATTTTCATATGCAAAAAGCTGTTCATCAAAACTTCAGGCTTTAGAATTCCCAACGCTACTTCGATTGTGGTGACTATAGATAGAAAAATGAGCACGCCCCAAATCTTTTGTTGATTTGACTTGAAGGTGACTAGGCCTCTAAAAATGGATAGTTTATGTGCGTGTGCCATGCTTAAAACGTTTTAGACAAGATAGAAAAAGGTGAATACAAAAACCCATACAAGGTCAACGAAGTGCCAGTAAAGTCCAACCTTTTCCACCATTTCATAGTGACCTCTTTTTTCATAGGTTCCTAAAAGAACATTGAAAAATATGATGACATTGATGACAACTCCCGAAAAGACGTGGAAACCATGAAAACCTGTAATGAAGAAAAAGAAATCTGCAAACAAACGATTTCCATATTCGTTTCGTTCCAAATTAGCGCCTTCAACAACCAACAAACCTGTTTCGAGTTGTTGGAGTGATTCTGCTCTACTTAACACAACTTTTTGGCCGTTTTCATCAATCTTTTGACTGCGGATGAGCAAGTTGGGATGACTAGCAAAACCTGCTTTTACTTCTTCGATCGAATATGTAGGCAGTGATTTTTCACTACTGAACCAAATACCGTTCTTGCTTTCATGTTGCACTCTAGTGTGTGGTAGTTCGGCGGCAAAGTCCGACAAAGCCACTCGATGACCAGTTTCGGCATCTAGAAACTGAAGAATCTGACCGCCTCGGGTTTCAACTGCGCCATATTCCCCCTTAATAAAATTTTTCCATTCCCAAGCTTGTGAACCCACAAAGACAGCTCCACCAATGATGGTGAGGAACATATAAAAGGCCACCTTTTTTTGCTTCATGTGATGCCCGGCATCAACTGCCAAAACCATGGTTACTGATGAAAAAATCAGAATAAAGGTCATTAATGCTACATAGTACATGGGGGCATCAACACCATGCAAAAATGGGAAGTGGGTAAATACTTCATCGGCAATGGGCCATGAATCAATGTTTTTGTAGCGTGAAAAGCCGTATGATACCAAAAAACCAGAAAAGGTGAGCGCATCAGAAACAATAAAAAACCACATCATCATTTTGCCATAACTGGCATTGAGTGGTTTGTTTCCTCCACCCCAAACACTTTGTTTTGATTTTGATTGGGCTATAGTGGCGTCCATAGGGAATAAATTTTAAGTTGCAAAGTTAAGTAGTTTTTCCTATCTAAAGAAATATAAAAACAGGAATAAGTAAAGCCATAAAAAATCTAAAAAATGCCAAAATGTATGGGCCAGTTCAAATCCTAATTTCTCTGTTTGATATTTACCTTTTAAATGATTGAAAATCACAACGCTAAGTACTACAATTCCTGCAAACAAATGCAATAAATGCACAACGGTGAGTACATATAAAAAAGAACTGGTGATGGCACTTTGAGGGCCTGTGAAATAATAGCCATTTGAAATGAGCTCGTGAAAACCTTGCAGCTGCAAGGCTACAAAAAACAAGGCCAATAACATGGTGAGCAACAAGCCCCAAAGGGTTCGGTCTGCATGGTTATGAGACAATTCCCTTTTGGCCCACCAAAAACTCAGGCTACTGAGAAGCAACACGATTGTACTGTAATACAGTGCGGTTGGAAGCTCGAAGTTTTGAACCCAATCGGGTCTGGAGTTACTCACTACATAGGCACTCGTGAGGCCAGCAAAAGTCATGGTGATGCTGATCATTCCAAACCAAAGCATCATTTTTTTGGCTCTACGATTTTTTTCTGATGATTCTAAGTTTTCTATTTTCATATTAGCAATTTGTCTAGCACAAAAATTATTTGAATTAGGGTGATGTAAGCTACGCTAGCCAGCATCATGTTTTTGGCGGCTTTGTTGTTGAGTGATTGAAAGAGACTGAGCGCAAAGTATAACAATCCCAAGCCTAAGAACCCCACCACAATGGCTGCAACCACACTTATTTTCAAGGCTCCTGTTAGGCCTAAAACTGGAAATACAGCAGCAATGATGGTCCAAAGGGTGTACAGTACAATTTGCAAGGCTGTAGATTTCCCTGGATTACCGAAAGGAAGCATTTTAAACCCTGCTTTGTCATATTCTTTATGCAACATCCAACCAATGGCCCAAAAATGAGGAAATTGCCAAAAGAACTGAATCATAAAAAGTGTTCCAGGCTCGATGCCAAATTCGTTGGT
>CAYZFD010000023.1:9224-27467 GCA_964477735.1 uncultured Flavobacteriaceae bacterium
GCCAAAAGAACTGAATCATAAAAAGTGTTCCAGGCTCGATGCCAAATTCGTTGGTTGCTGCCACCCAACCCAACATAAAAGGAATGGCTCCTGGAAAGGCACCAACAAAAACTGCCAAAGGGGTTCGGGTTTTGAGGGGAGTATAAACACAAGTGTAAAGGAGCAGCGACAAGGTGCCAAAAAAGGCTGTTTTAGGGTTTAAAACGAGGAGTAACCCAATCCCCAGCAGGGTCAACAAGCTAGCAATAACAAAAGCCGTAGTTACTGTCATTCGACCTGCAGGTATGGGTCTATTATGTGTACGCCGCATTAAGAGATCCAAGTCTTTTTCTATGATTTGGTTGTAGGCGTTCGAAGCACCAACCATGCAATAACCTCCAAAAAATAACAATAAAATCGATGTTCCTTCTATGGTAGATGCAGCCAAAAAATATCCTGCAACAGAGGAAAATACAACACTCAAAGCCAACCGCGATTTCGTTAGCACCAAAACATCACGAATCGACTGCATCAGCATTTCGCCAAACGAGAGACGGTTCAATAAATGTGAATTTACCTGCTTCAATGGTGGGCAAAGATAGTGCACATTTCAGCAAACTACAATGGAATTTGAAGGGCTTTATTGTAATTTGAACATAATCGGTTGACCATAGGGTACTCGCACATGGCGTTCTCTTTGCTTTCCAGGAATCATGGTGGGCAATAACTTAATAATTCGTTTGGCCTCCTCTTCAAGATTTCTATCTGGGCCACGTGCCTGAATTTCGGTAATCTTGCCTCGCTCATCTATCACAAACCGAACATTGACTCTTCCCTGAATTCCCAACTCTTGAGCCATTTCTGGATATTGAAAATGTTTGTTGATGTGTTGTTTCATTTTTTCTTGAAAACAATCACGTTGCTTAGATTTCGACATGTTTTCGCAACCGGGAAAAACAGGTGCTTGCTCAATAATCGTAAATGGAACTTCAATAACATCTTCTACCTCATCTGCTACATCAACATGCTCTACGGGCACTATGACTTCCTCTTGGTTGGTATCTGAAGTTTCAATAAAAGTTTCCTCCTCGTTCTTTTCATTGTCGATCACATTAAACACTTCGGGTGCAACTGGAGGGGGTGGCGGCGGAGGGGGTGGAGGCGTAAGATTTGTTACCGGAATTTCTTCAATCTCCTGAGGGTCAACATTGAGTTCATATTCGCTTATTGTTTTTTTAGAGTAGGTCTTCCACTCCAAAGACTGCCAAGCTAAAAACAGCATGAGGCATAGTCCGATCGCAAAATATATTTTGCTATTCTTTCGTAAGTCAAATTTTGGGTTTTTCTTAGGTTGCATTGTTGTTGATTTAGTGCTACAAACGAAACAATTCGCTTGTTTTGACAATGCCACAAAAAAAGTGCCAAAAAAAATCCCGAACATTTGTTCGGGATGATAAGGTTTACTGCAGTCTAAATGTAATGGGAATGCTAAAAGGCACTCGAACTGCTCGACCACGCTGTTTTCCAGGGGTCATTCTTGGTAATTTGCTAATGATTCGCTGTGCTTCTTTCTCCAAATTTTTATCTGGACCTCGCATTCTAATGTCGGTGATGCTACCGTCTTTAGCAATAACAAACTGCACAAAAACTCTACCTTGGATGCCCATCTCTTGAGCGATTTCGGGATAACGGAAGTTTTTAACGATGTGCTTGTTCATTTTTTCTTGAAAGCAGTCGCGCTGTTTACTTTTTGCAACACCTTCACAACCAGGGAAAACTGGAACATCTTCAATAATGGCAAAAGGCACATCGGCTTCTACTTCTTCTTCCATGACTTCTACGTCTTCAATCTCTACGATTTCTTCTTGGTCGGTTTCAGTAGATTCTATTACCGTTTCTTCAACTTCCTCTTCGTCTTCAACAACCTCAATAATTTCGGGTGCTGGTGGTGGTGGCGGTGGTGGTGGTGTTTTTAATTGCTCTGTGATCGGAATTTCTTCATCATCCTCATCGTCAACATCGAGGGCTTCATAGCCATAAAGGCTTTTTTCATAAGTTTTCCATTCGATGGCTTGCCATGAAATGAACAAAATTGCACACAAGCCTATTGCAAAATACAAGCTGCTATTTCGCTGCAAGTCTGCCTTTGGGTTTTTCTTGGGTTGCATAGGGTCTAGATTAAATGATGGCTAAGATACTATTTTTTTTAAATCAAAAAAACTATTGATTTTGTCGTTGAAACACATGAAAGGCAAACCAACCTGCGAGCGCTCCTAAGCTGTTGGTTAGGGTGTCCCAAACGCTAGCTGTTCGGTTTATGTAGGGCAAGGATTGTGCCAATTCTGTAAACACACCCAATACCATTGCTGCTGTTATGATAACATAAATTTGAACGCTGTAATGTTTCGTCAAGTAGAGTGCCCAAAAGAAAACTAAGCATGTGTACCAAGTGAAATGTACAATCTTGTCGGCATGAGGGAAAATTTGAATCTTAATTCCCCGAGCAGGCATGAGGCTGAGCAAGAGGATAAAAGCGGTCCAAGTAACACAAATTGTTAGTAGAATTTTTTTACTGGGCAATGAGTTCATTGTAGGCTTCTGAGTTCATGAGTTCTGTGGCCTCATCGGGGTTTGTGATTTTTATTTTAACCATCCAACCTTCTCCATAGGGGTCCTCATTTACAGTTTCAGGAGAAGTGTCTAAAAGATCGTTAAAAGCAACAATTTCTCCACTTAGAGGCAAAAACAAATCAGAGACTGTTTTTACCGCTTCAACGGTACCAAAAATAGCTTCTTTTTCTAGTGTTTCACCCAAAGTGTCAACTTCTACATAAACAATGTCACCCAATTCTTGCTGAGCAAAATCGGTAATTCCCACAATGGCTAGGTCGCCTTCTAGACGAACCCATTCGTGGTCTTTGGTGTATCTTAAGTCGCTTGGAATGTTCATGTCTTGTGAAATTTTAGACAAATGTAAAAGTTTGAATGCTAATTTTCAACCTATATTTTTTTTAATTTCCAAAATTATATCGGAGTGTGAACCCTGATCTAATGGTGGTTTGTGGGAAGGCTGTGGAGATGGCAAATTTAGAAAAGGCGTGGTCATAATAAAACAAAGCCGTCAGGTTGCGCGAAAGGGCGTAATCGGCCGTGAGCTTTAATGACCAAAGGGTTTGGCCAGCTGTAACTTGATTGTTTAGCAAATCTAAATTTCGAATAAGGGTTAAATTGTCACGCATAGACAAGTCTGCCTTGATGTTAATATCTCCCGAAAGGGTGGTACGCCTGCCTGCCACACGGGTTCTTAACTTCACGTTTCGAATGCGATAGCCCAATCCCATAATGAATTCGTTTCCTGTGGTTTCGGTCAATAAGTTGTTGTCCATACTTAACGACAAGGCTCGGTCTTTTTTCATTTCAGCCAAAATGCGAATGGAATTTTTGAACTCCATGTCGAACTTCACCAATGGATTAAACTGTTCCACTAGGTTAACATTGGTGTATAGGATTTCGTTTAAAAAATTCCCCGACTGATCAACCGCGTTAGGTGTTTGTGGATCGAATTCGAGATTGGTTCTAAACGAATTTAGGGTGTAGCTAGCTCTATAGGCATGGCCAATTGAAAAACGGTTAAATCGTTTTCTAAAAGACTTCAGCCTCATAAAACCTGTGTACTGGACATTCCAATTGGGCAAAGGGGTGCTTCGCAGCACTCCCAAAGCTATTTTAGAGGCGTCGGCACCCGTGTAGGCTGCTAAAAAAGCGGGCAACAGGACAGCTTGATTGGTTTTTCCATAGCCTTTAGGGAAGCCGTCTGCGTCAACATCATTGATTGGTATTCCGGCCTTTGTTGCTAGTCGTTGTGCAATGAGTAAACGGTTGTTTTTCAGTGCCTGGAAGGTTTTTGACTGGGTTTCATCACTGCGCTGGAAAGCGGTTTTTAGCAAGACCGTTGAAATTCCAAAATTGCCGTAGGCATTGGGTGTTAGGGGGTTGTAAGTGCCATTTTCTACTTTAAAGTTTTCGGCAAAATTCTCGGAATATTCTCTATTGGCAGTTAAATCGAATTTGAGGTCACGCAACAAGTCTAAGGTGGCGTTTATGTCTAGGCGTGTGTTGTGAACTTGAGTGAACTGCTGGTTAAACTCAGGGAATTCGGTCAACCAACCGTTCTTTGCCGCTTCAAAACGCACATCGGCTTGACTGCCGAAAACAAACCCCCATGAGGGCTTAAGCGTACCCAAGAAACCAATGCTTTGGGTATATCCTGGCAACACTTTTCCGTTATTTTCAGAATAATTGACTCGAAGCCGCTGAAGGCTTGTAGCCAATCCAATGACGGTATTGATCACTTTGGTTTTTGCACTTTTTTTGTTCTTGGTGCGTTTCACTAGCTTCATGGAGCGGTAGAATTTTTCCATGTTTAAGCTGGCGTTTAAGGTATGGGTATTGGCATTTTGAATGGTATTCACAACCCCTAGGCGATTGCCCGCATTGTCCACTACATCTGCCAAAACATTCGAACCACGTTGCCAATTAAAATCTCCTGTATAGTTATAACTGGCATCAACAAAATCTAAGTAAGGTAAAAATTTCGTTGGGAGCGTATATGTCAAGCCCAGTGACTGGCTGTGTTGATTCGGTTGACCCACATCCCAAAATCCATCCCAAATGCCCAAATCTTTATTTAAGACCTGATTCCCCTGCGAATCTTCCTGAAAATAATTCTTCACAATGTTGTTGTTCGAAGCATTAAAGGTGAGGATTAATGATCGGGTTAGGTTGTGATTTAATGAGAGGGTCCAGTCGAATAAGAAATTGCGCTGTTGCAACTCAGGCAAAGCCAATTGAGCAGCACCATCTTCACCTTCTAAATACACTTCTCTAAATCGCTGGCTGTTGAAATTTCGGTTGATGAGTGTAGAAAACTGCACATTGCTTGGAACAGGGTTTAGGTTGATTTCTTGCAACCATTTCAAATATTTTTGTGTTTTTCCAAAATCAATTTTCTTAAAGGGCTCAATGTTCACAGGTTTGAAACTATATTGATAGCCAGCACCCACTCGAACAGATTGACGCAATAAGTTTTCGATTTCATAGTCCTGCTGTTTTTCCTCATTATAGGAGTATGAAAAGTCGAAATTTTCGATGTCATAAGGACGTTTTTTAGCATCCCCCATTTTGTTTTTTCGAACCCCTATTAGGTTAATACTTTTGCGTTTGGTGTAGCTAACGGCTTGATTTCGAATAGAATCTTTTTGCGATGCTCTTTCGGCTGTCTCGAGTCGATCTTCTAATCGAATATCCTCATAAAAAGGATCATATTCGGGAGTCACAAACTCTTCTGAAATGTTATAATTTACAGGCAATTGAATGCCCCATTTTTTTGGGAGGAGCTGACCAACATTGAAATTGGTAGCAATGCCATATTCTCTTATATCTTCACGACTTCTTTGATTAGGGGTTTGATCAATTCCACCAAAACCAATGGTTGTAATGGCACCTGTAGCAGAGATGGTCGCAAAATCGGCTATGTTAGTGTCGAGGGCACCAATGGCTGCCCAACCTCCTTTGGTATCGATCTCTGAAAGTCGCAACTCATTAAACCAAACCTCACCGTGAAGCATATCGCCCAATTTTTCGGAAGGGTTTTTAACCCCAACCATAATGGTGCGTATGGTGCCCAAGCTTGGGTTTCCTTTCACTGCAAATTTATACTTCTTTTGACCTGGCAATCCACTAATTGGATCAAATTCTTGAATAACCTCGAGAGACTCATTAAAATACACAGGCTCATTTAAACTTCCCTTAGACAAGCTGGCGGCTTTCATTTTGGTGAGCAATTCCAAAGAAACTTCTATGGAATTTTCATCCGGGTTCCAAACAGCATCAGAACTCAAACGATTTGAACCTCCATTGTTAAAAGCCGAGGGTTTGAGCGGAACCTCAATTTGATAGTAATTGTTTGTAAAATCAGTTCCCAACCTTAGAAAAGCTACTAGGCGTTTGTCATAATCATCTTGCGTGCCTTCGCCCGGGAGAGGCACTTGTCCTTGAATGGATTCTGCATGGATAAACATCTTTATTTTCTTGTATTGGCGCATGTCCATGTCTACGTTCTTAAACACACCACGTGCATCGCTGGGGTTTAGATCTCGTATTCTTAAGGATAAGGATTGCTCATTCTGACGAACAATGGTATTGCTGTTATTTAATTGCTCTCGAACCACTCCGGGTGGCAATACATAGTTGATGGGAATTCGATTTTCATTTTCTAAAATATTGACTGTGCTTACGTCCATGGTTGTGTTTGCATACACCACTTTGTTTTTGTTTAAGGGCTTTGTGTAACGCCGCCAGTCTCCCCTAACAAGGTCTAGTGTACCAAAACGCAATACTGTGGGCGCCTCAAAATCAGTCAACAACATTCGCATAAATCGAACAGACCTAAGATCACCAATACCGTTAACTGCATTGAAATAGGGTTGGAAGCTTGCACTGTTATAAAAATCGGGACTCACTGGGATTTTAAACTGTATCCAACGTGTTTTAAGACTTTGGCCATTTGGCAATGACACTTGAACATCTTCGCGAACGTCGGTTACAAAAGGGTGGTTCCCCACATCCATTGTTTTTCGAATTGGAATTTTATACTCGAAATAACTGTCGATGGTGTTCATGGTGTTGTCACGATTCACGTCTTCTGCATCGGGCTGGGTTGTTGAACCGCGATCGGTATCGCCCACATTTATGGGTGAATTGCCATCAGTACCATTGTAGTTTTTGTAGCGCTCCAGGACTGATCCTGAGGCACTGACAAAAAATTGATAGTTATCGCCAGCGGGATCGTTTGATGGACCATTGGTGAAAATTTGTGCTTCTTCGGCATCGCTTAACCCATCGAGTCCCACGTCCTGCAATGCTCTGTTGCCGTCTATGGCATCAAAAGCATAGACCAAAGATTGTGAGGCCGGTGTTTTCCCCCAACTGGTGCTATTGGTCAGGGCTGTACCGTCTTGACCGGGCAATCCATTTTCATATTGTTTTCGTCCATCCTTCAACACATCCTCTGAAATGTTTCCAAGGTGAAAGGATAAGATTCCCAACTCATCATCAGGGTCTGCAACATCTGTGAAAGTGTCTAACAGCCAAAACTCAATAAACTCTACGTTTGCTTGCTCAAAATTGGTAGAGGTCATGGATCTTGTTATCCCCGCCCAATTTTTTTTGGGATCGGCCTGAAAAGCAGTGGGGGTATTGTTGTTGTAGGGTCCTTTTTCGCTAGGATAATAGGCTAAATCTAGTGTGTTTTGAACCGTGGTTTGACCCTGAACTAGGTCTTGTTGGGGAAAAATTTCGTTGATAAAAATTCTTCGGGTCTCGTTTGTTGAAATGTCATCATCGGAAATTCCAGGTGGACGTTGGGATGTATAAAAAATGGGGTCGATGTTATACCAAGATAGCTTCGCACGATGATAGCCCGACGCTAAATCATCAGAGGGCGCATTCGAGCCCTCTACGCCTTCAAAAGGCACACTCGAAAGACTCCACACATAGGCACTTTTTACGTCTATGGTGGTTTGTGATCCTTCAAAATCATCGAGGTAGGTCGTGGCCGCACCCTCAAAGTCGGCATTTCTTGGGGAACTAGACAGCAAATAGGCCACCTCTCCCCTTATGGATATATTCGATGGTGCATCGGTATCAATATTTGGTAGTTTATTTACCATTCTAGTGAGAAACGGAATTTCTTTTGAAAAGTTTCCGTTTAAACCAAACATGGTATTGTTGACAGGCTCTACTCCATAGTTGGCTTTCTGAGTGAGCGGCCGTTCATTAAGGTTCATCACTGTGGCACCCATAATAAACTTGTCGTTGAATTTATGTTCAACATCAAAGCCCATAAAGCGCTTGTTTTGTTGCCCAAAAAAGGTGTTGCTTTCTGTGGAAACCTCAATGGGAATATTGGAATTTTTTAATCCTTCATCAAGTATTTGAACGCGCCCAAGCTGGTAGTTCACTGTGTAATCGACACCTTCGGCGAGCACACGACCTCCGGCAGTGACTCGTACAGAGCCTCTGGGAACATTAAAGGCACCTAACGAAATGCCCTCACCACCCGAAGTTGATTTGTAACGCCCTTTTAATTGAAATTTGTTTTTTTCTATGTCGTCGAAAGCATCCGCTTTTGTATAGGCATACATTTCCCTAAACACATATTTTTTCTGATTCTCGTTATAGGATAAAGGTGCTTGATAATCTTCGGATTGCCCGCCATTGTTGTTACGAAGAATTTCGAAAAGGTTTTCACCAAATGGTTCAACCGAAGTGAAAATAATTCGACCATATTGGGGATCAACCGTTAGCCCTGGTAGGTAATCGAAAAAACCATCCCCACCATTTTGGGGATCGTTATAAATATTGAGTTTGTCAAGGCCGAGCACTTGTAACAAAATCTTGCTGTCTAATCCTGTGGGCCAAGTGGCTTCATCGGCTGGAGTGATGTAGTTGATGGGCGATGGATCGGTGTAAAACAAATTGAGTTTAAAGTCCTCCTGACTCAATTGGTAGGCCCCGGTATTATAAATGTTTTTCATCATCAAATCCCATGTAGGTTGATTAACATCAGTAACACTGCTTTTGAGCAATTTCACCACCAAACTGTTGTTGAAAATCTGGTTCTGACCGTTGCTATTGCCCACAGTTGTGGCATTTACCCCATCTCCTGCAAACTCCCCAACCTGATAGGTTTGACCGTTGAGGGTGAACTGAAAAGCAACACCCAAAACTTCGTCGTTACTCAACCGCTGGTTTAAGGAAATATAACCCAATTGAGGGTGATAAGTAAATTCATTTGGCTGTAATTTTCGAGCACTTTCAAGGACAGCATAATCATAACCTTCTTTTGTAGCTGGGGCATAGGCGCCAAACCCCTGATTGGTGGTGGCGATATCTCGAATGGCTGAAGTTAGAATCGACCCAGAACCAATGGCTTTTGGATCTAATTTATTGACAGTATTGTCGGGATATGCCAAAGGATTAGAAGTATTAAAAAAGTTTGATACAGTGGCATCTAGGGTAGTGTTTTCAGGCGAAGCCTCACCCAAATCTTGCAGGGCAACAATGTTTCGAACATTGTTGGTATAGTTGCCGCGATTGGTCACCCAAACTTCTAGCCTGGTAATTTGAACTCCTGAGTTGATGTAGGGATATGTTTTGAGGGCCTTGTCGTATTGATCCCTAAAAAATTGTGCCATGAAAAAGTGTCGGTCTTCGTCATAATCGAGGGCGAAAAAAGAAAATTCTTCAAGTGTTCCATCGCCCTGAGCGGTTACGTTTTGCGTTTGGGAACGTTGCTCAGAAATCACCCCTGTAATGGTGGTTTTTCCAAATTGCAATTGTGTTTTAAACCCAAACAAACTTTGTGCACCGCTAATGAGCGAACTGTTGAGGGGCATGCTCACGTTTCCAACTTCAATTTTTTGTATAATAGAATCTTCGTTGCCCCCATAGCCTTGGTCTAAAAGCTGCTCTGCCGATTGAAGTTTGTTTCCAGCTTGATCAATTTTATCTTGTGCTGTTTGTAAGCCCGACTGAAGTTTATCGGCTCCCAAAAGCCCCAAACCTTCGTTAATGTTGGGTGGATTAAATTCTAGCTTTATTAGGTTCTGAAAATCGAAAGTAGATTCTGTGTCATAATTGGCCATGACTTTCAATCTTTCCCCAACCATGCCGTTGATGCCAACGCTAATTCTTTGATCAAAATCAAAACTAAAGTTCCTTCGATTTCTTGGCGAAAGTGCAGGATTGTCGTTTTTCTGATATCGAGCGCCCAAATCAATTGCTACAGAACCTTGAGGAACAATATCAATGGTGGAACTCCCAAAAAGTGTTTTAAAAAAATTAGATTTTACATAGAGTTGAGGAAGTAAATTGTTGAGTGCCTCTTCCCCAGCCTGATTTTGATCTTCGATAGCGCTCACCTTTTCTTTCACATAGACTTTGATGTGTTCTTGAAGGGTCAGCCTTCGGTACTCTTCAGGTGTTAATATCAAAGGCGCTTTTATGTCAATCTCACCTGCTTTAACATGATAAATATATCGGTTAGAAGCTGAGTCATAGGTGTATTGGGATAATATAATTGAGGGTTGTTTTAACTGAATATCTGACTGAATGGGTGGCTGGAGGCTATCTTTAGTTTGCGCAACAGTAGTGTAGGCAACAATTGAAAACAGCCAACAACTTAGTCGGCTGAACATTTTACTGGCCATAAAGGGGCTATTGTTTAACAAACTCAAATCTTTTTTAAAGCATTTTTAATCAGTTCCTCTACGCGCATTTCAGGATCGTTTTTCAATAAAATTTCGAGCACTTTTTGCGCTTGCTTTCTTTGATAACCCAAAACCTCTAAAGCAGATAACGCTTCTTCTTTGTTTGTATTGCTTTGTGGAGCAGAAAATTCGTCGAAATCACCCAAACCAATGACCTTGTCTCGCAACTCAATAATGACTCTTTGAGCTGTTTTTAAACCAATGCCTTTTACAGATTGAATAGCAGCCACATTCTCGGATTGTATGGCCGAACAAGCATCGGCAGGGCTAAGAGATGACAGCAGTGTTCTGGCTGTACTCGCACCAATGCCAGAAACCGAGATTAGCAAACGAAACAAAGCGCGTTCTTGCTGGTCGGCAAAGCCATAGAGCGTGTGTGCGTCTTCACGCACCTGAAGGTGAGTATAAAGTCGAATGGCTTCACCGTCAGGGAGTTTGGCAAAAGTGTTCAACGAAATATGAATCAAATAGCCTACACCTTGGCAATCCACAACAACCTCTGTTGGAGATTTTTCTACTAAACGACCTTGGATGTGTGTAATCATAGGATCACTGGTTTATGCAAAAGTACTTTTTTTAAATGATTAATTCTTGCGTTGTTGTGCATCAACGACAGCCACCGCTGCCATGTTCACCATTTCTTCAACACTAGCACCCAATTGCAAAATATGAACAGGTTTGCTCATTCCCATCATGATGGGGCCTATAGAGAGTGCATCGTCTAACTCTTTTATTGTTTTGTAGTTAATGTTAGCCGATTCAAGATTTGGAAATATCAGCGTATTGACACGTTTGCCCGCAAGTGTTGAAAACGGAAACTTATCGATCAACAACTGCTTATTGAGTGCAAAATCTGCTTGAATTTCTCCATCGACTAAAATTTCAGGAAAGTGGAGATGCAAGAACCTCACCGCATCGCTTACTTTAGTGACTCTAGGGTTGTTCGATGAACCAAAGTTGGCATAGGAAAGCATGGCGACAACTGGCTCCATCCCAAACATTTTAACGGTGCTGGCGGTCATTTTGGCAATAATGGCCAATTCTTTAGCTGTGGGATCTATATTGATTGAGGTATCTGACAAAAAAAGAGGCCCTTTGTCGGTGATCATGAGGTTGGTGGCGGCCACTTTGTTGATGCCTGGTGCTTTGCCAATCACTTCTAACATGGGTTTTACAACGGTTGGATAACTTCTAGAATATCCCGAAATCAGGGCATCGGCGTCACCCATTTGAAGCATCATGGCTGCGAAGAAGTTGCGTTCTCGCATTTTGCTCATGGCATCGTAGAGGGTCACTCCCCGACGCTTTCGCTTGTCCCAATAGGCCTGCGCATATTTTTCCCTTGTTTTCTTTAATGTATCAGATTTTGGATCAAAAATGGTCACCTTATCTTCAAACTCCAGCTCATTCATAAGCTCTTTGATGGTCTCCTCATTACCCAGCAAAATGGGATGACCGATGCCTTCTTCATGCACAATTTGTGCAGCCTTAAGCACATCTAAATGATCGGCTTCTGCAAAAACAATGCGCTTCGGATTTGTTTTGGCACGATCGAGCAATAGGCGAACTATTTTTTTGTCGTTGCCCATTCTCTTATACAAAGCATCTTCGTAAGCCTCCCAATCTTTGATGGGTTTTTGAGCCACCCCAGATTCCATCGCTGCCTGGGCTACAGCTGGTGGGATGGTGGCAATGAGTCGAGGGTCGAAAGGTTTTGGGATGATATAATCGTGTCCAAAAGTGAGTTTGGTTTCGCCATAGGCAATGTTAACTTGTTCGGGGACAGGACTTTTGGCCAATTCTGCTAAGGCACGTACAGCGGCCATTTTCATGGCTTCGTTGATCTTGGTGGCCCGAACGTCTAATGCGCCCCTAAAGATGAAGGGAAAGCCCAAAACATTGTTCACTTGATTGGGGTGATCGGAGCGCCCGGTGGCCATGATGATGTCTTTTCGGGCTTTTAGGGCTTTGTTGTATTCTATTTCTGGATCGGGATTGGCCATAGCAAAAACAATGGGGTTTTTAGCCATAGATTTGAGCATTTTAGTGGTCACCATATTGGCTTTGGAAAGCCCTATAAACACATCAGCATTTTTCATAGCGTCTTCTAGGCTGTGTAGGTCTTTTGCCGTGGCAAACTCCTTTTTTTCAAGGCTTAGATTTTCACGATCTTGACGAATGACTCCCTTGCTATCGGTCATCACAATATTTTCAGCCCTAGCGCCAAAAGCCTTGTAGAGCTTGGTGCAAGAAATGGCTGCTGCACCTGCACCACAAACCACAATGTTTACCTTTTCGATTTTCTTATTGGCAATTTCTAAGGCGTTCAACAAAGCTGCGGCTGAAATAATGGCGGTGCCATGCTGATCATCATGCATCACAGGAATATTCAACTCTTCCTTTAGGCGTCTTTCTATTTCGAACGCTTCGGGTGCTTTGATGTCCTCTAAATTAATCCCACCAAATGTTGGTGCAATGTTTTTGACTGTTTCCACAAAAGCATCAACGTCTTTGGCATTTACTTCAATATCAAATACATCTATGCCTGCAAATATTTTAAAAAGAACGCCCTTGCCTTCCATCACAGGCTTAGAAGCCTCGGGACCAATGTCTCCAAGACCCAAAACAGCCGTGCCATTAGAGATAACCGCCACCAAGTTTCCCTTGGAGGTGTAGTCATAAACTTTGTCTAAGTTTTTTTCGATTTCCAAGCAAGGTTCGGCTACCCCTGGAGAATAGGCCAGTGACAAATCGCGCTGACTGCTGTATTTTTTGGTAGGCACCACTTCAATTTTCCCTGGCTGGGGCTCGGCATGATATTGAAGTGCCAATTTTCTGCGGCTCGGCATACTCATAGTGTTTGGTTTAAGGAGTAAAATTAACCATTTTAAATTATCCTATGAAGTTGAATTGGGTAATAACTTGATTATGCTAAAAGTTGCTATTCCTTTTCTAAATTAATAAACTTTAAATTTCGCTCTAAGCCTTTAAATTTTGTGCGTTGCACGGCACTTTTGCGAAACAAAAAATCGAAAACTTCCTCAGTGAGCTCTTTCCATTCGTTGGCTTTCATGGATAGAAGCTCGGATTTAGGTTCGAACAATGGTTCTTGGTGGGGAACCGAAAAACGATTCCAAGGACACACATCCTGACACACATCACAACCAAACATCCAATTATCGAACTTCCCACTCATTTCTGTGGGTAAGGCTTCTTTGAGTTCAATGGTGAAATAAGAAATACATTGGCTTCCATCGACCTGATAGGGTGTTCGAATGGCTTGTGTGGGACAGGCCTCTATGCAAGCGGTGCAGGTTCCACAGTGATCGGTGGTGGGCGTGTCAGGTTCGAGGGGCAAATCGAGGATTAGCTCGGCGATAAAATAAAACGATCCTACTTTTTGGGTGATTAAGTTGCTGTTTTTTCCTACCCAGCCCAGCCCGCTTTTGGCCGCCCAAGCTTTTTCTAGCACTGGGGCAGAATCCACAAAAACCCGCCCTTGGATGTCCCCAATTTTTTCTTGAAGTCGGCCCACAAGAATCTTTAACTTTTCTTTGATCACATGGTGATAATCTTCGCCATAGGCATATTTAGAAATTTTGGGGGCCTGAGGGTCTTCTTGCTGGTCACTAGGAAAATAATTATACAGCAGGGACACTACAGATTTAGCGCCGGGCACCAACAAACGGGGGTCGAGTCGTTTGTCGAAATGACGGGCCATGTAGGCCATTTGTCCATGCTGGTTTTCGCGAAGCCACTTTTCTAATCTAGGGGCTTCCTCTTCTAAAAATTCGGCACGAGAAACACCACAACTCAAAAACCCCAAATCTTTGGCCTGGGCTTTTAAAAAGTCTTTATATGCGGTTTGGTTGTGCATTTGAAAACCCACAAATCATAAAACTTAGAAAAGAGTGCCTGGTTGTTGTGGGCTCTTGCCCAAATGTTTATAGGCCAATGCAGTCACTTCCCTACCGCGTGGGGTTCTCACAATAAATCCTTGCTGAATGAGGAAAGGTTCATAAACTTCCTCAATGGTTTCGGCACTTTCAGAAACTGCGGTGGCCAAGGTAGTAATGCCAACGGGGCCTCCCTTGAACTTATCAATCAAAGTAGTCAAAATTTTATTGTCCATTTCGTCAAGACCATGCGCATCAACATGAAGTGCAGCAAGGGCATAACGGCTAATTTCCATGTCAATTTTCCCGTTCCCTTTAATCTGAGCAAAGTCACGCACTCTCCTTAGTAGGGCGTTTGAAATCCTGGGGGTGCCACGGCTACGGCCTGCAATTTCTATAGCGGCATCGGGGCTAATTGAAATGTTTAGGATGTCTGCACTGCGCTCCACTATGGTGGATAAAAGTTCGGTGCTATAATATTCTAAACGGCTGTTGATGCCAAAGCGTGCTCTCATAGGAGCCGTGAGCAAGCCCGATCGGGTGGTAGCCCCAATAAGGGTAAAGGGATGCAATTCAATTTGAACAGTTCTGGCATTGGGCCCCGACTCTATCATGATGTCAATCTTATAATCCTCCATGGCGGAATAGAGATACTCTTCTACTATGGGACTTAGCCGATGAATTTCATCGATAAAAAGCACGTCGCGGGGTTCGAGATTGGTGAGCAAACCCGCCAAATCGCCGGGCTTGTCTAAAACGGGCCCAGAGGTCACTTTGAGAGAAACCCCCAATTCATTGGCTAAAATATGGGCCAATGTTGTTTTTCCTAAACCAGGAGGGCCGTGAAAAAGGGTGTGGTCTAGGGCTTCTTGCCTTTGGTTGGCAGCCGAAACAAAGACCCTTAGGTTTTCGAGAACCTGGGCTTGGCCTGAAAAATCGTCAAAATTCAGTGGGCGAAGCGCTTTGTCGATGTCGCGTTCTTCGCTGCTCTGGTGCATTCCAGTGGGATCAAGATGCTCGTTCATACTCCTACAAATATAAACGAATTCTTTAGTAGTCCGTTTTAAAATCCTTGCACTACAGCCTCTAAAGATTTTTTGTCAAGAAGGCAAACTTTCCGACCACTGACTTTAATCCAATTCTTCTTTTGAAAAGCAGAAAGGGTTCGAATGAGTGACTCATTGGCTATGCCAATAAGATTGGCCATTTCGTCTCTTTTTAGGTGCAGACAGATGTAGCCATTCTCTTTTTTAGGAAAAAAATCTTCCATTTCCAGCAACAACTTGGCTGTTCGCTGTTGAAGATTTTTTTGTCCAAAATCTGCCAATTTATCGTCTGTTTTTTTAATGTAATGCGCCAATGATTGTAAGACAAACAAAGCAAATTCATGATTGTTTTTTAGGGTATCAAAAAAGAGTGCTTTCGGCACCAAGCATCCTTCAACATCGGTGAGTGCTGTGGCTTGAAGGTTAGAATATTCTCCGTTCAATATGCTTCTGACCCCCAATAATGTTTGACCTTTTAACAATTCAATGATCTGATATTTTCCATTGTCGCAAAGTTTAGAAATCATGCAACTCCCTTTGCTCACGCAATATAGCCCTTGCAACCTAACGGCTTCGGAAAAAATAATTTCTCCTTTTTTAAATTGAAAAGGTTTCAGCTTGTGTTTAAATTGTTTTGGTGTGTTTGGACTTTGAAAAGGGCAGGTAGTTTAAACGCACTGTTGCCTTGCGGGTTGGTCTATGTGGCACTTTCTGGCGCTTTGATAAAAGCCAATTTGTTAGATGGGTTTTTCTATATGGTGTTTTTTGGTTCGGGCACAATCCCTATGCTGGTCGTGGTGAGACTTATAGGAACACCATTTAAACAGCTCTTGAGCCGTTCATTACAATATGCTTTACCTTTGATAATTATGCTTTATGGTGCTAGGATGTTGGCCAGAGGCCTAGGGTTGGGGATTCCATATTTATCTCCAGAGCCATCACAAATGGAGCTCATAATAAATAACTTCAAAGCTTGTGAATAGTTTTTAATACAAATCATTAGACAAGTGAACAAAAAAACCCTTTTTAAGGCTAAAAAAGGATTTTTATAAATGGTTTCTAAATTCTATTAAGGTTAGTGCTGCAGTTCTTCCTCTCCTTTTTTTAGAGGAATGTGTTGCGGCACAAAGTCCTCATCATGACCAGGCTTTGAGTAATCGTAGGCCCAACGGTGTACATGAGGAATTTCACCTTCCCAGTTTCCGTGGATGTGCTTAATTTCAGCTGTCCACTCTAGGGTATTGGATTTCCATGGATTTTGAACAGTTTTCTTTCCATAAAATATGCTATGGATAAAATTGTATAAGAAAACCAATTGGGCCGCTCCTGCTATGAGCGCAAAAATGGTGATGACGACATTAATATCAGCCAAGTCATCAAAATAAGGAAAAGCAGTGTTGGTGTAATAGCGACGTGGGAGTCCTGCCATACCAATAAAATGCATGGGGAAGAAAACCCCGTAGGCACAAACAGCCGTCACCCAAAAGTGTACATAGCCTAAATTTTTGTTCATCATTCTTCCGAACATTTTAGGGAACCAGTGATACACTCCCGCAAAAAGTCCATACAATGCCGAAATACCCATTACCAAATGGAAGTGTGCCACTACAAAATAGGTGTCGTGTACGTTGATATCGAGAGTGCTATCGCCCAAAATAATTCCAGTGAGTCCACCAGAGATAAAAGTGGAAACCAAACCAATCGAGAATAGCATGGCGGGGTTAAACTGTAAATTTCCTTTCCAAAGGGTAGTGATGTAGTTAAAAGCTTTTACGGCCGAAGGAATTGCAATCAGAAGAGTGGTGAATGTAAATACAGAACCCAAGAATGGATTCATACCTGAAATAAACATGTGGTGTCCCCAAACAATAGTTGATAAAAATGCGATCGCCAAAATTGATGCCACCATGGCGCGGTAGCCAAAAATAGGCTTACGAGCGTTTGTAGCAATCACTTCGGAGGTGATTCCCAGTGCGGGAAGCAAAACAATATAAACCTCAGGGTGTCCTAAAAACCAAAAAAGGTGTTCATACAAAACGGGAGAACCTCCTTGATAATGAAGCACTTCACCCTGAATAAAAATATCGGACAAAAAGAAGGAAGTCCCAAAACTTCTATCCATGATGAGCAACAGGGCTGCAGAGAGCAATACTGGGAAGGAAACCACCCCAATAATTGCGGTTACAAAAAACGCCCAAATAGTGAGTGGAAGTCGTGTCATGGACATGCCTTTGGTTCTCAAATTGATAACCGTTACGATGTAATTCAAAGATCCCAAAAGCGATGATGCAATAAAGATGGCCATTGAAACCAACCAAAGGGTCATCCCCAATCCCGAACCGGGTTGTGCTTGTGGTAGGGCACTTAGGGGAGGATAGATGGTCCAGCCAGCTGCTGCAGGTCCTGCTTCAACAAACAAAGAAGCGATCATGATTACGGACGAGAGGAAAAATAACCAGTAAGAAATCATGTTTAACAGTCCGGAAGCCATGTCACGAGCGCCAATTTGCAACGGAATAAGAAGGTTACTAAACGTTCCGCTTAAACCTGCGGTGAGCACAAAGAAAACCATGATGGTTCCATGAATGGTCACCAAAGCGAGGTAAACATTAGGATCCATTACACCGTCGGGAGCCCATTTTCCAAGGGTAGATTCGAAAATTCCCATGGGTTGTTCGGGCCATGCCAGTTGCAATCTAAACAACAATGACATGGCTATTCCAACGATGCCCATGAGGAGACCCGTGATCAAATATTGCTTCGAGATCATTTTGTGATCTTGACTAAAGATATATTTGGTAATAAAGGTTTCTTTATGATGATGTCCGTGATCGTGTGCTGCTGACATATCTCTTTTTTTAAAATTTTATAAATTATTGAATGACCTCTGCGAAGGTGGCTTGTTGGTCCATCCAACTTTGAAATTCTTCTTCTGTTTCTACAATAATTTTCATTTGCATATTGTAGTGTGATGCTCCACAAATTTTATTA
>CAYZFD010000024.1:0-27113 GCA_964477735.1 uncultured Flavobacteriaceae bacterium
GGGTTGCAATTCGATTGGAACCTCATGAAAAAATACCCCTCAACAAAACCTTTTTTTATAAGCGGTGGCATTGGCCCTAATCATGTAGATTCACTGTTGGCTTTTGAAAAATTAAATTTACCCTTGTATGCTGTGGATGTCAATAGTAAATTTGAAACTGCTCCAGGCATAAAAAATATAGAATCTTTGAAAATGTTTAAAAAAGAATTGTATGCAGTTTAACGTTGATGAAAAAGGATATTATGGTGATTTTGGCGGGGCATATATTCCCGAGATGCTATATCCTAATGTTAAAGAACTCCGTCAGAATTATCTAAAAATTACTGCTCAAGAGGATTTTAAAGCCGAATTCAACCAACTTCTTAAAGACTATGTCGGCAGGCCCACTCCACTCTACTTTGCAGCACGACTTTCAGAAAAGTACAATACAAAGATCTATCTGAAGCGTGAGGATTTATGTCACACAGGAGCGCATAAAATCAACAACACCATCGGTCAAATTTTGTTAGCAAAACGATTGGGCAAAAAACGCATTATTGCCGAAACCGGAGCCGGACAACACGGCGTGGCTACGGCTACTGTTTGTGCACTTATGGGCATTGAATGTGTTGTCTATATGGGTGCCTTAGACATTAGGCGTCAAGCGCCTAATGTGGCTCGTATGAAGATGCTTGGTGCAGAAGTACGTGCAGCACAATCGGGGAGTAAAACCCTCAAAGACGCCACCAACGAAGCCATCCGCGATTGGATCAACAACCCTGTTGACACACACTACATTATTGGATCTGTGGTGGGGCCACACCCCTATCCCGACATGGTGGCACGTTTTCAGGCTGTCATTAGTGAAGAAACCAAAGCACAACTGTTAGAAAAAGAAGGTCGTGACCACCCCGATCATGTCATTGCATGTGTGGGTGGAGGCAGCAATGCTGCTGGTTTGTATTATCATTTTTTAGATGACATGCGCGTAAACATCATTGCTGTTGAGGCAGCAGGAAAAGGAATCGACAGTGGGGAGAGTGCGGCCACCTCAGCCCTCGGCAAAGAAGGTATTATTCATGGGAGCAAAACCTTGCTGATGCAAACTCCCGACGGACAAATTACAGAACCCTACTCTATCTCAGCGGGCTTAGATTATCCAGGCGTGGGCCCTATGCATGCACATCTGTTTAGAAGCCAACGTGCCGAATTTATTTCGATTCCAGATCAAGAAGCCATGGATTGGGGACTTACGCTTTCGCAATTGGAAGGCATCATTCCGGCTATCGAAACCGCTCACGCCTTTGCAGTACTCGATGTACGCAAATTTAAACCCAACGAAGTCATTGTTTTTAATTGTTCAGGTCGTGGCGACAAGGATCTGGCAACTTATATAGATTATTTTAAATTGTAATGAACCGAATTGATCAGGTCTTCAATGACCAAAACAAACTGCTCTCGATTTATTTTTCTGCTGGACACCCACACCTAGAGGATACGGTGCCAATTCTTAAAAACCTTCAAGCGGCAGGAGTCGACATGGTCGAAATTGGGTTGCCATTTAGTGATCCTCTGGCCGATGGCCCCACCATTCAAGAAAGCTCCACTAAAGCGCTCAAAAACGGCATGACAACCGAAAAACTCTTTGAACAATTGGAAGATATTCGTTCTCAAATACATATTCCTTTGGTACTGATGGGCTATTTTAACCCCATTATGCAATATGGCGTGGAACGCTTTTGTCAGCGATGTAAAGCCATAGGCATTGATGGACTTATTATCCCTGATCTCCCCGTAGATGTTTATCACGAACACTATCAAAGTTTGTTTGCCAAATATGGACTCTATAACATGTTTTTGATTACACCTCAAACTTCTGATGATAGAATTCGCTACATCGATGAGGTTTCGAATGGATTTATTTACATGGTAAGCAGTGCCAGCGTTACTGGTGCGAAAAGCAATTTTGGTGAGGCCCAAACAGCATATTTTGAACGAATTGCCACCATGAAACTTAAAACGCCCACTGTGGTTGGTTTTGGAATTGGCAATGCACAAACCTATCAAACGGCCACCAAACATTCGCGTGGTGCCATCATTGGCTCGGCTTTTATTAATTTTTTAGAGACAGAAGGGGTGGACGCTATTGGAACTTTTGTAAGATCGATTCGTGGATAGCCAAAACTTATCAATGAAAAATTGTATATTCGAAACTCGAATACTCATATATCATGCTACTATTTGACAAGCGCAACGAACTTTTTACTTTTTCGGTTAGAATTTTGATGCAAAGCAAAATTTAATCCATAAAAACCGATGCAAAGCCCAACACCATTAGAGTATAAGTTCATTGAAAACCTTAATCTTGTAAAACTAAGATTTCTAATCATTCCCGTGGCGTTGATCTTGATCATAGTGGTCTCTTTGGCCATTACAGATAACCTTAGCGTCCATAAATATATAGACATTCAAAAGGATCTGTTTTATGTTCTAAACGGAGCTTTATCTAAGTGCCCTGCCCTTCAATTTAACCTAACACAACTGGGCGACGCTTTTGTGTTGCTGCCTTTCACAACCCTATTCATCATCTATGCCCCAAGACTTTGGAACGCATTGGTATCGGCATGTTTGAGTGCGGCCATATTGTCTTTTGTGCTTAAAGAAATATTTTGGATTCCTAGGCCAGCAACCATTTTAGATCACGATAGTTTCACCATTTTAGGTGAAAAACTCGGAGGATGGTCGAGTATGCCATCAGGACATTCCATTACCATTCTCACTGTTTTGTCGGTGGTGATGTTGGCTTGGATGCCTAAAACTTTAAAGAATAAAGTTCTATGGAGCTTTTTTGTGATAGGTTTAGGACTATTTATTGCTACCACCCGTGTAGGGGTAGGTGCCCATTTCCCGCTCGATGTATTCATCGGTAGTTCGATAGGCTATATTTCTGCGATAGTTGGGATCGTTTTCGGCCAAAAATATTTTTGGTGGGCTTGGGTGAAGAACAAGAAATTGTATCCTTTTTTCATACTGTTTTTTGCTTTTTGGATAGCTGTAATTCTCATCCATGTCATGATAGAGGATATGCCAATTTTTTACCTGTCCATTTTGGCACTGTTCACAACAATGATTTTAATGCTTCTAAAGTATGCTAAAAAAGAACCTTAAACTCAGTCATTTTGCGCTCATCATGAGCGCCATGAATGTGTTGCTCTATCATTTTCCACTCTACAGGTTTGCCGTAAACAATCTAAATTACAATACCTTATCAGGGTTTTTGCTTTTATGCAGTTTATTTACGCTAACCCTTGTGCTCAATGCACTAATTTTTTACATCCTTGTGTTTTTGTCGTCTCGAATTGGAAAAATAACAATCATCTTGTTGACCAACCTCAGTGCCCTAGCCGTCTATTTTGTGAACACCTACAATGTAATTATAGACAAAACCATGATGGGCAATGTCTTCAACACCAATTTTGACGAAGCCAGTAGTTTTTGGTCTTTCAAACTCATTTTTTACATAATATTTTTAGGGATTTTACCTAGTTTTTGGATTGCCAAAACTAAAATCAAAAAGCCAAGATTAGGTCGATTCTTTGCGCAAATTGGTTTCACTCTTATTTTTATCATCGTTTTTGTTTATGCCAATGCCACCAATTGGTTGTGGATCGACAAAAACTCTAAAGCACTTGGGGGATTGGTGATGCCATGGTCCTATGTTGTGAATACGCATTTGTTCTTCTATCACAAGAGTCAAGAAAATAAACAACAAATTTTACTGCCGAATGCAAGGATTAAAAACAACCAAAAGTCGGTTGCAGTACTCGTGATAGGAGAATCTGCGAGAAGTGCCAACTTTTCACTTTATGGATATCCTAAAAACACGAATCCTTTACTTTCTAAAATTGACAATCTTCATCACTATGATGCACAGTCTTGCGCCACCTACACTACTGCTGGCGTGAAGTGTATTTTGGAACATGAAAACACCAATAAGTTGTATGAAATTTTACCAAACTATCTGTTTCGCAACGATGTCGAGGTGATTTGGAGAACAACAAATTGGGGAGAGCCCACTGTGAAAATTAACCATTATCTCAATAAAGGTGAGCTTGAAAAAATGTGTGAAGGTGACAATTGCGACTATGACGAACTTCTGCTTAATCGCTTAAACGAACAAATACTGGCCAGTGAAAAAAGTAAAGTCTTGGTGGTTTTACACACCAGCACTAGCCATGGCCCAACCTATTTTAAAAAATATCCACCACAGTTTAAAAAATTCTCTCCAGTTTGTGAAAGTGTTGAACTGAACAATTGCACTCAAGAAGAATTAATCAATGCCTATGACAACACCATTGTTTATACAGACTATATTTTGGCTAAACTCATTGAACAACTGAAAGCACTTAACGGATATAACAGCAGCATGTTTTTTGTTTCTGATCACGGTGAATCATTGGGAGAAAACAACCTTTATATGCATGGAATTCCAGCCAGCATGGCCCCCCAAGAGCAGCTCGAAATTCCATTTCTTGTGTGGCTTTCAGACAACAGCAAAACACTTAGACCTGAGGAGGAAGTCTCCCAGCATCATGTTTTTCATTCTATTTTGGACTTTTTGGCTATTGAGAGCCCGATATTTAATAAAAATAAAAGTCTTTTTGAAAGCACTCTCTAATTTAGAGTGTAAGTAAATTTTTCTATATTCGTAAAAGAAACATACCCAAATCTGTTGCTTCATTACAATGAAAAACCTACTAAAATCTAATTCTTTACGCCTAAAAACCACTTTCACATACAGGTGTAGAGAGGCATTTAACATTCAACCAATAATCTAAATACTACTACTTATGGGAAAAGGAGATTTAAAAACACGTCGTGGAAAAATCGTGAACAAAACTTTTGGTGTCAGAAGACCTAACAAGAAAAACAAGCGCAAGAAAAAATTGAACCCTTCTAGCGAATAAAAACAGGTGCTAAGGGGTCGAGGGTTTCGGCTTCACTGAAAAGATAGCCATCATAATCAAAACCTAGAAGTCCCTCAGCAGTTTCAATATTATTGTCTAAAATATAACGCGCCATTCTGCCTCTGGCTTTTTTCGCAAAAAAGGAAATAATTTTCAGTTTTCCGTTTTTAAAATCTTTAAAAACTGGTGAGACCACAGGTGCCTTAATCGAATGGCTATCGATAGCCTTAAAATATTCCTGACTGGCTAAATTAACCAATACGCTTTGGTCATTGAGTTCCTCATTGAGTTTATCTGTGAGTTTTGATTGCCAAAAAGCATAAAGATTTTTGGCTTTTCCAATACCGAAAGATGTTCCCATTTCTAGTCTATAGGCTTGCATAAGGTCGAGTGGCTTGAGTAGTCCATATAGCCCAGAAAGGATTCGCAAACGTTTTTGCATCAGCGGAATTTTTTCCTCTGGGAGGGTTTGAACATCTAAGCCGGAGTAAACATCCCCGTCAAAAGTGTAAACTGCTGGCCGGGCATTATCGGTTGTGAAAGGTGTTGTAAAAGACTGGTTTCGTGTCCAGTTTAGTTCAGCCAGCTTATCTGAAATGTGCATCAAGGATTTAAGTTGGGCCGGTTTCTTTTGACGTAAATCATCCATCAATTGAGCTGCTTCGTCTAAAAAAACGGGTTGCGAAGGTGTAAATTTTGGGAATGAGCAGTCGAAGTTTAAAGATTTTGCAGGGGAGACAATGATTTTCATTTTTATTTTTTTTAAAGTTTTAAAATTTAAACTGAACTTTCCTTAAATGATTTATTTTCAAATTTAAACTGACAACAGGAAAATTACAACCTCATTTTATTGAGATTTATGATATAACTATTGGAGTTGTTTATGCAAGGCATACTGCCGCCACTTTTCTATAGCTTGCTGAAAATCAGCAGGAATTTCAGATTCAAAAAACATTTCTTTTCCCGAAATGGGGTGCAAAAATCCTAAGCTTTTTGCATGCAAGGCTTGTCGAGGCAAAATCTTGAAGCAGTTTTCTACAAATTGTTTGTATTTGGTGAATGTGGTTCCCTTGAGTATGGCATCACCTCCATAGCGCGCATCATTAAAAAGAGGGTGACCCAAATAACGCATATGTGCACGAATTTGATGGGTTCTGCCTGTTTCGAGGCGACAACTCAATAGCGTAACGTAACCAAAACGTTCCAAAACCTTATAATGAGTCACTGCTTCTTTGCCCTGTTCGCCGTTGGGGAAAACCGACATCAAGAGGCGGTTTTTAGGATCTCTGCCCAAGTGCCCTTCAATAGTGCCCTCAGCTTCGGGCTCTCCCCAAATCAATGCCCAATATTCGCGCTTGGTTGTTTTATCAAAAAACTGTTTGGCCAGTTGTGTCATGGCAAATTCGGTTTTGGCAATCACCAAAAGACCACTGGTGTCTTTGTCTATGCGATGCACCAAACCTGGTCGCCCATTGCTATTGGTAGGCAGTTTTGAAAAATGATATACCAAGGCATTTAATAAGGTTCCAGAATAATTGCCATGTCCTGGATGTACTACCATACCTGCTGGCTTGTTCACCACCAACAACACATCGTCTTCAAATACGATTTCTAGTGGAAGGTCTTCGGGAACCAGTAAATTTTCGTAAGGAGGATGCTCAAACATGACTTTCACAACATCACCACCTTTTACTTTGTAATTTGATTTTACTGGCTGATCATTTACAAAAATACTTTGATTTTTAGCGGCTTGTTGAATTTTGTTTCGGGTAGCATTTTCTATCCGATTCATCAAATATTTATCGACTCGCAAGGGTACTTGGCCTTTGTCGGCCGTAAAGGCAAAATGCTCAAAAAGGCCTTCTTGCTCATCCATAAAATTTTCTGATTCCATCGGAAGTTTATCGTGATGCATTTCCATTTCCTAAAACCAAATCCACTTTGGCGGTTTTCGGCACTAAAGTCCCCGCAACTATGGGTCGGTTCTTATAGCGTACCTGCAAAACCATATCCTTACCAATATTGTCCATGTAAGTGATTTCGCCTAAGGCTAAACCCATGGCGCTCAACATCGAAGTGGCATTTCGCTTGGTGAGTTGTATGAGGTTTGGCAGAGGCACTTTTCTATAACCGGCGGGATTGAGGGTTAGATAAATAATCCTGTCTTCTTTTACCTTTTCTTTGGCTTCTGGATTTTGCTCAATCACCGAAAATTTGGGAAATGCAGGGTTGTAATTAACCGAATCGACCACTTCATAACGCAAGGAAATTTCATCTAATTTTGTTTCAACAGCTGAAATTTCCATTCGAGTTAGATCTGGAACTTCAACAAATTGGTTGTGTTTTGTCAATAATTTAAGGGCATATAAAACCCCTAAAACCAAAACACATGTTAAAATGCCAGCAAGCAGCAGCTGGCGAAAAAAGATTTTACTAAAAAGAAAGCGGAGCAACCCCATAAATTGGATATTTATACAAAGATATAAAAACAAAAATGGGTGAACAGCTTTAAAAAAATGATATTTTTGATCCCTAC
Source organism: uncultured Flavobacteriaceae bacterium (assembly GCA_964477735.1). Classification (GTDB taxonomy): domain Bacteria; phylum Bacteroidota; class Bacteroidia; order Flavobacteriales; family Flavobacteriaceae; genus CAYZFD01. The sequence continues at coordinate 7,483 of CAYZFD010000024.1, forward strand.
AATAGGCTAATCATGAAAAATGTAGCAGTGGTGATGGGGGGTTATTCTAGTGAATATAAAATTTCACTTATGAGTGGCGCCACCGTCATCAAACACTTAAACACTTCCCTCTACCATGTTTTTGAATTGCACCTACTCTCCGACAGGTGGGTTTGCCTTTTTGAGGAAAAAGAATACCCCATAAACAAAGAAGACTTCACAGCACTCCTTCCTCAAGGGAAAATTCAATTTGATGTCGTTTTTAATGCCATTCATGGTGCGCCTGGTGAAAATGGACAACTGCAAACCTACCTCAACAAGCTTAAAATTCCTTATACAGGATGTAGCGCACAAGTGTCGGCGCTGACGTTTCATAAAAGAAATTGCATTGCCGCTTTGGCACCGCTTAATATTCCATGTGCTAGATCAGTTTTTCTTGAAAAAGGAGACGATCTAAGCAGTGAAATCATCATCGCCAAAGTGGGACTGCCTTGCTTTGTGAAAGCAAATAGTGCTGGAAGCAGTTATGGTGTATTTAAGGTTTATGACAAAGACGAGCTAGAGACCGCCATTGCGCACGCTTTTGAAGAAGATAGTGCAGTGCTCATCGAATCCTTTTTAGAAGGTGTTGAGGTTTCCATTGGGGTCATAACCCATAGAGGAAAGGTTCAAGTGTTGAGTCCCACTGAAATTGTGAGTTCCAATGATTTTTTTGATTATGAGGCTAAATATTTGGGGAAATCCGAAGAAATCACTCCGGCTAGAATTTCAGAATCGCAACTCAAAACCCTTCAAACTATGGCCAAAAAAGTCTATGAAGGACTACAAATGCGTGGTTTTAGCAGAAGTGAGTTTATTTTTGTAGGCGATATTCCGCATTTTCTTGAAATCAATACGGTGCCTGGACTCACAGCTGCCAGTTTGCTGCCACAGCAATTGGCTCATGACGGATGGCTTTTGTCTGATGTATTTGATGACGCCATTGAAGAAGCCATACAAAATCCTTACTTTTGAAGCATGAAACGCGCCTTATTTCCTGGAACATTTGACCCTTTTACCTTGGGTCACCTCGATATTTTGCAAAGGGGTCTTGAGCTCTTCGATGAAATTGTTGTGGGTATTGGACTGAACAGCGAAAAATCTTGTATGTTTTCTCTTGAACAACGCATCATGTTTATCGAAAACACATTTTCTAATAACCCCAAAGTAATCGTACGACCATACGAAGGCTTGACTGTTCAATTCTGCCAAAAAATGAATGCAGAATTTATTTTGAGAGGGATTAGAAATAATGGAGACTTTGAATTTGAAAAATCCATTGCACGCGTCAATCGAAAACTTTCATCTATAGAGACTGTTTTTTTACTGACCTCTGCACAAACCTCCTACATCAGCAGCAGTATTGTTCGGGAACTCATTCGCAACAAGGGTGACTACACCTTGCTGGTGCCACCTACCGTAAGTCTATAGTTTTTTTGATAAAGCATATTGGTAAGTTTTTTGCCTTTAGTCGATAAATTTCAACGCTTTATCGAAAAGTTGTCCTCTTCAGGTCATTTCATTTTTTATCCCATAAAATTCCCTCTTATCTTAGTCATCGATTTAACCTTAAAACCTAATGTTATGCGTCGTTTTTTAACAGGATCTGCTCTGATCCTCCTCATGTTTACCACTGCTTGTACAACTTCAAAAAAACAAAAACCTATGAAAAAAAAGCAAAACTATGTATTGGTACACTCCGCTTGGCTGGGTGGATGGCAATGGGATGCCGTGAAACCCATCATAGCAGAAAAGGGCCACAACGTTTACACCCCAGACCTTCAAGGTCATGGCCAAGACAAAACCACACCTGGAGACATTTCTATGGAATCTTATGTTGAAACCCTGCTGAGTCTTATTGATAGCATTGAAGGACCCGTAGTTTTAGTGGGGCATAGTTTTAACGGCATCACTGTGAGTCGCGTGGCAGAATTACGTCCAAAAAAAATAAGCAAACTGGTTTATGTAGCCGCATTCCTACTCGGAAAAGGGGGCTCATTTTTCGAGGCTGTACAAGGGGTTTCAGGCTCCGAGGCAGTAGAAAATTTTTATTTGTCTGAAGACAAAACCTACGCCATGGTGAAACCCGAAGCCATTCACAGTGCTTTTGCACATGACGTGCCTATTGAAAGTTTTAATGCTGTGAAAGGAAACATAGTGCCCGAACCTGCAGCACCCCTCGCCTATCGATTAGAAGTTTCGGAGGCAAACTGGGGCTCAATTCCAAAATATTATATTGAATGTACTGAAGATCGTGCCATTCCAATTGAAGTTCAACGCGCCATGTACACAGGCAATGTGGTTCAATCCTATACCTTGAACAGTAGTCATACGCCTAATTTTTCACAGCCCAATAAGCTCGCTGCTTATTTGTTGGAAATTGGCAGTGAGTAAAATTTTATAGCAAGATTTGATTGGCAGTTGCTTATTCTACTGCTGCCAACAAATTTGCAATGTTGGCATAGGAATTTTTTAAAGCTTTTTTGGTTTTTTTCACACCCTTCCACTTGGCCTTCACAATGCCCTCCCTAGACTCTGGGATTAATTTTTTATTTGAAGATGTTGTCATAAAGTACCAATGCGTTTCTTTAAGGCGTATGCGGTAATTTCTCTTGAATATATGATAGGTGATGGGGGCCTTTCCAGTAATGAGTAACCCTTCAACTCCCGTTTCTTCTTGAACCTCACGTAAAGCAGTTTCTTCTAGGTTTTCCCCTTTATCAACTTTTCCTTTAGGCAAATCCCATTTTCCTTTTCGAAAAATAAACAACAACTTGCCTTGGCTATTCCGAACAATACCACCTGCGGCTTGCACAACGCTTATTTTTTTGTAAAAAAGAGGGAGCAGTTTATCATGATTTTTATGAACTAAATAAACTTTTTTGGTTTTCCCTTTTTTAAATAGCCGCAAAACTTTGGTGAGTTTAAATGCTTTAAGTTCGAAAACGAAGTATTGATCTCCAACTGGCGGCTGAGTGGTCAAGATTAACACACACTCATTTACAAAAACATTGTACATTTGCGGTATGATTCTAAACAAAGAGACCGCCAAAAAATCGGCCGAACTCTTATTGCAAATTAATGCAATAAAATTGAGTCCAAAAAATCCTTTTACATGGGCTAGTGGGTGGAAGTCCCCCATTTATTGTGACAACCGCATTTTACTTTCATTTCCTCCCATTCGAAACTACATTCGTGAGCAATTGGCTAAGCAAGTAGAAGAAATTTATGGCCGTCCCGACGCCATAGTTGGCGTAGCCACTGGTGCCATCGGCGTGGGGGTTTTGGTGGCAGAATATCTCAACCTGCCTTTTGCCTATGTGAGACCCGAACCCAAAAAACATGGACGTCAAAATCAGATAGAAGGGTATCTTGAAAAAAATCAGCAAGTTGTGGTCATCGAGGACCTTATCAGCACTGGCGGAAGTAGCTTGCAAGCTGTAAAAGCACTCAGAGATGAGGAAATTCATGTAAAGGGTATGCTCGCTGTGTTTACTTATGGTTTTGAAAAAGCAGATCAAAATTTTGACAAAGCACAAGTGGAACTCCACACGCTAAGCAACTACGAGACCCTGCTTCAACAAGCACTGGAATTTCACTACATTTCCGAAAAAGAATTGGGTGTTTTGAGCACATGGCGTCAAGATCCAAGCCAATGGAAACCTTAATTTTAACGATAACTAAACTATGAAATTGTCTAGTCCAGAGGTGACGCTATCTATCACTGCCGAAGAGCTCTTTGGTTTGCTGAATGCGCCTGAAAAATACAAATCACTCATGCCCAACCAGTTAAGCAAATTCGAAGTGCTCGATTCTAATCGGTTTTTATTTGCATTAAAAGGCATGCCCGAAATAATTTTGGTGATCGGTGAGCAAATTCCTTATTCCAAAATTGTTTTAAAATCTGATGAAGGAAAGCTGCCTTTCGAACTGGTGGGTCACATTGCAGAAGAAGGCGTTTCTAACTGTCGAGTGCGTCTAGATTTTGAAGGCACATTCAACCCCATGATGGAAATGATGATTAAGAAACCCATCAACAATTTTCTTCAAAGCTTGGCTGAAAACCTAAGTAAATTGCATTAAAGCATCATTTTAACGGATTGAAAATCAGCAGTTAAAACCCCACTCAAACCACAATCAATCTTCAACCGACCTTCAGCATCTACACCCATAATTTTACCCTCAAAAACATTTGATTTTGCATCTATAAACTGATGAGTTTTTCCCAGCCCGAACAAATGTTCATTATATGAACTTAAAAAACTTTCACCAAGACTCAGCTGCTCAAAGCGACGCTTTAAAGCGTTTAGAATTTCGTTTAATAATTGGTTTAAATCATAAGTTTTCCCAGTTTCTAAAAATAAGGAGCTGGCGCGGGGTAAGTCTTCAAAATAATCTTGGTTAACATTCATTCCGACCCCCACTATGGCCAAACTTATTTTCGGACCTCTAGTGGTCGTTTCGATTAAAACACCTCCAATTTTTCTATCAACTGACAAAATGTCGTTTGGCCATTTAATCTTACAAGCAGGAATTTTGAGAGAATTTAGTACCTCTAAAATGGCCAAAGCTGTTGCTTGATGCAACAAAAACCAACTTGAGGCTTCGAGATCAGAAAAAGGAAATCCAACAGAGAAGGTTAGGTTTTTATAGGGTTCCGATTCCCAACGATTTCCACGTTGCCCCCTACCATCAGTCTGATTTAGTGTCCAAGCAACAACAGTCGAAGTCGAGGGGTTTTTGGCATACCAATTTTTTAAAAAATCATTGGTCGATGCCGTGGCATCAAGTTTGATTATCTCCATGCCTACAAAACTACATGAAACAAAGGTTTTGAGCTTAAAAATTGGTAAATTTGCCCAAACAAGCAGACTGCATGACAAAAAAAAACGCAACGGATGCCCTTTTAACGGAATTGATTCGTGGAATTGAAGATGTTAAAGGCGCTGACATCACTATTCTAGATCTGCGTGAAATTGAAAATACAGTTTGTCAGTATTTTGTGATTTGCACCGGAAATTCAAATACGCAAGTGAATGCCATCACAAGTTCTGTTCAAAAGAAAGTCAGCAAGGCTCTCAAAGAAAAACCATGGCATGTTGAAGGCTTAGACAACTGTGAATGGGTGCTCATTGACTATGTGGATGTAGTGGTACACGTTTTCCAAAAACACATTAGAGAATACTATGACATTGAGGCTTTATGGGGTGACGCCAAGTCAACACTCATTGCCTCTAATTATTAAAAAAATGGCAAAAAAAGAAAAAACACCTTCCCCCAAGATTAGTAGCTATTGGCTATATGCCAGCATTGCCTTATTTTTCATTGGCATGTCTTTTTTCAACGATAGCGAGGCTATGGAGGATGGGCAACAAATCAACATTTCCACTTTTGAACGATACCTCAATTCAGGGGATATTAGCAAGGTGCTGGTCATCAACAAAAATTTGGCTCAGGTCACCTTAACTTCCCAAGCCTATGACAAGCCTGAACACAAGCCTGCTCACAAGACCAACATCTTTGGCCATGCCAATGTGAAGGGCCCCCACTACCAATTTGAAGTTGGAAACTTGGAACTTTTTCAAAAAAAATTAGAAGCTGCCGAAAAAAATGGGGTGGCGTTCGACTATGATTTTAAGACGATTGAAAGTCGTTGGTTTGATGTTTTTATCAACTTCTTACCCCTCATTCTCATCATCGGTATTTGGATTTTTATAATGCGACGTATGTCTGCTGGAGGCGGTGGAGGTCCTGGTGGTCAGATTTTCAATATTGGAAAATCTAAAGCCAAACTTTTTGACGAAAAAACAGACGTAAAAGTCACCTTTAAAGATGTAGCCGGACTTGAGGGTGCTAAGGAAGAAGTTCAAGAGATCGTAGATTTTTTGAAAAATCCAGAAAAATATACTGTGCTAGGCGGTAAAATTCCCAAAGGAGCTTTGCTCGTGGGCATGCCGGGTACAGGAAAAACCTTGTTAGCCAAAGCCGTAGCAGGCGAAGCCAAAGTGCCATTTTTTTCACTTTCAGGTTCAGATTTTGTGGAAATGTTTGTAGGCGTGGGTGCTTCAAGAGTGCGTGATTTGTTTAAACAAGCCAAAGACAAATCACCTGCCATTATTTTTATAGACGAAATCGATGCCATTGGTCGCGCTAGAGGGAAAAACAACATGACAGGCTCTAATGACGAAAGAGAAAATACGCTTAATCAATTGCTCACAGAAATGGACGGTTTTGGCACAAACACTAACGTGATTGTAATGGCTGCCACAAACCGAGCAGACATATTAGACAAAGCGCTTATGCGTGCTGGTCGTTTTGATCGCCAAATCTATGTGGACTTGCCTGATCTTAGAGAACGAAAAGAGATTTTTGAGGTTCACCTAAAACCCATCAAAATCAAAAAAGGTTTAGATTTAGATTTTTTGGCCAAACAAACTCCTGGATTTTCTGGTGCCGACATTGCCAACATCTGTAATGAAGCCGCGCTCATTGCCGCCCGAAACAACAAAAAAGCCGTAGAGCGTCAAGACTTTCTAGATGCCGTGGATCGAATTGTGGGGGGATTGGAAAAAAAGAATAAAATCATTACCCCAAACGAAAAGAAAACCATTGCCTATCACGAAGCTGGACATGCCACAGTGAGTTGGATGCTTGAACACGCAGCACCACTGGTTAAGGTTACGATCGTGCCTAGAGGGCAATCCTTGGGGGCTGCTTGGTATCTCCCAGAAGAAAGACAAATTGTTCGAACCGAGCAAATGTTAGACGAAATGTGCGCAACCCTAGGAGGGCGCGCGGCAGAGAAAGTTATTTTTGATAAAATATCTACAGGTGCTTTAAGTGATTTAGAAAAAGTTACGCGCCAGGCCAGAGCCATGGTAACGGTTTATGGGTTGAATGAAAAAATTGGGAACCTCACCTATTATGACTCCACAGGACAAAGCGATTTCACTTTCTCTAAGCCCTATAGCGAAGACACTGCTCAAATCATTGACAAGGAAATCTCAAACATCGTTGAATCACAATACCAAAGAGCCTTGGATGTGCTCTCCACCCACAAGGACAAACTCACCGAATTGGCAGAATATTTGCTCAAACACGAAGTGATTTTTAAAGATGATTTGGAGCGAATTTTTGGAAAGAGACCCTTTGAAAAAGAATCCGAGGAGGTTTCTCAGCCCAGTGAAACCGTTCTCAATAAGGAGGAAAAACCCAAAGAATCCTAAGCGCTTGAATCCCACAAAGTTTTTTATCTTTACGCTGGACTAGGATCGAGCGACGTGAAGCGTTTTTTTAAGAAATTACTGGGTGTTGAATCGGCTGAAAAAGTTGAGGAAGAAAAACGCAGTAAATATATGCCTTCGGAGTCAGCACCAATAGAAGAGCAGTTTACGGTTCAGTTCACAAACAATGGTGGGAAATTCTTGTATTGCGAAACCACCGAAGAGGCTTTTGACGCTTTTCAATCCATCTTAGAAGAAAATAACTGGGAAAATCCCGAAACGCTCTGTTTTAGCGATGCGCTTACTAAGCATTTTGAAAAACAAGCCATTAAGCCAACAAAATCTAACTTAAATGCCACGCTTTTTCTTGCTGGTTGTGAATATTTAGTAGCCCAAACTGGAGGAATCCTTATTAGTGCAAATCAAATTAAAACCTATAAACTTGCCGATTTACCCAGAAATTTTGTGATATATGCTACTACCAGCCAGCTTGTAGATTCTCTAAGTCAAGGCCTTTCTGGCATCAAACATCAATATCCCAACAACATTCCATCAAACATTACCAACATAAAGCATTTTGAGAAAGAAGAACAAGAAGACAATTTTTTAAGCTATGGAAGTAGCACAAAAAACCTTTATTTAATCCTATTAGAAGATTTATAATATGGGAGAATTTATGACAAGAACCTTGACGGGATTGGGCTATGTGGCTTTGTTGCTTGTTGCACTTTTCTTGGGCTCTTGGTATTTCACTGGACTCATATGTCTGGCCTCATGGATCATTGTGCATGAGTTTCACCGACTTCAGCCAGGATCCCAATGGCTTCTTTTTTTGGCTTTTCCCCTACTAATCATAGCCGCCAACTTAATGCCAAGCCCAAATGTGTTGGTGGGGATTGTTTTAATGTTGAGCTTATGTGTTAATGGCTTTTTAGGCTTATCATTAATCACCCAAAAACGTATCGTTTTAAACAGAAAATCCACCACACTCATTTCCCTTTTTTATATCGTTGGATCACTATTTATATTGGTAAAAATTCCACATCTGATACCAAACTATGAACCCTTTCTAATTTTAAGTTTTCTAATGATCATTTGGACCACCGATTCCTTCGCCTACCTATTTGGAAAGAAATTTGGAAAAAGACCCCTTTTATCCTCAGTTTCCCCAAAAAAAACAGTGGAAGGCTTTGTTGGTGGTTGGTTTGTGGCCACTTTTCTAGGCTTTCTGTTTTCATATCAATTCGAATTTCTATCTCTTTTCCAATGGTTGTTTTTGTCATTTTTTGTCAGCGTATTAGGGGCACTTGGCGACTTGGTGCAATCGAAATTTAAACGAACAGCTGGCGTTAAAGACAGTGGAAAAATTTTACCAGGACATGGAGGGCTCTATGATCGCATGGATAGTATTATATTTGCGGCACCTTTTGGTTTTCTATTATTTTATGTGTTTTTAAATGTTTCATAAAGAAGGATACAAAATTATCGCCCTAAGCTTTTTAGCAACGGCTTTGCTAGCTGTTGCAGCTGATTATTGGATAAGTGTGAATAGTCTAAAGTGGGCAACTCAAGCTGTGGCCTTGATTTTTCTTGTGCTCATTTTACAATTTTTTCGAAATCCGAAACGAAAAACCATCCCCAACAACAACAGTGTTTTAGCTCCCGTGGATGGAAAGGTAGTTGTGATCGAAGAGGTTTTTGAAAAAGAATATTTTAAAGACAAAAGGATTCAGGTTTCCATATTCATGTCACCCTTAAACGTACATGTAACACGCTATGCCCTCAATGGAAAAGTGGTGTTTAGCAAATATCACCCCGGAAAATATTTGGTGGCATGGCATCCAAAATCTTCTGAAGAAAACGAACGCACAACCGTTGTGATCGAAAACGAACATTTCGGACAGGTGCTCTATCGACAAATAGCGGGCGCCCTTGCCAAGAGAATTGTCAACTATGCTCAAGTGGGTGACCAAGCCCAACAAGGCGCCGATGCGGGCTTTATTAAATTTGGCTCCAGAGTAGATTTGTTTCTCCCATTGGGAACCAAAATCGACGTGAAACTTCACCAGAAAGTTGTAGGCGGTATTGATTGTATTGCAAAAAAATGAACACACTAGATCAGAAATTTAAAGAGGCTGTGCGTTTGGTCAACAATTACCAAAAACCCATTCAAGCAGACGTATTACTCAAATTGTATGCCTACTACAAAAAAGCCACACTAGATTCGAACCATCCTGCAAGCAAAAAACCGCTCATCAATGGCTTTAAATCAAATGCACTGCTACAGGTAGGGAACATCAGCATTGAAGAAGCCAAAAAAGCTTATGTGAAGCTGACATCAGACTATTTTGGAAAAGCCTAGCCCCCTAAGGTAGCCAAACTTTCTTCTAATATTTTGATTTTCTCAAGCGTATCTGCTTCCTTTTTTCGCTCAACGGCTACCACTTGTTCTGGAGCATTATCAACAAATCTTGCATTGCTTAATTTAGCCTGAACTCCTCTTAAAAAACCTTTGGCATAGGCCAATTCTTCTTGAATTTTTATTCGTTCAGTGGCAAGATCTTCAGCTTGTATGGGCACTAAAAATTCTTGAGTGTCAACCCTAAAACTAACACAAGCCTGAGGCTTTTCATCCACAAACGCTATAGTGTCAATGTGAGTTAACTTCTGAATGCAAGTGGCAAAAGAAAGTTGGAATGAAGCATCTGTATGAAACAGCTGTAAAGCCGTCTTAAAAGGAATATTTTTTTCTTTACGAAGGGCTCTCACGGCCGTTACCACTTTTTTGGCATATTCAAAATCTGCCTCCATTTTGGCATCAGTACCAGAGCGTTTAGGCCACGCAGAAATCATAAGTGCATCAGTGGTGTTGCGTTTTTCGAGCGCATGCCAAACCTCTTCTGTTAAAAAGGGCATGAAGGGGTGTAGCAGCTTCAATATATTTTCAAAATTAGCCTTTAACCTGCCAAATACTTTTCGATCAATGGCCTCACCAAAAGGCGGCTTGACAATTTCTAAAAGCCAAGAGCAAAAGTCATCCCACACCAATTTGTAGGTCACCATCAAGGCATCTGAAATACGATATTTTTCGAAATGATCTTCAATTTCTGTCAAAGCAATTTGAACCCGATTCTCAAACCAATCCAGTGCTTCCATTTCTGTGGTTTGTGCAAGCTTGTCTCCTTGCTCCCAACTGTCCATTAAACGGAGTGCATTCCAAATCTTGTTGGCAAAGTTTTTGCCTTGCTGGCATAGACTTTCATCAAACAACAAATCATTTCCTGCAGAAGTGCTGAGCAACAAGCCTACCCTTACCCCATCAGCGCCAAAATTTTCTATTAGCTGAAGTGCATCGGGTGAATTGCCCAATTGCTTCGACATTTTTCGACCTTGTTTGTCACGCACCAAACCCGTCAAATAGACATTATTAAAAGGCTTTTGATCTGCAAAGGTAAAACCTGCTATGATCATCCGGGCCACCCAAAAAAACAAGATGTCGGGCCCTGTGACCAAGTCGGCGGTTGGGTAATAATATTGAAAATCAGGATTGTTAGGGTTTCGGATGCCATCAAAAACACTCATCGGCCACAACCAAGATGAAAACCAAGTGTCTAGGGTGTCGGGGTCTTGAGTGAGATCGGTTTCGCTAAGCGCCTGGTTGTTTGTTTGTTTTCTTGCTTTTTGAAGTGCCTCTGCCTTGGTTTTGGCCACTACAAAATCCGTACTTCCACTTCCGTAATAATAGGCAGGGATTTGTTGACCCCACCACAATTGTCGAGAAATATTCCAATCACGAATATTTTCGAGCCAATGATTGTAAGTGTTTTTAAATTTTGAAGGAAAGAGTCTAACCGTTTCTTGCTCCATCACCGCAGCAAGTGCTGGCTTGGTGATATCTTCCATCTTTAAAAACCACTGCTCTGAAACGCGAGGTTCAATCACAGCTTTGGTGCGCTCTGAGGTGCCTACTTTGTGAAGGTGGGCTTCTTTTTTAATGAGCGCCCCCATCGATTCTAGAGCTTTTCTAATTTCTGTTCTGGCTTCGAATCGATCCATCCCCTCAAACTGCAAACCATGTTGGTTGAGGGAGCCATCGGGATTAAAAATATCGATAAAATCAAGTTGATATTTTTCGCCGAGCACCTTATCGTTAGGGTCGTGAGCAGGGGTGATTTTTAAACAACCTGTTCCGAACTCTGGATCAACATAGGGATCTGTGATGATGGGAATCGACCGATTGGCCAACGGCACTATAACCCTTTTTTGATGGAGGGCATGATATCTTTCGTCATCGGGGTGTACAGCAATAGCCGTATCACCCAAAAGGGTTTCGGGTCGGGTTGTGGCTATGGTAACATAGTCGTTGCTGTCTTCTATTTTATAACGGATATGAAAAAGATGTCCCGAGCGTTCTTCATAGATCACCTCCTCGTCAGAGAGTGTGGTTTGGGCTTCGGGATCCCAATTTACCATGCGATAGCCTTTGTAAATAAGACCTTTTTCAAAGAGATCAACAAACACTTGAATGACAGATTCAGACAAGGCGTCGTCCATGGTAAAGCAGGTACGGTCCCAATCACATGAACAGCCCAGTTTTTTGAGTTGTTCGAGAATGATGCCACCATGTTCGTGTGTCCAAGCCCATGCATGTTCCAAAAAAGCTTCTCTGGTCAACGATTTTTTGTCGATACCCTGCGCTTTGAGTTTGTGAACTACTTTGGCTTCGGTGGCAATCGAGGCATGATCGGTTCCTGGAACCCAACAGGCATTGAAGCCCAACATGCGAGCACGACGAATCAACACATCCTGAATGGTGTTGTTGAGCATGTGACCCATATGCAAAATCCCTGTGACGTTTGGAGGAGGAATCACTATGGTGTAGGGCTTTCTTTCATCTGGTATTGACCGAAAAAAAGCGTTTTCCATCCAATAGTCATACCATTTGGATTCAACAGATTTTGGATCAAAATTTTTCGCTAGACTCATGTTTTGGCCTCATTTTTGTGTATAAGCTTTGCAAAAGTAGGCAACTTAACAGGATTTTAAAAGTGAAACCCTTTGCAGAAAACATAGAATTTGCCTACTTTTACGTAATAATCAAATCTTAAAAATATGAGAACTTTTGTTTTAGCCTTGTTTGTAGGATTCCTTTCGAGCCCATTGGTGGCCCAAGATGCTGTGGCCAAAATCAGTTTTAAAACTGATGTCATTGATTATGGACAGATTGATAAAGGAAGTGATGGTGTGCGCACCTTTACTTTTACCAATACAGGAAATGCACCTCTTGTGATCTCTAAGGTGTATTCTTCTTGTGGTTGTACCATCCCTAAAAAACCTGAAAAACCCATCCTCCCTGGAGCTTCAGAGGTGATTGAAGTAAAATATGACACCAATCGCGTGGGGCCTATACGAAAAACCATAACGGTGAATTCCAATGCCGACACCCCCACTGTAGCACTTAAAATTAAAGGAGAAGTTTTGGCCCCTGCCGAAACCAAAACAGAGTAGTTGCAAGAAAGCAATTCTTGGTTCTTGTTAAATTTATGGAGCCCCCACTGGCGCGAGGGTCAACTCTCGTGCCAAAGTAAATATGTTTAATAAGGCATAAGATACAGCCTTGCGCCAGCGAATTTGGCTGATGCTATAGAGGAGGAAACCGCAGAATCTTCCTATTTTTAAGAAAGGTTAGGCACGAAGCACACCTATAGAGAATGTAATTGTTAAGAATTCTAAAACACTGCGCTAGCAACCTTTTGAATATTATCCGATTTTCCCATCGAATAATAATGCAATAAGGGCACGCCTTTGGCTACCAATTCTTGACTTTGTGCAATACACCACTCAATACCCACTTGGCGAACAGCATCGTTGGTTTTGCATTGAATAACTTCTTTCACCAAAGCATCGGGTAAATCGACATGAAACCGATGTGGAATGAGGTTCAGTTGTTTGTGGGTTGACAAAGGTTTTAAGCCTGGAATAATGGGTTTATCAATCCCTTCGGCACGGCAGAGGTCAACAAAGTCAAAAAACTTCTGATTGTCAAAAAACATTTGCGTGATGATATATTCACCTCCATTTTCAATTTTCTTTTTCAAAAAATGTAGATCACTCTTTAAACTGGGTGCCTCCATGTGCTTTTCAGGGTAGCCCGAAACCCCTATGCAAAAGTCAGTATTGGCCGTGTTTTGGAGTTCGTCATCTAAATACCGGCCGTGGTTCATGTCTGAAATTTGCTTCACCAATTCAGAAGCGTAGTGATGGCCGTCTTTTTCGGGTTTAAAATAGGTTTCAGACTTCACCGCATCTCCACGAAGCGCAACAACATTGTCGATTCCTAAAAATCCTAAATCAATTAGAAAATTTTCAGTGTCTTCTTTACTAAATCCTCCACACAAAATGTGAGGCACCGCATCCACTCCGTATTTGTTTTGGATGGCCGCACAAATACCCACAGTTCCGGGTCTTTTTCGAATCACTTTTTTGTCTAATAGCCCATTTGGAAGTTCCTTGAATGTATATTCTTCACGGTGATAGGTGACATCAATAAATGGTGGTTTAAATTCCATCAAAGGGTCTATAGCATCAAAAATGGATTGAATTTTTTGACCCTTTAAGGGGGGTAAAATTTCAAAGGAAAATAATGTCTTTCCTTCGGCTCGTGTCAAATGTTCTGTTACTTTCATAATTTAATCGTTCAAAACCGGATGCAGCCATTTTTTGGCCTCATCAAGTGTAATTTTTCTTCGTTTTTGATAGTCTATGAGCTGGTCTTCAGTAATTTTTCCTAAGCCAAAATATCGTGCTTCGGGGTGGGCAAAATAATAGCCCGAAACCGAGGCGGCTGGCCACATGGCCAAACTTTCAGTGAGTTGAACTCCAATTCGTTCTTCTACCTTCAACAGTTCCCAAATGCTGATTTTTTCTAAATGGTCGGGGCAAGCGGGATAGCCTGGAGCTGGACGAATGCCTTTATATTGCTCTCGAATGAGCGCTTCGTTGTCGAGCGTTTCTCCTTGGGCATAACCCCAATGCTGGGTGCGCACTTTTAGATGTAAATATTCAGCAAAGGCTTCTGCCAATCGATCGGCAAGTGCTTTCACCATGATGCTGTTATAATCATCGTTTTCGGACTCAAATTTTGCAGCCAACTCTTGGGTGCCAAACCCTGCTGTCACGCAAAAACACCCCACATAATCGGGGATACCTTCATTTTTGGGTGCTATAAAATCGGCTAGGGCAAAACTGGGCTTATCTTCACGTTTATTAAGTTGCTGTCGCAAAGTCAAAAATCGGGCTTGCACCTTGGATCTTTGCGCATCGGCATACACCTCTATATCATCCTCGACAGCTTGGGCAGGGAAAATTCCAAAAACGGCTTTGGCCGTTAGTTTTTTATCCCGAATAAGGGTCTTTAGCAATTGTTGGGCATCTTCAAAAAGCTGGGTGGCTTGCACTCCAACAATCGCATCTCCTAAAATTTCAGGATAACGCCCGTGCAAATCCCATGACCTAAAAAACGGACTCCAATCGATATAGGGTTCTAATTCAGAAAGTTCTTGATTTTCGATCACTTGAACGCCTATTTCGGCTGGTTTGACAGGGGGTGTTGTTTTCCAGTCGATCTTAAACTTGTGAGCCCTAGCTTCGAGAAGTGATCGGTAGGTCTTTTGCTTTTTTCGACCTGCATATTGAAGTCTAAAGTTTTCATAATCTTCCTGAATGCTTTTCTTGTAGGCATCAGAGGCTTCGTTTTGCAACAAATTACCTACAACCGTAACTGCCCTTGAGGCGTCATTGACATGCACGACCGAATGTGCATATTCAGGCTCTATTTTCACAGCTGTGTGTGCTCTTGAAGTAGTGGCACCACCAATCAGTAAAGGAATGTTAGCTGATGTTTTATTTAATTCTTTAGCCAAAAAAACCATTTCATCCAGCGAAGGGGTGATGAGGCCACTAAGCCCAATAATATCAACATTTTCTTTCAATGCGGTTTCAATTATTTTTTCTGGCGGAACCATCACGCCCAAATCAATTATATCATAATTGTTACAACCCAACACAACACCCACAATGTTTTTACCAATATCGTGGACATCACCCTTCACGGTAGCCAATAATATCTTACCAGCTTTTTGCTGCTCCCCTGTTCCATCTGCTTCAATGAATGGCAGAAGGTAGGCCACCGCTTTTTTCATTACTCGAGCAGATTTCACTACTTGCGGTAAAAACATTTTTCCACTGCCGAACAAATCTCCCACCACGTTCATGCCGTTCATTAAATAGCCCTCAATAACTTCAATGGGGCGGTTTGCTAACTGCCTGGCCTCTTCTACATCTTCCGCGATGAAAACATCAATTCCCTTCACTAAACTATGGGTGATGCGGGCTTGTAAGTCGTTTGAGCGCCATGCCAAGTTCTCTTTAAGGACGGTTTTCCCTTCCCCCTTAACTTCTTCGGCATAGGACAATAGGCGTTCTGTGGCATCATCTCTTCGGTTGAGCAACACATCTTCAACATACTCTAAAAGGTCTTTGGGAATTTCATCATAGACTTCTAATAGAGAAGGATTAACAATCCCCATAGTCATTCCATGCTGAATGCCATGGTATAGAAAGGCTGCATGCATGGCTTCACGCACTTTGTTATTTCCTCTAAAGGAAAAAGAAACATTGCTCACCCCACCGCTTACATGTGCTAATGGAAGATTTTGGCGAATCCACTGTGTGGCTTTAAAAAAATCTAGGGCATTGTTTTGATGGGCTTCTATTCCAGTAGCAACTGGAAAAATATTAGGGTCAAAAATAATGTCTTGTGGTGGAAACCCGACTTCTTCTACCAAAATTTTATAGGATCGGCGACAAATGTCAATTCTACGCTGTAGGGTGTCTGCTTGACCTACCTCATCAAAAGCCATGACAATAACAGCTGCTCCATAGCGCTTAATTTTTTTGGCCTGCTCCACAAAGGTGGCAGCACCCTCCTTAAGACTAATGGAGTTGACAACACATTTTCCTTGCACCACTTTGAGTCCAGCTTCAATAATTTCCCACTTAGAACTGTCGATCATTATAGGAACACGTGCTATGTCGGGCTCGGAAGCGATCAAGTTTAAGAAAGTAGTCATCGCATGAACCCCATCGAGCATGCCTTCGTCCATGTTTATGTCAATGATTTGTGCCCCGCCTTCCACTTGCTCTTTGGCCACTTCGAGGGCCTCGTCATATTTTTCTTCTTGAATGAGTCGCAGAAATTTTCGAGAGCCAGTCACATTGGTACGCTCACCGACATTCACAAAATTTGTTTGTGGTGTAACAACCAAAGGCTCAAGTCCTGAAAGGGTCAAATATTTCTGCTGTTGGTATGGCATTAGGCGTAATGTTCTACTAATGAAGATTCAAAAAAAGGATGGACTCTCGACCTCCACTCCTGAAATGCTGCAGATGTTCTAAAACCAACCGTATGATCTTCTAAGCTTTCCCAATTCACCAATAAAATATATTTGTGTGGGGCTTCGATACATCTTCTTAGATCGTGAGAAATGTAACCTTTAGCTGAAGCTAAAAAGTTTTTGGCTTCTTCATATTGTTGTTCAAAATCGAGTTCCTGACCCTTTTTTACATGGAATAGCGCAACTTCTAAAATCATGATTAAACAGAGTTTTTTCTTGGTGAATAGGTTTTCGCAAGTGCCGCAATAGCAGCAATGTGCTTGGGGGTGGTACCACAACATCCTCCTACGATATTGAGTAAATTTTCATCTAAATAGCTTTTAATAAGCCGATTCATCTCTTCGGGAGATTGGTCATATTCTCCAAATTCATTAGGCAAACCTGCGTTGGGGTGCACTGAAATATTCAAATCGGTATGGGCTGCCAATCTTTGAATGTAGGGTTTAAGCTGATCTGCACCCAAAGCACAATTTAACCCAATGGACAGTAGTGGAATGTGAGACACAGAGATCAGGAAAGATTCTACTGTTTGGCCAGATAAAGTGCGACCACTAGCATCTGTGATGGTTCCGCTCACCATTATTGGTGTTTTGGCTGATTGGGTTTCGTTGAAAGCATCGATTGCAAACAACGCTGCTTTGGCATTCAGGGTGTCGAAAATGGTTTCAACAAGTAATATATCAGCACCTCCATCCACTAGCCCACGGACTTGTTCGGTGTAGGCCGCAACGAGCTCATCAAAATTTACGGCACGGAACCCAGGATCGTTGACATTGGGAGACATGCTAGCGGTTTTGTTTGTTGGACCAATAGATCCTGCCACAAAACGCGGTTGTTCGGGGTTGCTCTTTGTGAAAAAATCAGCTACTTCTTTAGCCAAACGCGCCGATTCATAATTAAGTTCATAAACCCATTCTTGCAAACCATAGTCAGCCATGGCAATAGAAGTGGCCGAAAAAGTATTGGTTTCAACAATATCGGCACCAGCTTCAAAATAGGCACGGTGTATGGTGCGGATGGCATCGGGCTGTGTGAGTGAAAGCAAGTCATTGTTTCCTTTAAGTGGTGTGGGATGATCTTTAAATCGCGCTCCACGGAAATCTACTTCAGAAAATTGATAGGCCTGAAGCATGGTTCCCATGGCCCCATCTAGGATTAAGATTCTTTCCGACAAACAGTCCTCTAAGCTTTTCATCAACAGGCGTTTAAGGCTTGTTCTATATCGGATTTGATGTCGTCGAAATGCTCCAACCCAACAGAGCAACGCACAAGGCCATCGGTAATATTGACTTCAAGGCGATCTGGCTCAGAAAGTTTGCTGTGGGTTGTTGAGGCAGGATGGGTTACTATGGTGCGACTGTCGCCCAAATTGGCCGACAATGAGCAAAGCTGAATGGCATCTAAAAATCGTCGTCCAGCGGCCACACCTCCTTTTAGTTCGAAAGTGACAATATTGCCTCCTTTTTTCATTTGCTTTTTGGCAATTTCGTAGGAGGGATGGGAAGGTAAAAAGGGATATTTTACCCAATTTATTTTGGGATGTGATTCTAAAAATTGTGCTAAAGCCAAGGCATTTTCGCAATGTTTTTCTAGGCGCACAGCTAGGGTTTCTAAACTTTTGGAGAGCACCCATGCGTTAAAGGGTGAGAGCGCCGGTCCAGTGTTTCGGGAGAAAAGATAAATTTCACGGATCAGTTCTTTTTTTCCTACGGTAATCCCTCCTAAGACACGTCCTTGTCCATCGATCATTTTGGTGGCGGAGTGAATGACCAAGTCAGCACCAAACTTAATGGGCTGCTGTAGGTAGGGTGTTGCAAAACAATTGTCAATGACCAAAATAAGTCCATGCTTTTTAGCCGCATTCGAAAGCAATTCTAAGTCGAGCAAATCAACTCCAGGATTGGTGGGGGTTTCGGCGTATAGAATTTTTGTTGTGGGGCGAATTAATTCATCTATTTTATGAATTTCATCTACCTTAAAATAGGAAGTTTCAATATTCCATTTGGGTAAAAACTTGGTAAACAAAGTGTGGGTGGAACCAAAAACCGATCTCGCCGAAATGATGTGATCGCCACTGTTGAGTAGCGCTGCAAAAGTTGAAAATACGGCTGCCATCCCGGTTGCAAAAGCATAACCATCTTCGGCACCTTCAAGCCTGCAAATCTTTTCCACCAACTCGGTGGTATTAGGGTTTGTGAAACGGCTGTAAATGTTGCGTTCCTTTTCTTCGGCGAATGAAGCGCGCATATCTTCCGCATCCTCAAAAATAAAACTGGATGTGAGATAGAGCGGCACAGAATGTTCTAAAAAATCTGTTCTATCTAGCTGGGTGCGAATGGCTTGGGTTTCAAATTTATGATTACTCATATTGTTTGGTTGTTTAAGATGACGGTGTAGGAAATGGCAGCGGTTTGGCGCACAATTTTGGAAACAGAGCAATATTTGTTTAATGACAAATCAACTGCCCTTTTGGCTTTGGCTGGTGGAATATCCCCTTCAAAAGTGATGGTCAGGTGAATTTTGTCGAAAATGGCAGGAATTTCATCCTCGAGACGATGTCCTTCAACGTCAATAGTGAAACGCTCAGGAGTTATTTTTTGTTTGTTAAAAACATACATGATATCGATACTGCTACAACCTGCCAAACCCATCAAAACCAATTCCATTGGGCTTGCGCCTTTAGGATTCTCTGTGGCCGATTTGTTGTCGATCGATACCTTATAGCCCTTAGGATTTTCGATACTGCTATGGTAGTTGTTTTGGTGGGTTAGCGTTACTTTCATTGAACAGGGATTGAAATATTTTGTTTAAAGATTGGACTCAGCAAAGCCGTTAACTGCTCATATTCCATGAGGAAAGCATCGTGCCCGTGCACAGAACGAATGGTTTTGAAAAACACATTTTTCTTGTGAGGCATAAGCTGGGTGTAGGTGCG
>CAYZFD010000025.1:0-6186 GCA_964477735.1 uncultured Flavobacteriaceae bacterium
AATTAAACTGTTTATAAAGTGTCTCTTAAACTCATCTTTAATTCTGAAGATCAATTTGATTTTTTTAAATTAAAAAAATTAGAATTTTTTCAGGAAAGTTTTAAAACCTGCAATACTTTCGATAATAAAATCGGGCTTGATGTGGGCTTCGGAAACCAGCTTTGGACGATATTTTCCCGTTTTTACCAATATGGTTTGATATCCCATTTTTTGGGCACCCTCTATGTCGTTATACAAATCATCACCCACCATGGCAATGTGCTTGGGATCATGAGGAAAGTCGCTTGCGGCCAATTTAAAAAAATCGGGGGAAGGTTTTCCAAGCACAATCGCTTCTTTTCGACAAACATATTCTAAACCTGCTACGAAAGCACCAGCATCTATTTGCAACCCTTTATTGGTTTCAAAATAACGGCCTTTGTGCAAGGCTAGCAGTTGCGCCCCATGGAGCACATCTTGCATCAATTCGTTCATCAAGTCAAAAGTCCAAGCTCTGTCAATGTCACCAATAAGGACGACCTCTGGCTTTGCTCTGACCTGCTTAAAATGGCTATAATCATCTTTAGCCTCTTCTCTTAAAATCAGTTTACAAGAGGCGGGCTTTAATTTGTTAAGGAATAAGACGCCCGCATAATTGGCACTTATAACCTCAGTTTCGTGGATGTTCAGTCCCAATTTTTGCAGTTTTATACACAAAGATTCTCTCGATAAAAGGGTGTTGTTGGTTACAAATCGGTAAGGGATTTTTTGAGATTTTAAAAATGCTATGGTCGCATTGGCGCCTTCGATTTGTTGATTTGAAACATAAAAAACACCATCTAAATCAAACAAAAAAGCTTTGATGGGGGTTTGCATAAAAAGTATTTAACGACAAGGCAATTTAAGCATAGATCTTTTAAACCTTAGAAAGGGGCTTAAGTTTTAATGCAAAGTGTTGCCAGGATATGCCCGTTATTTGAGCAAACGCTCATGTATTTCCACCAATGCATAAAGGACAACACATAGTGCCAAACTTCCAAAAAAAATACCGCCTACGCCCATAATTGATTTAAATTTATAAACTCAAAGTTAAGGTTTTTTAAAAGAAAAAATCCGGAAAGATTTAAAAACCAACTAAATAACCTAATGAAAATGACCAATAGCCACTGGACTGAATTGCAGATTCACCTTCAATGGGTGTGGGAAAATTGAAGGTATAGGCCAATTCAAAATCCCAATTTCCAACATCGAGATCTAATGGGATTTCTAGCTGGGTATTAATGAGTCCAAAGTTTTCTTTTTCGAGAGTCTGTGTCACGACTCGATTTAAAACCTGCACATTCACAGTTTCAGAAATCAACTGTTTGCTGAACATAAAACTAAGATCGGGGCGAAGTCCCAAGGAGAAAGAATTGGTGTTAAAAAGAGACAGGTTTAGTGTGTTGTTTTGCAACAAATAGTAGGTTTCATCTCCGCCAAACATCCATCCTCCAGCCAAGCCCAGACGGAGGGTTTTGTGTCGGAAACGCAAACTCGAGGAAAGCGTATTGGGGTTTAAAGCTTCATTGTTATCGGTGAAAAAAGAACGGCTGTAACCGACATTTAGTTTCAAATTGTTTTTTCTGTTGAGTTTGATACTTGTCCCAGCACTCATCGTAAAAGCATCCCATTGGGGTGTTAGACCACTATAATAATTGCCACCAACCGTTAAAAAAAAATTCGAGGCATTTATGTAGGATAGGCTAGGGCTAAGGCTAAATTGATCAATGTCGAAATCACGCCCCATAAAATAGACGTGCTCATCACTACTCAGACTGGCATATAAATGGTGTTGAGATTGATTGGCCAACAAACTTTCGATATTGATTTCCGATGCCTCAAACAAATCGGTCAGCAAACTGTCAAGAGCGTCTTCTGATTGTGAGAATCCAAACCAACTGAGCAGCAATAGAAAGAATGTTTGAATATGTTTCATAAGCAAATGAAAAAACCCCCAAAAGATGGGGGCATTTTCTACAAATATAGGATTAACCTTTCTTATTCTTTCTCCTTTTGAGGTTATCTTTTCTTTCTTTCAATTGATCTCTTCGTTCTTTCATGTTTTTTCGACGGGCCTTAATGTTTTCTTTTCGCTCCTTCAAAGCTTCTTTCTGAGTATCAGTGAGCGAAGCTCTAAAGTCATCTCTAAGGCTTCTAACTTCTTTGTTGTTGGCGCGAAGCAATTCTTTTTGCACATCTGTTAGTGTGACTCTTAAAGCCTCTCTACGTGCTTTTGGATCAATGCTTTTGTCTTCCAAAATTGAAAGCTGTGAAGCAGACAAGCTGTTTTTAAATGCTTCGCGATTTTTTTTCACCAAGGCACGTTGTTGTTTTAATAGGGCTTGTTGTTCTGTCGTTAGGATTTTTTCAGTGGAGGGGTTTGGCTGCTGTGCTATTATGGCCTGTCCGATTAAGAGTAAAGACAGCACAAGAAGATTTTTTAATAAATTTTTCATGATTAAGCGTTTGTGGTTTAGACCTTTAATTTTAAAAAAAGTTTTAATTTAAATACTTTCTAAGACATAATTTTCTTCGAACCAATCCTCAAAAGCTTCATCTTCTACAGTAATAGACTCTATCATGAGCATTTCGTGGGTGTTCACGGGCTGAGAGCTGGTGCTGGTGAGCCATTGATTCATAAAGGCACCTGTGAACAAAAGCGCAAAGGCAGCAGCAACAGCCCAAGTTTTTGATAGGGTTAAATGACGAACTTTTGTTGGCGCACTGACCAATATACGATCCATCATCTCTTTTTTTGAACTTTCGAAATATCCAGGCGGAACCCTGAATCCAAGCGCTTGGTGTTTGTCTTTTATTGTTTTCATGTTTGGGTTATTCTACGAGTGTTTCCACATTTGATTCTATCCACTTTCGGGTATTATAGTATGAGGTTTTTACTGTGTTTACATTGATTTGCTTTAGCTCAGCAATTTCCTCAAAAGTTAAATCATCGTGATATTTCATCAAAAAAATCTCACGATTTACGGGCTTTAAAGTTTGGAGAAGTTCCAAAAATTTAGCTTCACTTTCTTCGGTCTTAAAATAGGGGTCGGCCTCCAAGGTTGCCAAATAGCTTACGGCAGAAAAACCATCTGGTTTTATCTTGTTTTTGCTTTCTAAGAGTCTGAGTGCTTCGTTATAAGCAATTCGATAAGACCAGGTTTTCAAAGAACTTTGTTGTTTAAAATTCGGCAAGCCCTTAAAAATCCGAATATAAGTGTTCTGAAGGGCATCATTGGCATCTTCATGATCGGCAACCAATTTGCGAATGTGCCAGTACAAAAGTTCATGGTAAGCATCCACAATGCACTCGAGACTTTGCGCATAATTTTGCTTGTTCAGATGCTTAACGATTTCTAATTCTTGAACTTCCAAATCGATTGTAATTGCTTTTTAGACCCTCAAAGATTGTAAAAGTTTGGCGTTTTGTAAAAAATTTACGCTAAATTCGAAACGATCACCAAATGGAATGCGAAACAATGGCGTTGAATTGCGCCAGCGACGTATCTTTTTGTAAAACCATAAACATAAAATACATGAAATCGAGGTTTTTCTTATTCTGGCTATTTTTTTGCCCCGCTATATTAATAGGTCAACAAATGGCTTCATCAGCTAATGGCCCTTACAGTCAGCTCATTATTCGCGGGGTGACTCTCATTAATGGGAATGGCGCACCTCCACAAGGTCCTATCGACATCGTGGTGGAGCAAAATCGAATTGTAGATATAAAGGTGGTTGGCTACCCGGGAGTTCCTATAAACGAAAAAAGAAGACCCCAACTCAAAGAGGGGGGTCGAGAAATTGATGCTACAGGGCATTTTCTTTTGCCGGGCTTTGTTGACATGCACGGACACATCGGAGGCGTGGCTCAAGGAGCCAATTGGGATTATGTGTTTAAGTTGTGGATGGCTCATGGCATCACAACAGTGCGAGAGCCTAGCGGAAGAGGATTAGAATTCACCTTAGACTTGAAAAAAAGATCAGCAGAAAACACCATTGTTGCACCTCGAATTTTTGCCTATACAGGGTTTGGCCACAGCTCCAAAACCTTTGATCCTTTAAAAGGTCAACCCATTACTACACCCCAGCAAGCCCGAACTTGGGTGCGCGCAAACGCCCAAAAAGGGGCCGATGGCATTAAGTTTTTTGGTGCACCCCCCGAAATAATGTCTGCTGCTCTAGATGAAAACAAAAAGCTTGGGCTTGGATCGGCATGCCATCACGCACAAATGAGTGTAGCGCAATGGAACGTATTGCATTCTGCTCGTGCTGGCCTTACTTCCATGGAGCATTGGTATGGCCTCCCCGAAGCCCTTTTCGACAGCCAAACTGTGCAGCATTACCCTGCAAACTACAACTACCAAAACGAGCAACATCGTTTTGAGCAAGCTGGAAAACTTTGGAAACAAGCAGCAGCTCCCTTTTCTGATCACTGGAATGCTGTGATGCAAGAACTGTTGGATTTGGATTTTACCCTAGACCCCACTTTTAACATCTATGAAGCCAATCGTGACCTACACCGTGCTCGCAGGGCAGAATGGCACGAAGATTACACCCTTCCCTCTTTGTGGAAGTTCTATGAACCGAGTAAAATTTCTCATGGCAGCTATTGGCATGATTGGGGCACAGATCAAGAAATTGACTGGAAAGAAAACTACAAACTTTGGATGACTTTTGTCAACGAATACAAAAACAGGGGAGGCCGTGTGACCACAGGCTCCGACTCTGGTTTTATCTACCAACTCTATGGTTTTGCTTATGTTCGGGAATTAGAACTTCTTAGGGAAGCAGGATTTCACCCTTTAGAAGTGATTCGTGCAGCAACCCTGAATGGTGCTGAAGCTCTTGGTTGGGAGGATCAAATAGGAACTGTTCAAATAGGCAAACTCGCAGACTTTGTGATTGTTGAAGAAAACCCGTTAGCCAATTTTAAAGTCCTCTATGGCACAGGGGCAATAAGACTCACAGAAGACAATGAGGTAGTTCGCGTTGGAGGCGTTAAATATACCGTCAAAGACGGCCTTGTTTATGACGCCAAAAAATTGCTACAGGAAGTTAAAGAAATGGTCGATTTGGAAAAAGCCAAAACCAACTGGACCCTGAAACAACCTGGAAAAGAATGAAAAAATCACTTCTTTTTTTAATCTTTTTAGTAGGCTGTAGTCATACTTCTGAAGACAAGTCTTCTGAGAAGACAACCCCTTCTGCTGAGGTATATTACAAAGGGGTGGATCTTTCTTATGTCAACGAAATGATAGATTGTGGTGCCCTTTATCACAACGAGGAAGGGGTGGTTCAGAACCCCTATAATATTTTTTCAAATGCTGGAGCCAACCTTGTTCGTGTCAGGCTTTGGCACAACCCCACTTGGACACAGTATTCAAATTTTGAGGATGTGAAAAAAACCCTACAACGCGCCTCTGAAAACAAGATGTCTAGTTTGTTAGATTTTCATTATTCAGACACTTGGGCCGATCCTGCACATCAAGAGATCCCTCAGGCATGGAAGAACATAGAAAGTTTAGAAACTTTAAAAGATTCTGTTTACAATTACACCAAAAAAACTTTAATAAAATTGTATAGTTTTAAGTTAATTCCAACCATAGTGCAAGTGGGAAATGAAATCAACACCATGGTGATGCAAACCCAACCAAATCAAGCCATGGATTGGTCAAGAAACGCTCAGCTTATCAATGCTGGAATACGTGCTGTGAGAGATTTTTCAGAAAGTATTGAGCAGCCAATAGGGGTCATGCTTCACATAGCTCAACCTGAAAACGCGTTGTCTTGGTTTCCCGAAGCCATAAAAAACGGCCTAACTGATTTTGATTGGATTGGGCTTTCATATTATCCAAAGTGGTCGAAATATAAACCCCATGAATTGTTAGCGCCGTTAAAATCACTAATCAAAGATTTCGAAAAGCGACTTATGATAGTGGAAACGGCCTACCCTTTCGACTTGGAAAATGGGGATGCGGCCAACAACATTTTAGATGAAGGTTCACTTATAGAGGGCTTTCCCGCAACCCAAGAAGGGCAATATCAATTTTTGAAAAAGTTAGACGTTGTGGTAAAAGATTCAGGAGGAGAAGGGGTGGTTTATTGGGAACCTGCCTGGGTTTCAACCCAATGCAATACCCTTTGGGGCCAGGGATCTCATTGGGACAA
>CAYZFD010000025.1:6286-8113 GCA_964477735.1 uncultured Flavobacteriaceae bacterium
CCTGGGTTTCAACCCAATGCAATACCCTTTGGGGCCAGGGATCTCATTGGGACAATGCCACCCTTTTTGATCACGATCACTTCCCAACTTTTGCTTTTAAATGGCTTGAAGACTAAGTTTATTTAACAAAAACTGATATTAAATTATTTAAAGAATATGTATCTTAGTACAACATTTTACAAGTCATTTTAATGATAATGAAAACCCCTATAGCTTAAAAAACTTTTTTCAACCGTTCAAAGACTCTCTTCATTTGTTTTTTTGAGAAATAAATTATATCATTAATTGTTTAAAAACACATAAGTTTTGACTAAATGTTTTTTCTAACCAGGATAGATGAAAGAAAGAATTATTGCCCATTATTTAATTGAAACACCCTTCGAAGTAGAGAAGGTTGCTGAAGTATTGGCAGGGGAGCAGTCAACAGGAACATTTGTTTCTGTTCCTGGCGAAACAGCAGATTTAAAACAGCAGTTTGCTGCACAAATTGAAAACATTGAACTGTTAGAACATACTAAAGAACCAAGCATGCCCGAAACCTCTGTGCATGCGAACTATCAACGTGCACGGGTGAGTGTTTCATGGTCAATAGACAACTTTGGATACAATATTCCTATGATGATTTCTACCTTACAGGGAAATCTTTATGAATTGCGACAATTTACTGGGCTAAAACTGGATGATTTTGAATTGCCTTCGTCTTTTGAAAAACATTTTAATGGACCCATTTTTGGGGCTAAAGGCACCAAAGCGCTTTGTGGTGTATCAGCTTCCAAGCCTATGATTGGCACAATCATAAAGCCCAGTATTGGACTTACGCCAGAGGCTACTGCTGAGATGGTTCAGAACTTAATGACGGCGGGAATTGACTTTATAAAGGATGATGAACTTTTGGGGTCCTCAGCAAACTCAGCTTTCGAAAAGCGAGTAGAGGTTATTATGAATACCATTAACGCTTTTGCTGATAAGACAGGAAAGAAACCCATGTATGCCTTTAATATCACCGGAGATTATCCCACCATGCACAAGAATTATGAAACTGTTGTTAGAGCGGGCGGAACTTGTGCGATGATTAGTTTAAATTCTGTGGGTTGGACTGGGGTAAAAACGATTACAGATTTGGGGGAACTTTCTATACACGGTCATAGAAATGGGTGGGGAATGATGAACAGACATCCTTGGCTTGGCATCAATTTTCCTGCTTATGCCAAATATTGGCGCCTGGCCGGTGTGGACCAGTTGCATGTGAATGGGATTAGAAATAAATTTTGGGAATCAGACGCTTCGGTAGTTCGTTCAATAAACGCCTGTGCAGAACCTTTTTTAAACCACAAACCCCTTTTAGCAGTTGTTTCTTCGGGGCAATGGGGAGGCCAAGCTTTTGATACCTATAAACTTACCAAAACTACAGACCTACTCTATATGGCCGGAGGCGGCATAATGGCCCATCCATCAGGGGCTGCAGCGGGAGTAAAATCCATTCAAACGGCATGGGAAGCGGCCATTGAAGGAAAAACACTTGAAGAAACAAAAGCAAGCTCAAAAGTATTTGCAGAGTCTGTAGAAAAATTTGGGTCTAATTGATGCCTCAGACCAACTACCATATCGCCTTTTATGCTGATGACTTTACAGGATCGACAGATGCGCTTGAATTTCTTACCAAAGCTGGACTTAAGACCATTCTTTTTTTAGACCTCCCATCACGAGAGGAAATAGATGCTTTGTCTGGATATGACGCCATTGGAATTTCGGGATACACAAGGGCTTTGGCACCAGAGCCTATGCGCCTGGTTTTAAATGAGGCCTTTCGTTTTTTGGCCACGCTTA
>CAYZFD010000025.1:8213-24539 GCA_964477735.1 uncultured Flavobacteriaceae bacterium
CCAGAGCCTATGCGCCTGGTTTTAAATGAGGCCTTTCGTTTTTTGGCCACGCTTAATGTCAAACACCTACATTATAAACTGTGCTCTACGTTCGACTCTTCTAAAGATATTGGCAATTTAGGAGTGGTTATTGAATGTGGAAAACAACACTTCAACACAACTTTGGTCCCCATAGTGGTGCCGGCTCCTCACCTTGGGAGATATGTGTCTTTTGGGAACTTATTTGCTCGGATGGGCATTGGCACTGAGGGGGCTATTTATAGAATTGACCAACACCCCTCGATGCGAGAGCATCCCGCTACTCCAGCTACTGTAGGAGATTTAAGGGATCATCTAAAACTTCAAACAGACTTGAAGATGGGACTTATTGATGTGTTAGATTTAGAAACTTCGCAGGCACAGATCGACGCTAAAATAAGTCAACTCGAAGCGGACAAAATGGAGGTTCTTTTTTTTGATGGCATAAACGATGATCACATGAAAACCATAGGCACTGCGTTAGAACAGCGTGCCCAACACCAATCCCCATTATTTTCTTTGGGCTCCTCGGGAGTCCAAAAAGCTTTGGGAGATTATTGGAACGCCACCAACGTGTTTAGCCCTACTAAAACCTATAAAAAGATAGCATCAGCTTCTAAAATACTTGTGCTTTCGGGCAGCATGAGTCCTGTCACTGAAAGACAAATTGAACATGCAATAAAAAACGGATTCAAAGAGATAAAGATCAATCCAACCCTTTTGTTCGAACCCAACCATATTGCCGAAGAAGCCGTCGAAAAGCTGGCGATGGAAGCCTTGAATTTTTTCCAAAAGGGCTTTAGTGTTTTGGTGCATACGACCAAAGGAAAAGAAGATCCGCGCGTGGCCCTACTCAAAAATCTGATAGCAGAATCTCAATGGGATGAGGCTACAATTAAAAATGAACTTCCAAAGCGATTCGGTTGTCTCTTGGGCCGTTTAGCAAACGCGATTTTAGTCCAAACAAGCCTTGAAAGAGTGGTCATTGCCGGAGGAGATACTTCGAGTTATGTGGCGAGAACACTTGGAATTAAAGCCGTTGAAATGATCGCTCCATTTGTGAACGGCGCCCCCATTTGTAGAGCAATGGCCCCCAATTATCCAATACACCAAAAACAACTCAACATTAAGGGAGGACAAGTGGGTGCAGCGACCTATTTTGTTGATCTTCTTAAAATAGAAAACACACAATAATATGAGCAAAACTTTAGCATTTATTCACACCTCAGCCACATTGGTTCCCCTATTCGAAGACTTAAAACAGCAATATTTAAGTGACAAAAACATCAACCTAATCAATATTGTTGATGATAGTTTGATAAAAAACACCATTGCTAGGAATAAACTTACTCCAGACACGCAAAAAAGATTGGTTCAATATATTGCCTCGGCAGAAGAGGCTGGAGCCGATTTTATCATGGTGACTTGTTCGTCTGTAGGTCCGGCTGTTGAATTGGCTGAAAGTCTGGTTGCTGTGCCTGTGCTTAGAGTCGATCAGCCCATGGCAGATGTTGCTGTGGTCTCAGGATCAAAAATAGGGGTTGTGGCGACACTTCCAACCACCCTAGAACCAACCACTGATTTGGTGAAAAGAAGAGCCCTTGCCCTTAACAAAGCGGTTGAAATCACCTCAAAACTTTGTGAAGGGGCTTTTGAAGCCTTGATGGGTGGCCAGCCGAAAATTCATGATCAAAAAGTTTCAGAAGCACTTATTGAACTCACCAAAAGTGTTGATGTCATTGTACTTGCACAAGCCTCTATGGCTAGAGTCGTAAATCAGTTAGACGAACAGTATAAAAAGAAACCTATACTTGCAAGTCCCGTTATTGCCATGGAATACTTGGCTAAAATCCTCTAAGATGAAAAACTATTTAAAAATCAGTCTTTTTGCTTCGCTTTTGATGGCTGTAATTTTGTTGGCCCTTGTTGTGATGGGGGCCATGGAATATGTGCCCTTACTCAGTGTCCTCACATCCATTGGCCTTGCACTTGGAATTTCACAACTCAAAACGCTTAAAATGTATCAATATACGGCGTGGATTGTAGTGGCAATTATCGTTGGGATGTTTTATCCTTCAAAGCTTTTAACCATTGGGGGCGTGAACACAAGAGATCCAAGATTGATTTTATTGGTGGTTCAACTCGTGATGTTTGGTATGGGAACTCAGATGAGCATCTCCTATTTTAAGCAAATTAAACACATGAAAAAGGCGGTATTGATTGGGTTGTTATGTCAGTTTACCATCATGCCTTTAGTGGGGTTTGGCTTGACAAAAGTGGTGACTTTTGAGCCTGAAATCGCCTCGGGTGTAATTTTGATAGGATGTTGTGCTAGCGGATTGGCTTCGAATGTGATGTCTTTTTTGGCTGGAGCCAATTTAAATTTATCAATCACCCTCACTGCAGTGGCCACGCTTTGCGCACCATTCATGACTCCCCTATTAATGAGCCAGCTTGTTGGAACTACTATTGACATTAATTTTTGGGATATGTTTTTTAATATCATTAAAATTGTGATTGTCCCCATAGGAGCGGCCTTCCTTTATGATTATTATAAAACCAGCAATTCAAAAATTCAAAAAAAAATCCGTTTTGTTGGAAGTATAGCACTGAGTTATCTTCTTGTTTTTCTTTTTTTTCAAAAAGCTTATGGTCAAAATCACTTGTTTTTTTCAAGCCCCTATCTCGAACTATTCAACTACTTGTGTGCTTCAATTGTAGCAGGAATTCTTTTCTATTATCTGACTAGAAGAATACAGCAGTTAACGCAATGGATGCCATACGTTTCCATGGGCGGAATCATTTATTTTACGGCCATTACAACAGCGGCAAGTCGTGATAATTTGATGCAAATAGGCGTGTTGTTGTTGGCGGTTGCCATGGTGCACAATTTATTGGGTTATTTGTTAGGATACAACTTTAGTCGGTGGGCCGGCTTAGACGTAAAAGACGCCAGAACCATTGCCTTAGAAGTGGGCATGCAAAACGGAGGCATGGCTTCTGGATTAGCAGGCGTATTGGGCAAATTGGCCACTCTAGGTTTGGCTGCTGCAGTCTTTAGCCCTTGGATGAATATCTCGGGATCTGTATTGGCCAATTATTGGAAGCGGAAAGGGTTGAAAAAAAACGTCTAATAGGCGTTGATAAAATCGATTAAGTCTCGTTGAGAATTTTAGTCTTATGAGCTGAAATAGCTTGTTATACAATTGACCGTTGTTCAATAGTGCACACGGTCTTTTTGTTGGTTTCATATTTTTACTATAGATAATCTAAAATACTTTTTCTTAAAGTATTAAACTTTTAACTTATTTATATGAAAAAATATTTACTTTTAACTAGCTTGTTTATTTCTGCTAGCATTTCTGCCCAAATAATATATTGGGACTTTGGTGCCAAAGAACTAGGCGCTGGCTACACCAATGCTTTGCCTTTAGAACATTTAAATGCCTTTGCAAATTACACTCGTAACATTGATTGGGTGGATGCCAACGGAGTTTCTGTAACAAATCATGCCGATGGTGTTGCTTATGCAGCGAAAGACGGTTATCAAAATGAAAACGGTCAAAGTGTTGCTGCAATTTTCAACAGTACATTTATGCCTCCTTATGATGCCATGCCAAATTTTCAAGTATCATCAAAAGGGTCATCTCCTACACCTCCTGGAGGTACCCTACTAGGCGGCGGAAGTCAATATACTAAACCTCAAATGATGCCAGATCTTGACGGCAGTGTCGATTTGGTTTTTAAAAGAGATAGCAATAGTGACAGACTCATCACTACAAGAACAGATATTACCCGTTATGAAGATAGAGTTGACATGCCTGACGGGATGGACAAGGAGTTGTTTCCGGGTTGTTTACAATACACGACACCTGGAGAAAAACGCTACAACAGATCAGGTGGTAGAGGCTTGTTGATTAACCTTGAAGCTGGTCAATGGGTTACTGTTATTGGATCTGGTCAGTATTCTGATATAGATCCTGAGAATGATGTTACAGGATCTACGGAATTCGGTTATCAGTTCTCTACGGGTTACGTTAAGTTCGAAACCTTTGGGGGTACGGGTACTCCAGTTGAATATAACGATTGGGGTTCTGGACGTGGTGCTCCCGAAGGGCCTCTAGACAATACCACTGATACTGGAGATGAAGCCGTTCGTGTCATGCAATTTCAAGCAATAGACGCTGGTACCTACAGCCTTTCTAACAGAGGAGGCACGATTCGAATTTACCGTGTTTATTTAGGTAAAGTTGATGTTTCATTAGGCGCAGGACTGGAAACTAAAATTTATGAAAATGGCGTTTATGCAAGAACCTTAGCTGCGCCTAAAAACTTGCTGGTTTTCCCGCAAATTAGTGCCAACAAAAACAGGGTCCTTATCTCTGATGTTACCGAAGAAACAAAAGTTAATGTCTATAGCATCACAGGAGCTTTGGTGAAATCTATTAAAACACAGCAAAACACAGACTTTAATCTAAATTCTGGACTCTATATATTCGCATTAGAAACGGCTAAAGGTAAAAAAGCAGTGAAGTTTATTGTAAAATAATTTTATAAGTTTATTCATTATAAATTAAAGGACATGTGACTCTAGCATGTCCTTTTTTTATAAAAAAATCATAGTTGTAGTACGTGAATTTTAACTCCATTAAATTAGCAATAGTTTTAAAAGTCATCTAAATGCAAAAACGTTTCTCTGGCATAGTGGTGCCCATGATTACGCCTTTATGTCCTGATTTCACAATTGACATCATGGCTGTTAAGCAATTAGTCAGCACTTTTGCCCAAAATGGAATTCATCCTTTAGTTTTGGGCACTACGGGTGAGTCGAGTTCGATTGGCGAAAAGGAGAGTTTGCGCCTGGTCGAAGCCGCTGTGGCTGCCAAAGGGAAAAACCAAACTATATACGCAGGTTTGGTTGGCAATCAGGTTCAAGATTTAATCCACAGAGGAAACCAGTATATTCAGTTGGGTGTCGATTGTGTCGTGGCCACATTGCCTTCTTACTATGGTTTATCCCCAAAACAAATGACGCTTTTTTATCAAACGCTAGCCGATCAAATTTCTGGCCCGGTGATGCTCTATAATATTAAAGCGACTACCCAAATGTCCATTCCCTTAACAGTTGTTGACACCTTGGCTGCCCACCCAAATATTTGGGGATTAAAAGATTCTGAGCGTGATACAGATCGACTAAAAACGTGTATAGACACGTATAAGGAAAATCCTAATTTTTCTTTTTTCTGTGGCTGGGGCGCTAAGAGTTTTGAAAGTTTACAATGGGGCGCAGATGGCATCGTACCAAGCACGGGTAACTATGTACCCGAAATGTATAGAAGCCTGTATGCCGCAGCACTAATTCAAGACTGGGAAACCTGTAAACATTGGCAAACCGAAACCGATCTTGTGGCGGTGGCCTACCAAAAAGACAAAACACTTGGAGAATCGTTAGCTGCCTTGAAAGCTTTAATGAGTCAAAAACAATGGTGCTCAAAAACGATGATGCCTCCTTTAACCGAAATATAAAATCAGTATGCTAAACATTCATTGGATAGACATTTTAGTCGTTGTTGTTTCTGTTGCCTTTACTATAGGCGCGGGGTTTTATTTTGCAAGGAGACAAAAAAGCTCCGATCAATTTTTTGCTGGGAGTAAAACCATTCCTGCGTGGGCGATTGGTATTTCAATCTTTGCAACGCTTATCAGTAGTGTAACCTTTTTGGCCTACCCCGCTGCAGCCTATAAATCCAATTGGATTTTATTGGTACAAGGGATGATGGTTCCTCTCGTTTTGGTGGGTTTGATTGGGTTTATCGTTCCTTTGTTTCGAAAGGCCATCCGCCTGAGTACATACGAATACTTTGAAAGAAGATTTAGTCCATTTACTAGAATGTACAGTTCTCTAGCCTTCATTTTAACGCATTTTTCAAAAATGGGTACCGTCTTGTATTTGGTTAGTCTAGCATTGTCAACACTTACTGGATTAGACGTCCCCCTTTTTATCACAGGACTGACCATTGTTATTTTATTGCTGACGCTTCTAGGCGGCATGGAAGCCGTAATATGGATGGATGTTGTTCAAGGTTTTTTACTCATAGGTGGTGGTTTATTGTGTGTAGGCACCCTATTGTTTGGATCAGATGCCGGTGCAGGGTTTATGCTTTCGGAAGCCATTCAGTTGAAAAAAATCGATCTAGGTCCTTACCATTTTAGCTTAGCTGAGGCTACCTTTTGGGTTTTGGTCATCAATGGTGTTTTTTATGCGCTTCAAAAATATGGCACAGACCAGACGATTGTGCAACGCTATTTAACGGCGAAGAGTGACAAAGATGCCAAAAAAGCAGCCTATATAGGGGTTTTTGCCAGTGTTCCCGTGTGGGCATTATTTATGTTGATAGGGTCTTTATTATTTGTTTTTTACAACTCAGGCGGAGCCACTCTTCCAACAGACATTGGTTCAGATCAAGCCTTTGTTTACTTTATTGGCACTGAACTGCCCATCGGAGCAGTGGGGCTGGTACTTGCGGCCTTGATTGCTGCTGCCATCTCTAGTTTGGACTCAGACATGAACTCTATGGCAGCCATTGGCGTTGAAGATTTTTACCAAAGATTTAAGCCAAATTGTTCTGATAAAGAACGCTTAATGGTAGGCCGACTGCTGGTGCTTTTTTCCGGAATAGCAATGTCTGTTGTGGCCTTGTTATATCATTCTTGGAACGGACAGGGGGTGTTGGGCGTTGTCTTTCAGTTGTATGCTATTTTTTCTGCAGGTATAGTTGGAATTTTTATATTGGGACTGTTCTCTAAACGATCCAATAAAAAAGGAGTTCATATAGGTATTTTAGTTTGTGTTTTATTTACGGCTTATGCTGTTTTGACAACCACCAAAATCAACAATGAAATCATTTGGGATTTGGGACGCTTTAATTTTCCGCACCACAAATACATGTTGGGCGTTTACAGCCATTTGATCGTTTTAGTTGTTGGCTATGTGTTTAGC
This sequence comes from uncultured Flavobacteriaceae bacterium, assembly GCA_964477735.1. Classification (GTDB taxonomy): domain Bacteria; phylum Bacteroidota; class Bacteroidia; order Flavobacteriales; family Flavobacteriaceae; genus CAYZFD01. Next base: position 15,232 of record CAYZFD010000025.1, read on the forward strand.
TACATATTTAAAAGTGAAGACGCTCAAGACGAGCTTACGATTTATGGCTATCTTAAATTGAAAAAATAATGAAGCATCCCGTTACCTTACTCCAGCCACAAAAAATAATCTTTGGCGAGGGAGTTATAGAACAACTTGCAGAAGACTCCTTAATTCAGCATGCCCAAACCATACTTTTTTTGGTGGCACCTCCATTAGTTACTGTCCTTGAAGGAATTATTCAAAACAATAGGTTTAGCAACAAACGGCTAAAGCTTGTTGAATATATATTTTTAGGAGAACCCACCTTTGCCCAGTTCAATTTATTGTTGGATGAGCACAAAGCTTTAAAACCCGATTGCGTTGTGGGTGTTGGCGGCGGGAGTGTCCTGGATTGCGCCAAGTTGTTGGCGGCCCTCATCAACCATCCTCAACAACTTGAAGACATTGTTGGCATGGGGTTGTTGAGCGATAGAAAAACACGTTTAATTTGTGTGCCAACAACGTCGGGCACAGGAAGTGAAGTGTCACCTAATGCCATTTTATTAGATGAAGAAACCCAGGCAAAGCGTGGCATCATAAGCCCTTTTTTAGTGCCTGATGCTTGCTATTTGGACCCCGTTTTAACCGTGACCTTACCACCTAAACTAACCGCAGAAACAGGAATAGACGCCCTTTCACATTGCATAGAAGCCTATACAAATAAATTCGCTCACCCTACAGTGGATATTTATGCGCTAAAAGGGATTTCACTCATTGCCGAGTACATTCAAGAGGCTTTTGAAAATGGCAGTAGCATGAACGCTAGGTCGGCTATGCTGCTAGGGTCTATGTATGGTGGCTTGTGTTTGGGCCCTGTAAATACAGCGGCAGTTCATGCCCTTTCGTATGGACTGGGGGGTAAATTTCATATCCCGCATGGATTGTCAAATGCCATATTGATGCCCGAGGTACTCAAATTTAATATGTCCGCCAATTTAAAAAGACATGCCGATGTAGCTAGAGCACTTGGCATCACTATCGACGGAACAGATGAAGAAGTTGCCTTAGCGGGCATACACAAAATTGAACGCTTGTCAAAAGCTTGTCAAATACCACAACGCTTGTCGGCGATAGGGGTAACCGAAGATGATATACCCGAATTGGCAACTATAGCCATGAACGTAACACGCTTGTTAAAAAACAACCCTAGAGCAGTATCAAAAGAAGACGCTATAAACATATATAAAAATATCCTCTAAGATGAAACCCAAAATAGGTATTTCCATGGGCGACCCGGCCGGAATAGGGCCTGAAATCATTGTTAAGACCTTAGCCCTAAAACCAGTGTATGAAAGATGTCAACCCCTAGTTGTTGGGGATGCACAAACCATAAAAAATATGGTAGCTTCATTGGGAGTTTCGTTAAAAGTTCACACGGTTAGTAAGGTTTCTGAAGCCCTTTTTATGCATGGAACCATTGATGTTTTTGACCTAAAAAACGTGAAGCATCAAGAGTTGCAGCCAGGAGTAGTTACCGCTATGGCTGGTAAGGCAGCTTTTGAGGCGGTGATTGAAAATATTGCCCTTGCCATGCGTAACGAAATTGATGCCACGGTAACGGCACCCATTAACAAAGAATCCATACACAAAGCAGGGCATAAATATTCTGGACATACAGAAATTTATGCAGATTACACCAACACCAAAAAATACGCTATGTTGTTGGCCGATCAGCATTTTAGGGTCATCCATGTAAGCACACATGTTTCACTCAGACAAGCTTGTGATTTGTGTAAAAAAGAGCGTGTTTTTGAAGTCATTACCTTATTGGATGACGCCTGTAAAAAGTTCGGCATCAAACAACCCAGAATTGCAGTAGCTGGTTTAAATCCACATGCTGGCGAAAATCAATTGTTTGGTAATGAAGAAGTTGAAGAAATTATTCCCGCAATCGAACAAGCCAATGCCCTAGGTTATACGGTTGAAGGTCCTTTTCCACCCGACACCATGTTTGTGAAAGCTGTCCAAGGAAAATTTGATGGGTGTATTGCCATGTATCACGATCAAGGACATATTCCGTTCAAGCTAGAAGGATTTAAGTGGGATAATGACAAAGGAACCATGAAAAGTGTTAAGGGCGTGAACATCACCCTTGGCTTACCTATCATAAGAACTTCGGTCGATCATGGCACCGCTTTTGAAATTGCAGGCCAAGGAATTGCCTCAGCTGATGCCATGTTAGTGGCCATAGATTATGCTATAGTTATGGCAAAACATCATAAGAAATGATCACCGTTGTTGCAGATGACATTACAGGAGCTGCAGAAATTGCAGGAATTTGCTTGCGCTATGGCATTGCTGTGTCCTTTGGTATTGATGCTATTCCAGAAAGAAGGGCAAACGTCAATGTAGTGGCGACAGACACACGTTCGTTGTCAGCAGCAGATGCCTACAAGAGACATTTTATTTTAGCAAAAGCAATACGAGCTAAATCCGATGATTTAATTTTTAAAAAAGTGGACTCTGTTTTGCGAGGGCATGTTTTAAACGAAATTTTGGCTTTGAGTGCTGCAGAGGAAAAGAATCAAATACTGCTTCAGCCCGCAAACCCGCAAACTAAAAGATGTATAGTTAAAGCAAGTTATTATATCGATAACATACCCATTGAAAAAACAGGCTTTGCCGTTGATCCTGAGTTTCCTGCTACAACTTCTTCTATCGTGTCATTGCTGACAGCAAGCCGAACATTAAACGAAGTTCCAGAAATTTTTACAGGGAATATTAAAGCCATACAATCGAAGGGCGTATATGTGCCTGACTGTGAATCAGTAGAAGATTTGAAAACAAATTCTGATTTATATAGTTCAGAAATGCTTATTGCGGGTAGCTCGGCTTTTTTTGAGCAATTTCTTTTAAAAAGAGTAAAGGCAGTTGCCGTTGCAAAGCCGATCAGCTATAACTTTTCAAAGGATTATTTTTTGCTTTCAGGGAGCACACACCCCAATAGCATAGCTTTCGCTAAAACCCTTGAAAAGTCGAATTGCCCCTTGTTTTTGTTTCCGAATAAGCTGCTAGAAGATCAAATTGACACAAGTTTGTTGGAGGATTTTTCAGCACAAATTATTGGCACATTTTTGAAATCAAAAAGAGCAGTATTAAGAGCTTCTAACACACTTATCAAGCAAAAAGAGCGCACCACTTTTTTGAAAGTCAGAATGAGCGCCATTACAAAACGGGTATTGGAATCACTCAATGTTAACGAACTTTTTATTGAGGGTGGCGCTACTACCTATGCCGTGTTAATGGCAATGGATTGGACAACATTTACACCTATTTCGGAGTTAGCACCTGGCGTTATTCGAATGAAACATCACAACAGCAGCCAACACATTACCATTAAACCCGGAAGTTATCATTGGCCAGAGGGATTGTTTAACGAACCTAAGGAATCAACATTTTAATATGATACAGTTAAAAGGAATCGCTTGGAATCACACCCGTGGATTTACATCTGTAGTCGCCACAGCACAACGTTATGAGGAATTGAACCCTTTGGTGCGCATTACTTGGGAAAAACGATCCTTGCAAGCTTTTGCAGATATGCCCTTACAGGAACTGGTGAACCAATTTGATTTACTCATCATGGACAATCCCCATGTGACTTTGGCTGCTCAAGATCAATTGTTATTACCTTTTAATGATTATGTTAGTGAGGCATTTCTAAAGGAATTGGCACAGCATAGTGTTGGGAAGTCTCATGCTAGCTATCACGTTTTCAACAAGCAATGGACTTTGGCAACAGATGCTGCTACGCCCATTGCCACTTGGCGAGAAGATTTGGTCCAGCAACTCGATTTTCAAATCCCACAAACATGGCAGCAACTGGTTGAAGTCACCAAAAAAGGTAAAGTCGCTTTTGCCTCTATTCCAATTGATACACTTATGCATCACTACATGATGTGCATCGCGCTAGGGGCGCCTATATTTAAAAGTCAAACAGAATTGGCTCCACGCGCTGTAATGATTGAAGCCATTAAAACCTACAAAACTTTGGTAGATTTGGCACCATCCTATTGTTTACAAATGAATCCTATACAGATTTATGAACGGATGACCCAAACCGATGAGATCGTATACAGTCCGTTTAATTATGGCTATTCAAACTATTCAAAAAAGAATTATGCGAGTCATGTTTTAAAAGCAGGAGGCTTGGTTACTTTTAATGGGAAAAGACTAAGATCTACGCTTGGAGGTGCAGGAATTGCGGTATCCTCAAAAACAAAACATGCCGAAACCGCCATGCAATATGCACAATTTGTGGCCTCGGAAAAAATTCAATCTGGGTTGTATTTCGAATTCGGTGGTCAGCCAGGACATAGGAAATCATGGCTTAGTGATGAGGTGAATGCTCAGTGTAAAGATTTTTTTAAGGACACCCTGCAAACCTTAGACGAAGCCACGATGCGTCCTCAATATTATGGGTATATGCATTTTCAGGATGAAGCCAGTTTACTCATTCATGAAGCTGTTTCGGGGAAATCGCCTATAGCGTCAGTTGTCGATAAAATAAATTTGATATATAAAGAATCCTTAACACACTAATGTAAGATGCGAAAGCCATTGGAAGGTTTAATTGTATTGGAGTTTTCACAGTTTTTGGCGGGCCCTTCTGCGGGCTTAAAACTTGCTGATTTGGGAGCTCGTGTGATCAAAATTGAACGTCCCGGCGTTGGAGAAGCCTGTAGGCAACTGAGCATTAAAGACCTTTTTTTAGATAAGAGTAGTTTGCTTTTTCATACCATCAACAGAAACAAGGAGTCCTATGCCGCTAACCTTAAAGACCCTCAAGATCTAGAAAGGGTAAAAAAACTTATTGCCATTGCCGACATCATGACCCATAATTTTAGACCAGGCGTGATGGAAAAAGTTGGGCTTACCTATAAAGATGTGCTAAAAATAAACCCAAAAATTATTTATGGCGTCATTACGGGCTATGGTAACAAAGGCCCTTGGGCACACAAACCAGGACAAGATTTATTGGTGCAATCCCTTTCGGGTTTGACTTGGCTTAGTGGAAAGCACAGTCAGGGCCCTGTTCCTTTTGGATTGGCCGTTGCAGATCTCATGTGCGGAAACCATTTTGTGCAAGGGCTCTTGGCGGCATTGCTTAAGCGAGCAAAAACCCAAAAAGGTGTTTTAGTAGAATTGAGTTTATTGGAATCCGCATTGGATGTGCAGTTTGAGGCGTTAACCATTTATCTAAATAATGGAGGACAATTGATTGACAGAGTAGAAGCAGATGGAAATGCGCATGCTTTTTTAAGTGCTCCCTATGGCATATACCAAACAGCGGATGGGTATTTGGCACTGGCTATGGGAGATTTGATGTTGCTGGGGGAAACATTAGCTCTTGATTTTAGAAAATATGTACACAAGCAGACTTGGTTTTTAGAGCGACCTGCAATTCGAAAAAGCATTCAAACTAGACTCTTAGACCATACTACAGCACATTGGTTAGATTTGTTGAGAAAAAAAGGATTTTGGTGTGAAAAAGTATTCGATTATGATGTGTTAAACGCCCAATCTTTTATGGAAGATTTACAATTAAAACAAACCATCACCAATGCCGATTCAACCGCTATAGTAACCACCCGAAGTCCCATTAAAATCGACGGTAAAATTTTGATTGCTCTCAAAGCCGCTCCACAAGTAGGAGAAGACAACGCTAAAATCAACGAACAATTTAAATGCCACTAAATGAAGCCATTAGAAGATTTGTTGGTTGTAGATTTTAGTCAGTTTTTATCTGGCCCATTGGCAAGTTTGCGCTTGGCAGATCTAGGGGCTAGGGTGATTAAAATTGAAAAACCAGGCTCGGGTGATATTTGTCGTTCTCTATATGTTTCGGATCTTATTTTGAATGGCGAGTCCTCGATCTTTCATGCCATTAATCGCAATAAAGAGTCCTTCGCAGCCGATTTTAAGCATCCTGAAGACCTAAATCACATTAAAAAATTAATTGAAAAGGCTGATGTAGTCATTCATAATTTTAGGCCTGGTGTTATGGAACGTGTAGGTTTATCTTTCGAGGAAGTAAAAACCCTTAACCCAAAGATTGTATATGGTGAGATTTCGGGCTATGGCGAACATCCAGAGTGGAAATCAAAACCCGGTCAAGATTTATTAGTACAATCGTTGACAGCCTTGCCTTGGCTCAGTGGAAATCAAGATGATGGGCCAGTTGCCATGGGGCTGTCTATTGTTGATATGTTGGCAGGCACGCATTTGGCACAAGGAATTTTAGCCGCTTTATACAGAAAAGCGATTCACAACACAGGGGCTAAGGTAGAGGTGAGCATGCTAGCTTCTTCCCTTGATTTCCAATTTGAAACCATCACCACTTATTTTAATGATGGAAATGTTCTTCCTGTGCGATCAAAAAACAACAATGCACATGCCTATTTAGGAGCCCCCTATGGAATTTACCAAACAACCGATGGACATTTAGCTTTGGCAATGGGGTCAATTCCCGTTTTGGCTACACTTCTAAAGTGTGATGCACTGCTAGCATTTACTGAAAATAAATATTCGTTACGCGATCAAATAAAAAAAATATTGGCCGCCCACTTGAAAACCCAAAGCACTAGTCACTGGTTAGCCATTTTGGAACCTGCAGATATATGGTGTGCCAAAGTTTTGGACTACAAATCGCTTTTTAGTGAAGAGGGGTTTCAAGTGTTAGATTTTGTTCAAGAGGTAGCTATGGGCGATGGATTTTCATACAAAACCACTAGATGTCCAATTAATATAGATGGAGAACACCTTTTATCATCAAAGGGATCTCCAAAATTGGGGGAACACAATGCACTCATTTTAAAAGAATTAAGCGATGGAAAAAATTAGAATTGCAGTTAGAAAATTTGACCCCTTTGAAGTGGCTTTACGACAACTATGGGATCAATTTTGCACAGAAAAAAAACTAAGTCTAAAAGCAGAAATGATTCCACTCGAACTGCATGATTTGTATGATGAAACCATCACAAAAAAAGGCTTACAAAAAGGCGAATGGGATATTGCACACATCAATACCGATTGGATTTTAGATGCTGTCACGACCAAGGCCGTTGAAAATTTATCCCCTTTTATTGCGCAGCATCCTCCACATGATTTTCCAGAGGGTTGGCATGAATCTTTATTGCACCTGCAACAAATAGACAATCAAGTTTATGGCTTACCATTTCACGATGGCCCAGAGTGTTTGATTTATAGAAAAGATTTGTTTGAAGATGCCCATGAACAAAAATGCTTTAAAGAAGTATATGGTTACAACTTAGCCCCGCCAACAACCTGGTCAGCCTTTGTTGACATGGCCACTTTTTTCAATCGACCCGATGAGAACCTGTTTGGCTGTGTGTTTGCCAATTACCCTGACGGACATAACATGGTTTTCGACTTTTGCCTTCAATTATGGACACGTGGGGGGTCTTTACTCGATCAAAATAAGCATATTAATATCCATCAACCCGCTGCGATTGAGGCCTTAGATTTTTATCGCAATCTGGTGAATAATAAACACACCACCCATCCAGACTCTAAAGATTTTGGTTCTGTAGAAGCGGGAATGGCTTTTGCCAAAGGAGAGGCTGCTATGGCCATAAATTGGTTTGGATTTGCTGCGATGTGTGAAGTGATAGAAGCATCGAAGGTAAAAGGCAAAGTGGATATTTCGGAACTGCCCCACGCTGAAAATTCCGCCACTGCATCGCTCAATGTTTATTGGCTATACACCTTGGGTTCTGGAAGTAAGCACAAAGCAATAGCATATGAATTCTTACGATTTGCAACGGCTAAAAAAAGCGATAAGCTACTCACCGAAGTTGGTGGTATAGGTTGTAGGATTTCGACCTGGAACGACCCCGAAATTAATAAGACTATTCCCTATTATTATAAGTTAAGCAAGCTGCATGAAAATGCACAAACACTTCCTCAAACACCCCTTTGGCCAAAAGTGGCTGCGCTAATCGATGAGATGGTTTTATCGGCCATTAATGAAAAAACACCTTCGTTTGAAATCCTTAAAGAGACTCAATATCGTATTCAAAAAATTGTATCAAATCCATGAAAATTTCATACAAACCGCTACTTCCAAAAACAAACCAGCCGATCATCATCATTGGAGCAAGTGGGATTGTTAAGGATGCGCATTTGCCAGCCTATAAAATGGCCGGTTTTGAGGTATTTGGAATTACCAATAGAACCCTTTCAAAAGCCCATGATTTGGCTGTGGTGTATCAAATTCCACATGTTTTCGAAAGTGTTGAACAAGCTGTAAAAAATGCCCCTGTTAATGCCGTTTATGACATCACCGTATTGCCAGATCAATATGTAGAAATACTTGAACAATTGCCTGATGGTGCTGCTGCACTCATTCAAAAACCCATGGGTAATGACTATGCGCAAGCCAAAGCCATCCTTGAAGTATGTAAACGTAAAAATTTAGTTGCAGCCATTAATTTTCAGTTGCGTTTTGCCTCTTTTGTCAGTGCCGCTAGACAAATGATAAATCAAGGATTAATTGGCGAGTTATATGATATGGAATTTAAAGTCACGGTTCAAACCCCATGGGAATTATTTCCAGTAATCAAACAACATCCGCGTTTGGAAATTCTATATCACAGTGTACATTATATTGATTGTATTCGTTCTTTTTTGGGAAACCCAAAAGGGATCATGGCCAAAACCACCAAACACCCCTTAAAACCAATGTCTTCTACGCGTTCTACAATTATCATGGATTACGGCAACACAATGAGTGTGAAAATCAATACCAATCACGACCATGATTTTGGAGTGAATCACCAAGAGAGTTACATCAAATGGGAAGGAACAAAAGGCGCCATCAAAGCCAAAATGGGCTTGTTGATGAATTACCCTGATGGTTTGCCAGATGTGTTTGAATATATGCTCCTTGAAGAGGGCCAAAAACAAGCGTGGAAAACCCTACCCCTTGAGGGTTCTTGGTTTCCTGAAGCATTTATAGGCACGATGTCTAATTTGATGCGGTTTAAGGAGGGTTCAGATCCTATCTTGCATACCTGTGTTGGGGATGTTATTGACACAATGAAAGTAGTAGAAACCTGCTATTTGAGCAATCAAAAAGGCAGTTTAGATATATCAAAAACTAATTAAAAAGACATGTATTTTAAATCCATTTTTTTCGAAGACTATCAATTGAATGATAAAAGAATCACATTAGGCCGAACCATCACTGAAACCGATTTTGTGGTCCATGCAGGACATACAGGTGATTTCTTTCCCCACCATATGGATGAAGAATGGTGTAAAAC
>CAYZFD010000026.1:0-6250 GCA_964477735.1 uncultured Flavobacteriaceae bacterium
AAATTCCCGTAATATCCTTTACTATAAGGTTTTACGGGTTTTTTATTTTTATATAACGAACCTTAGATCAAAAAAAGAGGGGCCTATAGCCCCTCTTGATTTAATAAATAGCTTTTAAACTATTTTTTCATATTGATTGGAATCGAAGGAGATGAAATCCAATTGACCAATGTTGAGGCTAATGAATACAAGAAACTGTAAACTGCCAATGAAACATACATTTTAACAAGCACTAGGATTACACCAAAATAGGCCATCACAACACTTGCCAAAGAAGCAAGGCTATAATCATCTCCCATAGCACTCATAGAACCAGATAAATTTAAATCATTTAAGGAATCAAAAACACTTCCAATCACTTCAATTGGAGTGTCGTTTAGCACGCTCCCCAATACTTCCATTGGGAAGTCATATAGGGGCGCAACCATACCCAAGAAGTCTGAACCAGCTCCAGCCCATAGTGCAGTGTTTAGAAGCCATGCCAATGTGAGCGCAAAGGCTGAAAAGAGTCCTAAAACTGCTGTAAATTCTCCAACTAATTTAACATTTATGAGAACAAAGTCTTTAAAAATAAGGTTTACAACACCATCGTGCTTGGCATCAAAAGCTTGACCTGCAGATCGGATTAGCTTGGCTAAAACAAAGGCCGCATACACAAACAACAACACAGACAATACGCTCCCCACCTGTGAAAGTGCACCATCAGAATTTGAAACAGCTTCAAAGCCAACTTTAATGGTTCCATAAAGAAAGACCAATAAAAACACAAAAGATGCATAGTTGTAAATGCACTTCAAGTGTCCCCTAACACCCGATTGTGAATTGAAATCCGAAAGTTTGTCTGAAACCATATTTGTCTTCAGCAAACCTTCAACTTTTAGGGGTAAATCAAGAATTTTGTTTAATAATTGCATAATATTTTGGTTTAATTGTTATTTAAAAGTATTAATTATTTAGCCCTCACAGGTGTTGTTTTAACAAATATTTAACGCTTAAATTTAACAATTATCAAAAAAAACAGGCTTGAAATGTAGTTTTAAAACTTCAAGATCTAAGGGTATAAGGCAAAAAATAAAATCAAATTGGCTAGAGCGATTCAACTGCCTGTTCCCAAGCTTGAGTTAGTTGCGCTAATTCAGATTTTTTAGCATCATATTGCGCTAATGAAGTCGCGTTAACATCTGATGACTCATATTGATTGGCCATCTCTTTTTCTAAAGAATTTAACTCTGCCTCTAAGGTCGAAATTTTGTTTTCGAGCTTGTTAATTTTGTTGCTTAAAGCTTTTTGTTGGCTGTGATCCTTTAGGACTTTCGGCTGGGATTTGTTTACGTCGGTTGAGATACTTTTTCGCTCCGCCTCTCTTAAATTGTCTAGCGACCGAACCTCTAAATAATTGGCAATATCCCCCAAAAAGGTGGTCAGTTTTCGGTTTCTAAATTCAATGATTTTTTCGCATAAGCCGTCCAAAAAATCCCTGTCGTGAGACACTAAGATCAAAGTGCCTTTAAATCCTGCCAGAGCCTCTTTCAATACTTGTTTGGACTGGATGTCTAAATGGTTGGTAGGTTCGTCCATGACCAAAACATTAAAGGGCTGTAACAACAGTTTGCACAGGGCAAGTCTGTTGCGCTCACCACCCGACAAAACTTTTACTTTTTTGTGCACCTCATCACCTCTAAACAAGAAAGCTCCGAGCAAGTCTCTAACCTGCGACCGATTGGTTTCACTTGCCGCATCGACGACGGTTTCTAAAATGGTTTTTTGGCCGTCGAGATATTCGGCTTGGTTTTGAGCAAAATAACCCAATTGCACATTGTGCCCCAATTTGAGATGTCCTTTGTGCTCTAAACCCCCAACAATAATCTTGGCCAAAGTGGTTTTTCCTTGTCCATTTTGCCCAACAAAGGCAATTTTTTCACCTCTAGAAATATTTAAATCAACGTGATCAAGAACCATGTTTTGGTCATAGTTTTTAGAAATATTTTCGAGCTCTATCACAACTTTACCAGGCTGAATGGCTTCAGGAAATCGAATTTGGAGAGAAGACGTAGAGACCTCATCGACTTCTATTCGATCGATTTTATCGAGCTTTTTAATGAGTGATTGTGCCATGGTGGCCTTTGAGGCTTTAGCCCTAAAACGTTCGATTAAACGTTCGGTTTGTGCAATTTGTTTTTCCTGATTTTTTTGTGCAGCTAGTTGCTGTGTTCGCATTTCGTCGCGAAGCAACAAATATTCGGAATAGGGCTTTTTATAATCATACATTCTGTGCCCCACCAGTTCAATGGTTCTATTGGTGACATGATCCAAAAACATTTTATCATGAGAAACCAATACAAGGGCTCCTGAAAAACTTTTTAAAAAACCCTCGAACCAAATAATAGATTCAATGTCAAGATGGTTTGTAGGCTCGTCAAGAAGAAGCACATCGTTATTTTGTAACAGCAGTTTTGCCAGCTCAATTCGCATGCGCCATCCTCCAGAGAAAGTGCTTGTAGATCTGTCTAGATCTGATGAAGAAAAGCCCAAGCCCTTAAGAATTCTTTCTGTTTCTCCAGGGTATTGATATCCTCCTAGCATCTCAAACCTTGTAGTGGTGTCGCTCAAAGCTACCATGAGGTCGTGATACCCTTCACTCTCATAATCTGTTCTTTCGTTCAGTTGCTGGTTAATTTGCTGCAGTTCCGCCTCAATCTTCATCAGTTCGGCAAAAGCTGTATAGGCTTCTTCGCGAACAGTGTTTCCTTCGGCAAAATCGATGTCTTGCTTTAGAAATCCTATTTTGATGTGCTTTTCTTTTGCTATCTGACCACGATCAGATTCGAGATCGCCAGCAAGAATTTTAAGCAGCGTTGATTTTCCCGCACCATTTTTACCAATTAACCCCACACGATCACCACTGCCTAGTCTAAAGCTGAGAGATTCGAAAAGTGCACTCCCCGAAAATGAAAGCGATAAATCGTGTATGTTTAGCATCGTAACTTGTGTTACATTTATTAAAAGGACTTCAATTACATTTGCAAAAGTACTTCAATAAAGTTAAACCCTAGGATGATAAAAGGTCAAAAATTATATAGCATTTTTAAAGGGCGGTGTCCTAAATGTCATGAGGGAGACATGTATGAAAACAAAAATCCTTTTGTTTTTGGTGAAACCCTTAAAATGAAAGAACGTTGCGAGGTCTGCGGCCTAAAATACAAAATAGAACCCTCGTTTTTTTATGGTGCTATGTATGTCAGCTATGCCCTTGGAGTAGCCCTAGGAGTTGCTGTTTTCATAACCGCACACTTCATTCTTAGTCTGTCTATTCTCAAAGCTTTTTGGACAATTGTTTTGGCCTTGCTGCTGCTCTATCCTATTTTAATGCGAATGGCACGCAACATTTGGATCAATATTTTTGTGCACTACAACCCCCCTCCTACTCAAAAGGAAAACGACAAAGATTAATCTCCGCCTCTAAGGGTTTACCCTCTTCAATATGCTCAATGAGTCGTTGGGCAGCATAGGGTGCCAAAAGCACACCACGTGTGCCTAAACCATTTAAAAGATGAATGTTTTTAAAATTTGGATGCGTTCCCACTAAGGGGCGACGGTCTGTGACGGTGGGGCGAATTCCAACAACCACCTGCTCTATAATGAAATCAACTGAAATCAATTGCTTTAATTTTTTAATAAGAAAAGCTTGTCCTTCAACAGTAGGTTCTAGAGAATGGTCGTGCCAATCGTAGGTAGCGCCAACCCAATATCTCGAATTTTCTAGCGGGATAAGAAAAATAGCAGACTTCAATATACCCTCTAAAACTAGTTTCGGAGCATGTATTATCAGAGACTGGCCTTTGGTGCCCACAAGCGGTAACTGTTTAAAGAAAGGATTTTTTTTGAGACCCATGCCCTCACAAAAGACAATATGCTTGGCTTCAATGTTCATGTATCGAAGCGCCTGGCCATCTTGTTGGAGTGCTGAAAATTCAAAAGCTTGGTTGATTAAGCGTCCTTGATTCAAAAGCATGCTTGCATAGGCCGAAACCAATGCTTTGGTATCTATTCGACCAGTGTGCTGAACATGGCCCACCCCAAAAGGAGCAAGTACACCTGGCCAATCGATGTTCGTCGGGAGTGGCTTCATGAATGGCGAAAGCGCAGGCTGTTGAGCGGCATGAACCCAATGATTGTGCTGGGCTGCATTGGAAAATTTATAGAAGATAGACTGTTTATAGTCGAGTTTTTTATTGATTTGAAGGGAGATTTTTCGATATACCTCTGGGCTTGATGCCATCAATTCAGAGGCTTTCCAGGCGGCTGTGAATCGTTTTAAAACCACAGGATTGTAGAGCCCTGCCGCAGCAGTTGAAGCGGTAGGAAGTGCTTGATGGGCGAACACGGTATGGGAAAGGTTTCTTTTATTGAGTGCCTCACAAACGGCGATTCCAGCCAACCCAGCACCCACAATAATATAATCGACTTTCATGCCAACAAAAAAGCCCCGATGGATCGAGGCTTTAGTTTAGTTTTCCCACATATCCTGCTCAAAATCACGAATTTTGTTTTTGATACGTTCAGACTCGAGTATCTGCATAAGGGCATCTTCATAAACATAGTCTGTAACTTGACGGTCTTCCTGCACATTATCTTCTTTATAAATATACCCCGAAAAACGACGAGCATTGAGCATCATGTCATAATTGAGAGGTTGAGAGGAATTGCGATTGTTAAATACCAGTGCCTCGTGCAGCACTTCTCTTGCATGTGGATACCAAACCCAAAACAATTCAACCATGTCGGGATCTTCAGCATCGATAAAATTTACATCGGGAGCCACAGGGGCAATTCCCAATATACGGTAACGCATTTCACCTAAACGTTTGTCGAAATACCAGATTCCTTTAATGTGGAAAGCTTCGATGTCGGCAGCAGTGATGTTGCGTTTGGTCACATATTCTTCTGAGATTTTCTCTCCAGCATTGATCTGATCATAACCCATTTCAAGGGTGTCCACTTTTTGCAATGCTGCACTGATTTCGGAGAGTTGACGCTTTTCGTTGAAATATGAATCTGTGTAAATGTGTTTAATCTTACCGTTCTTAATGTTTTTCATCAAAACATCATATAAAGAGCGACGCTTAGAGCTGATGTTGATGGTGTCTGTGGGATAATAGTAGGGGAAGTTTACACGTTCATCCAAATCGACTTTCTCCCAAACAGTTTTAGACCATAATACATCACGATCATCTACATAGGCATATTCAATAGGTTCATTAAAATCGGCAGCCACTTGTGCGTCCGTTTTAATACCTACCGTCTCTGGTTCTTTGGCATTAAGAAGGTTGGCTTGAGACCAACCGCTCAAAGACAAGACTAAAAACCCTAATGTAAACAAAGTGTGTTTTTTCATGGCCATAATTTAATCCACCAAGTCGATTAACACTGGTGATACTTTTTTTAGTTTATAACTTCGGTTGTTAGAAATAGAGGCGTTGATGTCAAATATTTGTATGGTTTCACCTCTTTTAGCGCGTCTTAAAGCATTTTTGGCATTATTGTTCAACTTGTTGCCACTCACCAATACCGTGGGTTGTCCAGGAACTTTAAACTTAAACTCATTGACCACTAATTTTAAATCAAAGTCAAAATCTTCAAGAACAGCACCAATAGTGGCGATTTCAACATTTCGTCGAGGCAATTTAATTTGATCTGTTTGGCCACTAATGGTTCCAGAGGGTCTGGGGATGTCTTTAATTCTGAACACTGTAGGCGTGGAAATGCGCTGCCCATCGGGCAAAGTCCCCGAAGCAGTTATGGTTACTTCACGTCCTGTGCCTGGGTTGAGAATGTATTTACTGCCTGATGCTTTTCTTAGACCTGGCGCAGAGGCATTGACCAAATTGTCGGAAATTCCAGGGATAGAGATGGTCATTGGGTTTTCTACACCCCTATAAACCACGTTCATCTTATCGGCTGAAATCACAGCGGCATTGGGTTTGGTAATCACCGAAAAACTTTGGTTTACTGGAACAACCACTTCCTCACCGTCCTGAGTGAAAATGAGGTTTCCAGTAATTTCATGATCACCCGCACGACCCGCATTGGCTTTGAGCTGCACACGACCATCTAAAATTGAATATTCACTAGAAGAAAGGGCGCGTCCATCCAATTTCAATTCAACTCGATTGGGTTTGGTGGTAGCGTCTTTCCTTCCTAAAACAATGTTACCATCAAAAGTTTCGTTTTGATAATAGGCAGACTTCGG
>CAYZFD010000026.1:6350-21732 GCA_964477735.1 uncultured Flavobacteriaceae bacterium
TTCCTAAAACAATGTTACCATCAAAAGTTTCGTTTTGATAATAGGCAGACTTCGGAGTTTCGAGTAGGGTTGTGTAATTGCTATAGGATACTTCGGCCGTAAGTTGACCTTCTAACATTGCAGAAAGAATTTCGCTTTCCGTGTTTTTGATATCTGTTTGAATTTGTGAAATTTTAGTCAGTGAAGTGATGAGCGGAAAACCTTCAAACTCATAATTGAGCCAATCGACTGATTTACCTTCACGATTTTTCACTTTACCAGTTTCACCTCCCGTATCAAAATTGGCAGTGACTGCACTTTGTATCCCTTTAAAACGCTCACCGAGAACGCTTACAATGCCTTGGCGGTAATGGTCTATATTCTTGACAAAAGTTTTACCGTAGGGGGAATAATTATCTCCATTAAAAAACAATTGATCGAGATAGTCCGTTTTGTCCATCAATTCATAATCTTCAGGATCTTTAACTGAGGATTTCATTTGCGTTTTGAGGGAATCGAGATAGTTGAACAAGGACGCAGAAAGCGTTTTTACTTGTTTAGCATTTTCGAAAAGCGCACCATATTTTTCCTCGTTTTCACTAGCCTTTACTGCTAAGCCTTCGAAGGCTAAGGCATTTTTTTCGGAGGCCTTCGCACTGTTCGACACGAGTCGCTTATTGATTTGGCCAAAAGCAGACAACACCTCTTTACTCATGTTCAACGCTAACATTGCGATGAACACAAGATACATGAGGTTAATCATTTTTTGCCGAGATGATTCGTTAGATCCTGCCATCTTTACTTCGTTTTATTCATGGCAGAAAGCATGGCGCCGTAAACATTGTTCAAGGACGTCATGTTTGAGGATAAGGCTTCCATTTGAGCCTTCAAATCGTTAGTATTGTCGCCAAGTTGTTTGTTGAGCTCTGGCTGGTTATTGGCTGTGGCCACAATTTGACGGTATAGGCCGTTGATAGTTTCCATCTGAGCGGTTGCTGCTGCCAATTGCTCTCCATATTTTTTGGCATTACTCATGGCGTCGGCCGATGGCGTTAGCGATTGGGCTGAAGATTCAAGTGTTCGAATACTGTCTCCAAAACGCTGAAGTAATTTCTGGTCTATGTTGGCGGCTTTTAACATGTCGTCAATTTTAGCAGAAAGTGCAACAGTGGCATTGTCAGCAACAGGTTTTTTCTCTGCGACGGCTTCACCTTGGGGCTGGTCAAACAAAGCTGAATAAGCAAAAATTAAAGCTTCGGTAATTAAACCGATGGCCAGTAACACACTTCCGTTTAGTGGACCCAACTCCCAGTGAAGGATTTTAAACAAGGCTCCCAAAATTACGACAGAGGCTCCTAGGCCGTATATCATGTGTGTGAGTTGTGCTTTTCCCATAATAAAATATTTAAGTTGAATTTTTTAGTTACTAATTTGAATGGCATCTGTGCCCATATAATCTTGAACGGTTCGGAAGCCGATATAACTTCTTGTTGAATCTGCATATTCGAAATCACGCGCACTAACTCTTAAAAAGTAAGCTACGTCTTTCCATGATCCACCTCGAATAACTTTTCTCTTATTGCTTTGAATTGAAACGTTGGGGTTAAATGAGGCCACATAATCATAGGCTCCTGGATCGTAGGATGATTCTGTCCATTCTGCCACATTCCCAGCCATGTTGTATAGTCCATAATCGTTGGGCTCATAACTTTTGGCTTCTACTGTGTAAAGCGCCAAATCAGAAGCATAATCGCCTCTTTGAGGTTTGAAGTTGGCTAAGAAACATCCTTCATCGTTTAGGGTGTAGTGGCTTCCCCAAGGATAGGTGGCTGAAGCCAATCCGCCTCGAGCAGCAAATTCCCATTCGGCTTCGGTTGGCAGTCTAAAGTTAGACACGCTAGGTTTGTTCTTTCTTGTACGGTTGTAGTCGTTTTTGATTTTTGTGCGCCAATGTGCAAAAGCCCTAGCTTGTTTCCAAGAAACGCCTACTACAGGGTAATCGGCAAAGGCGCGATGCCAGAAATAATCGTTGTGCATGGGCTCGTTATAGGAATAGGCAAAATCTTTAATCCAAACTGTGGTGTCGGGATAAATGGGCACGGCTTCTTGACGGAAAAATTCTTTTCTGTTTTTCCCTTTAGATTTGGCAGCCGCTTCGGCATCAAACCAGGTATATTGATATTTTAGCTGCTTAACATCGATCGTTCTTTCCCCGTTAAATGATTCATCGGGGTGCAGATACATAGAGTCTAACACTTCAGCATATATCATGTCTGGATAATCTTCGGTATCGTAATAGATATCAACATCCCAGTTTAGCCGACGATATTTGTAGGGATTTTGATCGTCCCCAAATTCATAATAATTTTCGAACATGTATTTTTGATAGACAGAAAGATCGGTCGTATCAACATCTCTAAAAGCAAATTCGCCTATCCCTTCATCTTCGGGAGTTTTTTCTTCGAAATCGGCAGCAATGGCCAATTTCATCCTAATAACAGAATCTTTCACCCAATTCACAAACTGACGATATTCGCCATTGGTGATTTCGGTTTCGTCCATGTAGAATGACTTAACGGTAACCGTCCTTGTGGGTGCATTGTTGAGTTGCACAACATCATCGTCAGACATCCCCATCACAAAGGCACCACCGGGAATGAGGGTCATGCCGTATGGTTTTTCTGGGAAAAACTTTTTTGACTTTACACCGACCAACTCGCCTTGGTTTTTTCTTCCACAACCGATTGCTGTGACCAACACAACCAAAAACAATAGCAATGTTTTTTTCATATAATTTTTAATCCTTCTAAACCCGTGTAAAACTATTCAATTTCAAGGATTTCACAAAGGTATTCATTTTTTTTATCAAACTTTATTAAACTTGGTTTCTTCTAAACGCTTTCCACCATCTTTCAGGAATTTGTTGGTCGCAAGCTTCCAAATAATCCTGATGTGTACAGGGTATTAACGTTTTCTGGATGTTTTTATTATCATCGCCTAAATATCGAGGAACAGAAACCCACCATCGCTCACTAACATGGCTTTTATAAAAAACCAGCTCGTGCTCTGGGGTTGGTACATGAAATTTAGCGCAATCTGATTTTGTGGAAAAGGGGTATTCGTTTCTCCTAAATGCTACGCCCTCACACACATACCAGAATGCCTGTGAGGCTATCGCTGCAGCCAAATCTGTGTTAGGCAATTCAAACAAGCCTACAGATGAAACACGGTCGCTCAACCCCGTATAGCGCATTAAACTGCAAAGTTCTAGAGCACTTAAGCCGTTTGGACTGGGGGTTTTGGCTTGCAGCTCCTGAGATTTTAAAACAGAAAAATCTACACTCAAAATATCGGTATCTCTCAAAATGGGTTCAGCAATCGACAAATCTTGCAACAAACTACCCAATCTGTAGGCTTCAAAGTGAAGACGTTCTATGAGTTTAATCTCTTCTTGTGCATTGTAAAACGTTTGGTACCCTAGGTTGGTAAACGCAAGCAAGCGGTTGGGCTGTTCCATGATGATGCGAGACATATAAGAATGCGAAGATATTAGGACGTTTGGATCTCCAAAATCAAACTTTTTATCGAGTGTTGTGATATTCACATAGGTGTCTTTTTGGCTATAAGCCCTATACATCCCCAAGGTGAGGTCTTGGTGACCACCAACGAAGAAAACTAGAATATTTTGTGCCCTCAAGGTGGCTGTTAATGCTTGAATGGCGAAAAGATTGTCATCGTTTGAAGTGCCCAATTGAAGTGTGCCTAAATCGGCCATTTTAAACTTCCAATTGCCTGAAAACATTTTGTAGAGTTCCCCCCGAAACACAGCAAGATCAAACGCTGCATGGGCCTGTTCCTCAACTGCGGAACCCGATTCAATTCCTATCAACGCCAAGCGAATATCAGCAAGATCAGGAAGACCCTCATTAAGGGTGTGAACACTTAAGGTTTTACCCAAAGATTGATCAGGAAGTGAGGCCACTTGTTCTAATAAAGCCTCCTCAACGGGTTTTAAAAACTCCAAGCTCATGTGTTACTTTTTTTTGGACGTTTTTTTCTTCTTTGAAGGTTCTGCGAGCATTTTCTGAACTTCCTCCAAACTTAACTTCTGAGCATCAATCGTTTTGTTTAACTCCACTTTTTTGCTTCCCTTAATAATGACTGAGCGACCCCATCTGGCCTTCTCCACACGAATTCCAGCCTCGGGCCAATCATGTATAAGTTTGTCGGCTTCTTTTTGCTTTTTCTCTTCAATGAGAATTTCAATGTCATGCTGACTTAGATTGTCAAAATCATATTTTTTATTGACATTGATAAACAATCCATTCCATTTAATAAATGGCCCGAATCTTCCTTTGCCTTTGGTTACTTCCAGGTTTTCATAATGGGCAATGGGCGCATCGGCCTGTTGTTTTTCTTTTATTAATGCTACAGCTTCGTCATAGGAAACAGAGAGCGGATCTTTTCCTGCCGGAATTGAAATGAATTTTTTTCCAAATTTCACATAGGGCCCAAAACGACCGTTGTTCACAACAACCTCCTGGCCATCGAACTCACCTAGGGTGGAGGGCAATTTAAACAGGTTCAAGGCCTCTTCAAAAGTGATGGCGTTGAGCTGCTGATCTGGCATAAGACTGGCAAATAAGGGCTTTTCTTCGTCCTCGACTGTTCCAATCTGAGCCATGGGGCCAAACCTACCCAAACGCACACTTAATTGACGTCCCGTTTTGGGATCGATTCCAAGAATGCGTTCCCCAATCTCGCGTTCAGCATTTTCGGCCACTTCTTCAACCTGAGGATGAAATTGACCATAAAATTCTCGCATCATGCTGGTCCAATCCTTTTTGCCATCGGCAATGTCATCGAAGTCTTCTTCTACCTTAGCAGTGAAATGATAATCCATGATGTCATGAAAATTGTTCATCAAAAAATCTGTGACCAACATCCCAACATCCGTGGGTACTAACTTACCTTTGTCTGATCCCACTTTTTCGGACAGTGTTTTGGATTCAACAACTGTGTTTTTGAGTTGTAGTTGTTGAAATTTTCTTGGTTGTCCTTCGACAGTGCCTTTTTCAACATATTTTCTATTCATGATGGTTGTAATCGTAGGGGCATAGGTAGAGGGTCTTCCAATTCCTAATTCTTCTAATTTCTTCACTAGAGAAGCCTCTGTGTAGCGGTAGGGTGGGCGAGAAAATCTTTGGGTGGCCGTTAGGGTTTGAAGAAATAATGTTTCTCCTTTTTTTAGGGTTGGCAATAGACCACTTTGCTCTTCTTCATCATCATCCTGACCTTCGAGATATACAGTCAAAAACCCATCAAAAGTGATCACTTCTCCTTTAGCCACAAAGCGTTCTTTATAGGTGTTTGCTCCTATTTTAATGGTTGTGCGTTCCAGCTCAGCATCGCTCATTTGAGAGGCTATAGCTCTTTTCCAAATAAGTTCATATAGGCGTTGCTGATCTCTATCGATTGCCAAAGTTTGAAGAGCAAAATTGGTGGGGCGAATGGCCTCATGCGCTTCTTGGGCGCCTTTACTCTTGGAACTAAACACCCTTCTTTTGGCATACTTTTCACCAAAAGCTTTTCCGATTTCTTGTGCAGCTGCATCTAGCGCTTCTTTAGACAAGTTCACACTATCGGTTCGCATGTAGGTGATGTGTCCCGCTTCGTATAGGCGTTGTGCATTTTGCATGGTTCGGCTCACAGAAAACCCGAGCTTGCGAGAAGCTTCTTGTTGCAAGGTGGAAGTTGTGAAAGGTGCAGCAGGGGTTTTCTTAGCAGGGGTTTTCGTAAGGCTATCGACCGAAAAATTTGCATTTTTGTTTTTTTCTAAAAAGTCATACGCTGTTTTTTCGTCCGAAAAATCAAGTTCTAATTGGGCGGGAACTGATTTTTTTTGATCATTATTGAAAATCGCATTGACCTTAAAACTAGAGGTTGGAGAAAAATCTTGTATTTCACGTTCGCGTTCCACAATGAGTCGAACAGCTACCGATTGCACGCGACCTGCGGAAAGCCCTCCTTTCACTTTTCGCCAAAGTACAGGCGACAATTCATAACCCACCAACCGATCTAATACCCTTCGAGCTTGCTGCGCATTGACTAGATTATAGTCTATTTCTCTAGGGTTTTCTATAGCTCGATGGATGGCTGTTTTTGTGATTTCATGAAAAACAATTCTTTTGGTCTTTTCGGGTTTTAGCTGAAGGTTTTCGGCCAGATGCCAGGCAATGGCTTCTCCCTCACGGTCCTCATCACTGGCCAACCACACCCAATCGGCTTGGGCTGCCCAAGTACTTAACTCCTTGACTACCTTTTTTTTATCGGCATTCACTATGTAGTTGGGGCTAAAATCTCCTTCTACCTCCACGCCAAGTTCTTTGGCAGGAAGGTCGGCAATGTGGCCATAACTCGAAACCACCTTAAAGTCGGAACCCAAATAATTTTCAATGGTTTTGGCCTTAGCAGGAGACTCTACAATAACTAAATTTTTGGGCATAAAAAGTTTTTTTTGAAAGCACAAAAGTAGTAGAATTTTTTAATCCTTCTGTTTTTGAAAACGATCCAGCCTCTAAAACAACTATAAATCTCTACTTCTTAAAGAACAAAAAACGATCTTTTTAAAATAGTCTTGGCGTGGGAATCGACAACAAATAAATACTCATCACTCCCATAACAATCACAATTTTAAGTGCTACATGAAGCTGAATGTAGTGCTTTTTGGAACGAGCATGTTGGAGTGTAAACAAAAGAATGCTTAGAAAAAAAACACAGAAGTAGAAATAATATTGCATGGCCCCCAAAGGAAAATAAGATACCAAAATATACACCACCCCAAGCGCCAGCATGATGTAGAGTTTTAGGAATTTTTTAGCATGATTTTCGCCCAAAACCACCGGAATAGTTTGATATTTATGCATAAAATCCCCAGAAAGATTTTCTAGGTCTTTTACGCCTTCCCGGATCAAAATCAATAAAAACAAAAAAGCTGCATGGACAAAAACCGCAGCGGATAGGTTGTGATAATATACGGTGATGGCGAAAAATGGGGTAATGGCCAACAAGGCTGAAACAACATTCCCCACCAACAACAAACGACTCAGTTTATAGGAATAGAGCAGTAATGCGAGTTGGTATAGCACAAAAAAAAGTAAGGCTTTGGGGGAAACAACACTTGCAAAGACCAAACTCAGCACACACAATAAAACATAAACTGTCCATTTTGTAGTTGTTGAAATATGTTGTTCTATCAGTGTTTTTTGGGGTCGATTGATTAGATCTTTATCCGCATCAAAAAAATGATTGACAACATAGCCTCCAGAGATTGCCGCTGCAGAAGCCATCACGATGAGCCACAAGCGATAGTCAAACAATACGGCCCATTTGTTTGGGTTGGTTGAAAAAATAAACACAGAGGAAACGATTTGAGCCCAGACAATGACCAAAATATTGTAGCCCCTAATGACTACAAAAAGACTAAATATTTTAAGCAGTTTGTTCCTAAGAGCATTTTGCAAAACGAGTTCTATTAGAAAGTGT
The DNA here is from genome assembly GCA_964477735.1 of uncultured Flavobacteriaceae bacterium. Classification (GTDB taxonomy): domain Bacteria; phylum Bacteroidota; class Bacteroidia; order Flavobacteriales; family Flavobacteriaceae; genus CAYZFD01. The sequence continues at coordinate 13,875 of CAYZFD010000026.1, forward strand.
AAACGACCTCTAGTGTGTGTCCTTTTAATGCCTGGCGGGCTTTTTCTAGATCCTCAGTGAAGCCCAAGAAATAACCGCCACCTCCAGATCCACAAAGCTTTAAATAATAGGCGTTGGTCTCTATTCCGTTTTGCCAAAGCTGATGAAAAGTAACTGGAATCATGGGTTTAAAATGTTTGAGTACAACCCCCGAAAGTTTCTTAATGTCTTTCAACAATGCACCCACATTACCTTTTAAAAAATGATCAACACAGGCGTCTGTGTAGGCCACAAATTCTTCTTTCATCACTTTCTGAAACTTCCTGTTTTGCATTTGTTTCATAAACAAGGACACCATAGGTGCGGTTTCACCAACCTGACCGCTATCCAGCAAAAAAACGGCGCCTTTTCCAGCGGCCTGAGAGGGAATGCCTGTGGGTTCTATTTCATTTTGAGAGTGTATGAGAATGGGCAAGCTTAAATAGCTATTCAACGGATCTAGACCTGATGATTTTCCATGAAAAAAAGACTCCATCGCAGCGAAAATGGTTTTTAATTTTAGTAACTTTTCGCGGGTCAAATTTTCAAGAACCGTAATTTTATTGGCAGCATATCGATCATAAACAGCTGCTACCAAAGCCCCACTGCTCCCCACACCATAACCCTGAGGAATGGTGCTATCAAAATACATTCCCTTGTTTAAGTCTTCCTTGAATCGGGGGTGATCAAATTCAACCAAGTCTGAAGAAAGGGTTTCTAAATAGGAGGCAAATTCACAAAGCGCCCTATGCGATGCTTGTGAAGTCTCAGACAAATGATTTTCGAACTTAAGGGCTCCCTTAAAAAAATTGTAGGGAATGGAAAGACCTTTGGAATTTTTGATGATACCATATTCACCAAACAACAAAATTTTAGAATAAAATAAAGGTCCTTTCACCTGTTTAAATATTTTGCTTAACAGCTAAACAAATTTAATATTTTTTTGCGCCTTTTCCAAGCTTGTCATGAATATAGCATCCTTGATCACAAAGTGATGCCAATTCGGTTTGGATAAACTGATGTACAAGCGTGGCATTTTCGTTGGGGTATAACACATGAACGTTGGCGCCCGCATCCAAAGTAAAGCAAACGGGGATGTTTGTTTTTTGCCTAAAAGCTTGAACCTTAGTTATGGCTTCTAAAGTCGCTGGCTTCATCAAAAGATAGGCCGGCGAAGAAGTCATCATCATGGCATGAAGGGTGAGTGCTTCTAACTCAACAAGTTCAACAAAGGCCTTAAGGTCTCCAGTTTTCAGGATGCTGATGATGTGGTCAAGGTTTTTAGTGGCTTGAGCAAATCGCTTTGAAGCGAACGGATGACCATTCATAAGCTGGTGCCCGGCCGTACTGCTCACGGTTTTTTGACCTCTATCGATAAGCAAAATGGTGTCGTGGTAGTCTTCAAAAATGGGATGAAGTGAAGATATTAAAGGAGTGCCAAACAAATCAGAATAGCTGCCATGACTTCCCCAAACTACAACCGGACCCTTGATACTTCGACAAGCACTTCCAGATCCCAATCGGGCTAAAAACGAGGCTTTTTGAAAAAAATAAGTGTCAGAAACATTAGGTTCTAATTGCTTTTCAATTTCCATCACGCAAAGCGCCAAAGCAGCCATGGCCGATGCCGAAGAGGCAATGCCACTACTGTGTGGAAATGTATTTACGCTGTTGATCTGAAGTTTTAATTTTGATAGATATTGACAGTATGGAGATATGTGGTTAAAAAACTGTTGAATTTTTTTGTTGAAGCTTGGCGCTGCTTGCCCATCATAGGAAAAATCAAACGAAAATTGTGGTGATGATTTGAAAGCAATGCTTGTTTTGGTGTGACATTCGCTTAGGGTGAAGCTCACAGAAGGATTGCATGGGATTTGATTTTCATGTTTTCCCCAATATTTAACAAGTGCAATATTGCTAGGTGCTTGCCAGCACACTGTACCTTCAAAAGCACTTGGAGTGGTCAATCTTGATTGAAATTGCTCTAGTGTCATAGAAATTTTATCCCCACAAAGATAGTTGTTTGAACTTAAAATGATGTCCACATTTAATTGGTCATGTGTGCTCTAAGTTTTTGTATTTTTACGTCATGAAAAAAGGGGTTTTCAAAATATTGGTGGCTGTTTCAGCCTGTTTGGTAGTAGGTTTTCTGTCGGGCTATGCCACGCAAAGCTCCGTAAGCACTTGGTATGCAGGACTTCAGAAACCTTCCCTAAACCCTCCAAACTGGATTTTTGCCCCTGTATGGACAGTGTTATATATTTTAATGGGAGTTGCAGCAGGCTTAGTTTGGCGACGTGGATTTTATCACAAATGGGTGAAAACAGCTCTATACCATTTTGGCTTTCAATTGCTACTAAACGGCTTGTGGTCTTTGATCTTTTTTGGATTTCAAAATCCTTTAGGCGCTCTCTTAGTGATCATCACGCTGCTCATTCTAATCCTGTTCACTATCAAGTGGTTTAGAGTCGTTAACAAAACCGCAGCCCTTTTGATGGTTCCCTACTTTTTGTGGGTGCTCTTTGCCACCTACTTAAATTTGTCTATTTGGTGGCTGAATTAGCTATTTGTCGAGATTTAAACTGCTTTTATCGACTATTTTTTTGGATATCATAAATGTTTCATACATTTTAACCCTTAATCCAAAACAATACATTATGTTTTCAAAATCTAGAATTTTAGCCACTTTGGGCGCTTTTGTTGTCCTGTTTTTTGGGCCTTGGCTAGGTTACTCTTTGCTTATGGACACGTTGATGGACCACACCATCAGGAACGTTTCAAGACCAGAATCAGATTTGCTTTGGTTGTATATGGTTATTGGATGTTTGGTGATGGCCTACGCCTTTGCAACGCTCTACTCTAAATGGGCCAGAGGTATTCATAGCTTTAGCCATGGTTTTAACTTTGGGCTATGGTTTGGTATTGCCTTTTTTGGCATGCAACTCCTGTGGTATGGCACAAGTGTTTTTATGAATCTTACAGGTCATATAATAGATGGCATACATTGGATCGTCATTTTTGGCTTAACGGGCGGGGTAATTTCGCTCATCTTTGGCCGTTTCGAAAAATGAAGTAAAAGCTCTACTAAACATCGACCCTCAAAGCTCAAGAGGGTCGATGTATGGTTGACTTATTTTTGTTGGTCTAACAAAAGGTACTCCCAAGCTTCAAAAACATGGGGCTGATCTTCAGACAATGTTATCTTTTCATTGGTCATGACGTTTGTGTAGGTGCCAGACACTGAAACTTGAACCGTTTGGGTTTCGTTTGTTAGGTTGGCTATAAAAACCACTTCTCGGTCATCCTTAGCGCGCTTAAAAGCCAAGATAGATTGCTGATCAGAGGTGTTGATTCTGTCGTATTTAGCAGGAAACTGGCCAACATGTAGAGCAGGGTTGTTTCGTTTAAACTGGCCCAATTTCACATAAAGATCATAGAATTTTCCCTTATTTTTTTCAATTAAATCCTTTTCAAAAAACAACAATCTCTTGTTAAGGTCATACTCTTGTCCGCTATAAATCAGTGGCATTCCAGGAGCCGCATAACTCAACACGGCAAAGACCTCGGCTGCATCGCCCATACGTTCGAAAACAGTTCCAGACCATGAATTTTCGTCGTGATTAGATGTGAAGTTCAGCAAAAAATCGTCTTCTTGATACAAGTTTTCAATTTCTTTCATTCGAAGGTCCCAAGCCTCAACATCATCTTTTCCTTGAGCAATATGATTCATCACATGGTGTGTTCCCCAACCATAAGCCATGTCAAAGGCTTTGTGCATCAATTCTGGCTCCCAAGCTTCAGCCAAATTAAGCAAAGGTTTAATGCTTCGTAACTCAGCAAATGATTGTTCCCAAAAATCTACAGGAACGCCTGCAGCGACATCACACCTAAAGCCATCGATATTTTCTTCCTCTATCCAATATTTCATGGCATCTTTCATTTTTTCACGCATTTCCATGTTGTCGTAATTGAGATCCGCTACATCTGTCCACCCCCACGATTCTCCAGTTTCTGGGTTAATGGGATCGATTACTTCTCCTGCTGCATTTTGAGTGTAGTAGTCTGGGTGGTCCTTGAGCCAAACATGATCCCAACCCGTGTGATTGGCTACCCAGTCTAGGATGACAAACATATCATTTTGGTGAGCGGTATTCACCAATCTTCTAAAATCTTCAATAGTTCCAAATTCGGGGTTTATTTTCGTATAGTCCGTAATGGCATAATAACTCCCTAAGCTGCCTTTGCTTTTTGTTGAGGAAATAGGGTATATGGGCATTAACCATAATATTTTTACGCCTAATTCTTTAAGCTTTGGAATGTCTTGTCTAAAGGCTTCGAAAGTACCCTCTTCAGAATATTGCCTTATGTTGGCTTCATACATGATCGCATCGGCAATATTGTCATCTGATACCAATGCTGAAGTGGCTGCACTTGTGTGCTTGTTTTCACATGAAATCAATGTGATGATACTAGAAATGATAATTAATTTTTTCATTTAAATTTTATTGAATGTTATGTTTAAAGTTAGTTGGTAAACCAATAAACGCCTTGTTTTGGGAGTTGTAAACTTTTCTCCCATTTAAAAGTTTGAGCATTTAGGATGTTTGTCATGTCTTGTCCATGGAGGTTTAATTCTTTAAAGCGTTCGAGATTTAATTCATAGGGTTGTAGGTTTTTGTTAAGAATAACTATCAACTTTCGATTTTTTAATTTTCGAACAAAAACATAAACCCCGTCTTGGGGAGCAAAATGGACGGTTTCACCTTCATGAAATATTGGGTTGTTTTTTCTAAAGTTCAGAATTTGTTTTAAAAAACCTTGCATTTCCAATTGGTTTTCACTGAGGCCTTCTGCAGTAAAAGCACTGCTTTCATCTGTTTTCCATCCCCCAGGAAAATCTGATCTGATTAAACCGTGATCGCCTGGCTTTGAAGAGTTTTGTAACAACACTTCTGTGCCATAATACAACTGCAATATTCTTGGCAAGGCCAGCATGTAGCCCAAAACCATTTTAGTGTGGGTCATGTCTTCTTTTGTCTGCGTATGGATTCGATCCATGTCGTGGTTGTCAGGAAACAACATGAGCATTTTGGGATTTGGGTAGTGAAAGTCATTGGCTAAACCCTCATAAATTTTCACCAAACCAGTACCCCATGATTCATTTTCGGTTATGCCCTTTACAATGGCGTCTTGCATGGCAAAATCCATACTACTGGTGAGCATTGAATCATAGCCGTCGACGTTGTTGGCGCCTGTTTGCCAATATCCTATTAGCAATGGATTGTAGCTCCACTCCTCTCCAACGATACTAAAATTTGGATATTCATCCATTATAGCGCTCGCCCATTGTTGCATAAAATGCTTATCTGGATAAGGGTAGGTGTCTTGTCTAATTCCGCTAAGCCCAAGCGTTTCAATCCACCAAAGGCTGTTTTGAATGATATAGTTTCCTAAAAATGGGTTTCTTTGGTTAAGATCTGGCATACTGCTCACAAACCAACCTTCGGTCATCCCCTTTTTGTCTGAGCTTGAAGCGTATAAATCCTGATTGGTAGTCCTTCTGTGATTGGAGTAAATGTTTTCGGGTGCCCGATTTTTCCAGTCTATTGAATTGCTTAAAAACTTCTCTTGATGGTTTATCCAATCTTTGAAAGGCAAATCCTCCATCCACCAATGCCCCAAACCACAGTGATTGGCTACTTGATCCATAATAAGTCCAAGTCCTTTTGCCTTTGCTTTTCTCGACAGTTCTATATATTCTTCAAGAGTTCCAAAACGAGGATCAACTTTATAGTAATCGGTTATGGCGTAACCGTGATAGGAGGCTGAAGTCATGTCATTGACAAGCAATGGCGTGGGCCAAAGGCTTGTGAAACCCATGTCGGCTATATAATCAAGATGATTGATCATTCCTCGAAGATCACCGCCATGGCGTGCATAGCCATCGGACCGATCAAGAGACTGATCTTGAAGACCTTTAATTTTGTCATTATTGGGATTGCCATTGGCAAACCTATCGGGTGTAATTAAGTAAATGACATCGGAAGCATCGAAGCCTTTGTAGGTTTCTGAATCGCGTTCTCTTGATTTGAGTTCATAGACTGCAACTTGTTGATGGCCATTTGGATAGGTGAAAAAAATATCAAAATGACCTGGAACAGTTTTAGAATCCACTTCTAAATCTAAAAAAAGATAATTTGGACTATCTGCTTTGTGAACCTGCTTAATGCGAATTCCTTCATAAGCAATTCTTGGTGTTGAACTCCCCACCTTGTCTGCATGGACAAGTAATTGAAGTTTTGCATTGTTGAAACCAACCCACCAATGAGGCGGTTCAATTCTCAGCTCTTGCTCCTGACCATAGGTTATTGAGGTTAGAAGCAGTAAAAAGGTCAAAATATTTCTTCTCATGTTGCCAAAATTTTGTTGGGGTCTATTATAATTTCAGAACCGTTTACGAGGATAGAAAGGGGGTGAGTCCCTTCCCACAAAAAACGAGTTTCTGCTGCACTAACCTGAACACACAAAATGTTTTTTCGGAAATTAATTTTGAAAGAATAGTTTGTCCATTGTTCAGGGATCTGTGGTGAGAAAGACAATTTGCCATTGATCATTCTCATGCCTGCAAAACCTTCAATGATGCTCAGCCAAGTTCCTGCCATTGAAGTAATGTGTAAACCTTCTTCAACTTCTGCATTATAATCATCTAAATCTAAGCGTGCAGTTCGAAGATAGAATTCGTATGCTTGATCCATCCTTTCTAGCTTCGATGCCAAAATCGCATGAATACAAGGTGATAGAGAAGATTCGTGAACGGTTAGTGGTTCATAAAAATCAAAATGTCTTTCTAAAGAATCCTTATCAAAGTGTGATTCAAAAAAATAAAAGCCTTGTAAAACATCAGCTTGCTTAATGTATGGAGATCTCAGAATTCGATCCCACGACCAATGTTGATTGATGGGTCTTTCTGAAGCCTTAAGTGTCGAAACATCTTGTAAATCTTTGTCAAGAAACCCATCTTGTTGTAGATAAACATTTCGTGTTTCATCATAGGGGTAATACATGTTTGATGCTATTTTCTCCCAGAGCTTCATTTCACTTTCTTCGAGCTTTGTTTGGGAGGCTATTGCGTGCCAAGCATCAAAGTTTGTTGATTGGATTCTTTTGATGCATTGAATCGTATAGGTTAAACACCAAGAGGCTGCAAAGTTTGTGTACCAATTGTTATTTACATTGTTTTCATATTCGTTTGGGCCTGTAACCCCTAGGATCACATATTTCCCTTTATTTTTTGAAAATTGTACGCGCTGGGCCCAAAACCGTGATATTCCAATGAGAACTTCCAACCCCTTTTCTTCAACATAAGTGGTATCTGCAGTATAGCGCTCATAGTTATAAATCGCATAGGCTATCGCAGCATTTCTATGAATTTCTTCAAAAGTGATTTCCCATTCATTATGGCATTCTTCACCATTCATAGTTACCATAGGGTATAGCGCTGCTCCAGAATTAAATCCTAATTTTTGAGCATTTTCAATGGCTTTAGAAAGTTGATTGTGCCGGTATTGAAGCAAATTTCTTGCAACCTCTTGGCTTTTGGTCGCCATATAGAATGGCAAGCAATAGGCTTCGGTATCCCAGTAGGTGCTACCTCCATACTTTTCACCTGTAAATCCTTTTGGACCAATGTTTAAACGATCATCATAGCCCGTATAGGTTTGGTTGAGTTGAAAGATATTAAATCTTATACCTTGTTGAGCTTTTAAATCTCCTTCGATTGAAATATCGCTCATACGCCACACCTTTTCCCAATAATCTGCCTGCTTTTTGAGCAGGGTCT
>CAYZFD010000027.1:0-20814 GCA_964477735.1 uncultured Flavobacteriaceae bacterium
AAGAAAAAAAACACCAACAAAACAACGGTCACAAAAACCGCAAAGATCACAACCATAACAAAGACAATAGAAACCGTTATAGGGAACCAGACTTTGAATTTGACGGTATTATTGAAACAGAGGGCGTTTTAGAAATGATGCCAGAAGGCTATGGTTTCTTGCGCTCATCAGACTACAATTACCTAAGCTCACCCGATGATGTATATGTTTCTCAGTCGCAAGTGCGTTTATTTGGCCTCAAAACTGGCGATACTGTATTGGGCCATGTGAGACCTCCAAAAGAAGGTGAAAAATATTTCCCTTTAATAAAGGTGTCTAAAATCAACGGATTAAGTCCTGATGTGGTTAGAGATCGTGTTTCATTTGAACACCTTACCCCATTATTTCCCCAGGAAAAATTCAATATAGCAGATAAAAACAGTACGGTTTCTACACGTATCATGGATTTGTTTTCTCCTATAGGAAAAGGGCAACGTGGCATGATCGTTTCGCAACCCAAAACAGGGAAAACGATGTTACTAAAAGATGTGGCCAATGCCATTGCAGCCAACCATCCTGAAGTGTATCAAATCATATTGTTGATAGACGAAAGACCTGAGGAAGTCACGGACATGCAACGCAACGTTAAAGGGGAGGTTGTAGCTTCTACCTTTGATGAACCCGCCGATCGCCATGTGAAAGTGGCGAACATTGTACTCGAAAAAGCCAAGAGACTGGTAGAATGTGGCCATGATGTTGTGATTTTATTAGATTCAATCACTCGATTGGCAAGAGCATATAACACCGTTCAACCCGCTTCAGGAAAAATCCTCAGTGGAGGGGTGGATGCCAATGCCCTTCACAAACCCAAAAGATTTTTTGGTGCCGCACGTAACATTGAAAACGGCGGATCACTTTCCATAATTGCTACGGCATTAACAGAAACGGGGTCTAAAATGGACGAAGTGATCTTTGAAGAGTTTAAGGGAACAGGAAACATGGAGTTACAGCTCGACAGAAGAATTTCTAACCGTCGAATTTTCCCTGCCATTGATTTGGTTTCTTCCAGTACTCGCCGTGATGATTTATTGCTAGATGAGAATACCATTCAGCGGATGTGGATCCTTCGAAAATACCTTTCAGACATGAACCCCGTAGAAGCCATGGAGTTCATCAATGATCGCATTAAGCGCACCCACAACAACGAAGAATTTTTGATTTCTATGAATTCTTAAATTAATTGTTTATGGATAAAAAAAAGGCTTCCGTATTTGGAAGCCTTTTTTTATTGAATATGTTTTAATTATTACAAACTGGCTACATGCTTGGCCAACTTAGATTTAATATTGGCAGCCTTATTGGAGTGAATAATATTCTTTTTGGCGAGTTTGTCGAGCATAGAAACCACTTCAGGAAACAGCTTTAAAGCCTCCTTTTTGTTAGTCAACTCCCGCAACTTACGCACAGCGTTACGCGCAGTTTTGTGCTGAAAGCGATTGCGTAAGCGCTTGGTTTCGCTATTTCTAATGCGTTTTAAGGCAGATTTATGATTGGCCATAATTATAATTACTTAGTAGCCCGTAGGGGAATCGAACCCCTCTTACCAGGATGAAAACCTGGCGTCCTAGCCGATAGACGAACGGGCCTTGGTTTAAAACGGTTGCAAATTTAAATGTTTGCTATTTAACATGCAACACAATTTTTTTTTATTTCAAAAAAATTTAGTTTGCTACAAAACATTAATTTTCAATAGGCTTTAGCAAACAAGACTCGCTGTTTTGAAGGTTTACCAGAAAAAACACAAATTCCTTCTTCAAGAGGGTTATCAATTGGAATACATCGAATGGTGGCTTTGGTGGCTTTTTTAATGCTTTCCTCCGTTTCCGGTGTGCCATCCCAATGGGCAGACACAAAACCACCTTTAGACGCTAAAACCTCTTTAAATTCGTTAAAATCATCCACCTTGGTGATATGAGATTCTCTGAAGGCATGTGCTTTTTCAAACAATTCCTTTTGAATGGATTTTAATAAAGAAAGTACTGTTGAAACTGTGGTATCGATTGGAATAATTTGCTTCTCAAAATTATCTCTCCTGGCCAGTTCAACAGTGCCATTTTCTAAATCCTTAGGCCCCATCGCCAATCGAATGGGGACTCCTTTGAGTTCATATTCATTAAATTTAAAACCAGGCTTTTGTGTGTCTCTATCATCGAAATGAACTCTGATTCCTGCATTTTTTAGGTTTTCAATCAGGGGTTCAACAGCCTGCTGAACTTTTACTAGCTCTTCCTCTCCCCTATAAATAGGAATGATGACCACTTGGTGAGGTGCCAAATTTGGGGGAAGGACCAAACCTTTGTCGTCGCTATGAGTCATGATAAGCGCACCCATCAAACGGGTAGAGACCCCCCATGAGGTGGCCCAAACATGGTCTAGATTTCCTTCTTTATTGGCAAACTTAACATCAAAGGCTTTGGCAAAGTTTTGACCTAAGAAATGAGAGGTCCCGGCTTGAAGTGCCTTACCATCTTGCATTAATGCTTCAATGCAAAATGTTTCTTCAGCACCAGCAAATCGCTCGCTCGCAGTTTTCACACCTTTAACAACAGGAATAGCCATAAAATTTTCTACAAAAGTTGCATAGATTTCATTCATCCTAACCGCTTCTTCCATGGCTTCAGATCTGCTGGCATGAGCCGTGTGCCCTTCTTGCCACAGAAATTCTGCAGTTCGTAAAAACAAGCGAGTTCGCATTTCCCATCGAACAACATTGGCCCATTGGTTCAATAAAATTGGTAAATCTCTGTAGGACTGAATCCAATTTTTATAGGTACTCCAAATTATGGCTTCACTGGTGGGCCGAACCACTAGAGGCTCTTCTAGTTTGGCTTCGGGATCCACAATGAGCTTCCCAGGTTTCTCAGGATCGTTTTTTAATCTGTAGTGTGTAACAATTGCACATTCTTTTGCAAAGCCTTCGGCATTTTTTTCCTCGGCTTCAAAAAGACTTTTTGGTACAAATAGAGGAAAATAGGCATTGGCGTGTCCCGACGCCTTAAACATAGCATCTAATTCGGCTTGCATTTTTTCCCATATTGCGTAGCCATAAGGTTTGATCACCATGCAACCTCTCACAGCCGAATTTTCGGCGAGGTCTGCTTTGACAACCAACTCATTATACCACTTCGAATAATCTTCTTGACGAGAGGTTAGGTTTTTACTCATATATTTGTTTTGGCATAGTATTTGCCACTATGAAAATGTTATGCAAAACTAACAATTTTCATCGTTAAACTTTAAAATAATCTGATATGATACATTCTACATTTTTTAAAGCTTTTAAGTTCAAAGTTTTTACGGGCTCTTCTATAGTTACATTTCTTGTGGGTTGCGGTTCATACCAAGGAACATCATATTATGAAAACGATGGAATCTATGGGGGCGAATACACTGAAACGGTGATAGCAAAACCTGTTGAACATGTAACTCCCAAAAGTGAGCATGGCAATCACTACAAAAATTATTTTGAAGAAAAAGCTAAAGAATATGACTTTCAAAGCAGTGGAAACAGCGCTATTTTCACCGACCCTAACAGTTATTCTTCAGGCTATGAAAATGATGATTATCAAAGTCAAGGCTACTCTGAAAGCTATGGCGCATGGGGAGACAATCCAACGCAAGTAAACATCAATCTATATGGTGGAGGTTTATATCGGCCCTTCTGGAACAATTGGTACAATCCTTGGTATTTTAATTATTACGATCCTTTTTACTTTGACAGAGGATGGGGTGTTGGTTTCTACAGTCCTTGGTATTGGAGAAATCGCTATGCTCACCCCTATTACCACTATGGATATGCGCATCACTATTGGGGCTGGAATGGTTATGGATATTACCAAAACCCCTATTTTGGATATCAGTATGGCTATGGAAGACGTGTAGCCAATGTGAATGGCTACAGAGGTAACACAGCTGGAAACAGATCTTATGGAAACAGTTCTTCCAATTACAGGAACAATGGTCGCACTAGAACAATTTCTGACAATAATGGCACAAGAACAAGTAATTACAATGTGGGGAGACGACCTAACACAAATTCAAATAATCTTAACGCCAACAACTCGAGGAGTGTTAATTCACGAATTTACTTAAGAAGAGAATCTTATGACATCGGACGAGCTAACACAAGCCAACAAAGCAGAACCAACACTACACGATCATACGGACGAAGAGAAAATTCAACAAATCAACAAGCTTCACCCCAGAGCAATAGAAGCTATAATTTTCAAGCAAGAAGCTATCGTAAACCAACTTCAAACTCCAACAATAGCACTCAGAACAGAACCTATCGTCGTTATACCCCTTCTAACAACAATGCTAGTAGGAATTATAACCCACCCACTCAATCTAGAAGTTCTAACAATAGATCCTACAACACGCCCTCAAGAAGCAGTGGCTCTTCCTCAGGTAGGAGCTCTTCAGGAAGAAGTTCATCTGGTGGGAGAACTTATGGCGGAAGAGGTTAATGTTGAATAATAATACCACCGATTTTTAATTTGAAACTTATGACAGTAAAAAAACACATGTCCCTTTTGGGTGTCCTGTTTTCATTTGGAATTTTTGCACAAGGCATTCCTGATGTTCTTAATTTAACAGCTGATAATCTAGAGGGCACAGCCCGATTCGAGAGTATGAGTGGAGCATTTGGTGCCTTAGGGGGGGATTTGTCTGCTATGAGCATCAATCCCGCTGGAAGTAGCATCTTCACATATAGTGAGTTGGGCGTTAGCATGTCTTCTAGCAATCGATCAAATAAATCGCAATATTTTGGAACTCAAAACAACATCGATTTAAATCATCTAGCGATTAACCAGTTGGGGGGCGTGTTTGTTTTAAACAATCAGGGAAATAGCGATTGGAAAAAAATTGTATTTGGATTTGGTTATCACAACCATCCCTACAAAAATAACTTTATCATTAGTGGTGCCAACACATCAAAAGGTGGTAATATTGGGAGCTATTTTTTGGATTATGCAGCTGGCATTAACCCAGATGCACTTAATCTGCAACCCAATGAAGGAGTGTTGCAAGCCTACCGAGCCATCGGCGGAGATAGGAATTTAGGTTACGCAGGTCAACAAGCATTTTTGGGCTATCAAACCTACATAATCGATTATGACTCAAACAGCAATCAGTATCTAAGCAACATATTTGCCGATCAGGGTGCTAGCCATCGCATGGAACATCACACCACTGGATATGATCGAAAATTTAATTTTAATTTAAGTGCACAATATAGAGACTTTTTGCGCATTGGGTTTAACCTAAATACACACACTGTTTTAAGGGAAGATATCAATCTATTTTACGAAAACGGATATGAAAACAATTCCCCAGTTAAAGATGTAAATTTCAAGAATTGGCGAACCACTACTGGAGAAGGTATTTCATTTCAGTTGGGACTCATCTCCAAACTAACAGATGGCCTTCGTTTAGGTCTCTCCTACCAATCACCCACATGGTACACCCTACAAGACGAGGTGGAGCAATATTTGGCTACACGCTCCGAAGACACAAACGGAAAAAAATATGAGGACATTATTGATACTTGGGATGACAGTTACGTAAATCTGCTTCCAGAATATGACATTAAAACTCCTGCTGTGCTCACCACAAGTATCGCCTATATTTTTGGAAAATCTGGACTCATTAGTTTTGATTATATCTCCAAAGACTTCACCACCACTCGACTAGGACCCGAACAAAGTTTTTCTAATATCAATCAAGAAATGAACAATTATTTCAAATCTGCTACTGGATACAGAATCGGAGGGGAATATCTCATCGGACAATCAAGTATTCGTGCTGGATATAGAAAAGAGCAAGGTCCGTTTAGCGAAAACCTATGGGGAGACAGAACAGGTTATTCTTTTGGGTTTGGCCAAAATTTTGGAAGTACTGTATTCAATATTTCCTACTCGAAATCTACTCAAAGCACAACACACCAACTTTTTGACTTGGGCTTAAACGACTTGGCCAACATTGATGTATCCGACGCTAAAGTGGTAGCCAGCCTAACATTTAAGCTTTAGTTGTATAGTCTAATCAGTTAACAATGAACATAAATGCATAAATTATAGCATTTTAGTATCTTTGTGGTGAAAAATTGACTATGAAAATAAATAAAATATTCGAAGAATCTGTTGATACCATCGGAGACGATCATGCCGCTTCTTCAGCTGAAACACCGCTAAGAGCCGACGCCTTTGAAATCTCTGAAGAGGAAAAAATCCTTCGTATTCAAGAAAATGTTGCCGATATTTTGCAAACATTAGGGATGGACCTAACAGATGACAGCCTAAAAGGAACCCCTCTCAGAGTAGCTAAAATGTTTGTGAAAGAAATCTTTGGTGGACTCCACCCCGACCGCAAACCAAAAGCCTCTACATTCGAAAACAAATACAAGTATGGAGAAATGCTTGTTGAAAAAAACATTACGTTATATTCTACTTGTGAACATCATTTATTGCCCATTGTTGGAAAAGCACATATTGCATACATTTCAAATGGCTCTGTAGTTGGTTTATCAAAAATGAACAGAATTGTAGAGTATTTTGCCAAACGACCACAGGTGCAAGAAAGGCTTACCATTCAAATTGTTCAAGCCATGCAAGAAATTTTAAATACCAAAGATGTCGCTTGTGTCATTGATGCCAAACACCTTTGTGTAAATTCACGCGGCATTAAAGATATTGACAGCAGTACCGTTACAGCTGAATTTGGCGGTAAATTCAAAGAAGCGTCGACCAAAAAAGAATTTTTGGATTATCTTCGCATGGACACTGTTTTTTAGTGCTTTTGATGGACACATCTAGTAACAAACTACGCATATATAACTCACTTTCCGGGAAAAAAGAATCCTTCAAACCTTTGTCTGCACCCAACGTAGGGATGTATGTTTGTGGCCCAACCGTTTACAGCAATGTCCATTTGGGCAATTGTCGTACCTTCATTTCTTTCGATCTGGTATATAGATACCTCAGTTTTATCGGATACAAAGTTCGATATGTCCGCAACATCACCGATGCTGGACATTTAGAAAATGACGCAGATGAAGGTGAAGATCGCATCACCAAAAAAGCAAGACTCGAACAAATCGAACCCATGGAAGTGGTTCAACGGTACACAGTAGATTTTCACCAAACGATGAGTCAATTTAACACGCGACCTCCGAGCATTGAACCCACAGCAACAGGTCATATCATTGAACAAATAGAAATTATCAAGCAAATTTTAGAAGTCGGCTTAGCCTATGAGGTCAATGGTTCAGTGTATTTTGATGTGTTGAAGTTTAACGAAAAACACACCTACGGCAAATTAAGCGGTCGTCAGTTAGAAGATATGGTGCACAACACTCGAACGCTTGATGGGCAACACGACAAAAAAAATCCTCAAGATTTTGCACTTTGGAAGAAAGCTGAACCCGTTCACATAATGCGCTGGCCATCACCCTGGAGCGATGGTTTTCCTGGCTGGCACTTAGAATGTACAGCCATGAGCACAAAATATTTAGGCAAACAATTCGACATTCATGGCGGTGGTATGGATTTAAAGTTTCCACATCACGAATGCGAAATCGCCCAAGCCGAATCTGTAACAGGTGAAGCCCCTGTTTCTTATTGGATGCACGCCAATATGCTTACCCTAAACGGTAAAAAAATGGCCAAATCCACAGGAAACAATATTTTGCCTCATGAAATTTTTAGTGGCAGTAACAATATTCTTGAAAAGGCCTTTTCACCATCAGTGGTTCGTTTTTTTATGCTCCAAGCCCATTATCGAAGCATGCTAGATTTTAGCAATGATGCGTTGATGGCAGCCGAAAAAGGGTTTACAAAACTCATGGAAGCTCAATCAGCAATTGAAACACTTCAAACAAGCGAAAGAACCGAAGGTTTTATGACTGAAGAATGGGTTAAAAGTTGCTTTGCAGCAATGGATGATGATTTTAATAGTCCTGTTTTAATTGCTCAACTGTTTGAGGCCGTAAAGTTCATCAATCTTGTGAAAGACGGAAAGTCACTCCTAAACACACAAGACAAAAAGCTTTTAAGTCAAGCTTTTGACGGTTTTGTTTTTGAAGTTTTAGGGCTCAAAAAAGAAGATAAACTTTCCAAAGACAATAATCTTGATGGTGTCGTTCAAATGCTCATAGACATGCGTAAAGAAGCCAGAGATCGAAAAGATTTTGCCGCTTCTGACCGTATTCGTGATGATTTATCAAAATTGGGCATTCAGCTAAAAGATGGGAAAGAAGGCACAACCTATAGCGTCGAATGAATCTTTGTAAATTGGCTATAAAGCCCTTCTTGTGGATCATCACCATCTATCAAAAATGGATTTCCCCTCTACTTCCACCAACTTGTCGCTACACGCCCACATGCTCTGCCTATGCAGCTGAAGCTTTAAAAACACATGGCATACTTAAAGGAGGGTGGCTTAGCTTGAAAAGAATTTTTAGCTGTCATCCATGGGGAGGTTCTGGTCATGATCCTGTTCCAAAGTAAAATTTCATCACAATTTTGGTTATCTTCGTATCTTAATCAAGATTATGCTACTCAAGATCGAATGGGCCCCCAGCGAAACCCTTTTTAAAATTGGATCAATCGGCATCCATTATTATAGTTTGATGTTTATTATCGCCTTCAGTTTGGGCTATTATCTGATCAGAAAAATCTACAGAAAAGAAGGCGTTGATGAACAGTTTATCGAACCCCTTTTTATTTATGTTGTCGTCGCTACTCTGTTGGGTGCGCGCCTAGGTGAGGTGTTTTTTTATAACTGGGCCTATTACCAAAATCATCTAGTAGAAATATTATTGCCTATACAAAACAACCCTAATGGAAGTCTGTTTTTTGGACTTATAAAGGGTTATTCGTTTGAAGGTTTCAGAGGCCTAGCCAGTCATGGTGCCACCATTGGAATTTTAATTGCTATGTTTTTGTATCGAAAAAAATATCAATACAAAACCACACTTTGGATTCTAGACCGTATTGTTGTTCCCGTTTCAATTGGAAGTGCCTTGGTTCGAATTGGTAACTTCTTTAATTCTGAAATTGTAGGAGAATATACCAACAGCAATTTTGGTGTTATCTTTTTAAACAATGGTGACACTTTCCCACGCCATCCTGCTCAACTTTACGAATCTTTCGGTTATGTAATACTGTTTATACTGTTGTGGAATTTATATCAAAAAACCAATTTAAAAGACCGCTCAGGCTTTATGTTTGGACTTTTCTTAAGCTTCCTTTTTTCGGTCCGATTCATTGTAGAATTTGTTAAAGAAAGTCAAGGAGGGTTCGAAAATGTTCTTGGTGTCTTTTCTACAGGGCAATGGCTTAGCATTCCCTTTATTGTAATAGGAATTATTTTTATGTTAAAATCAAAAAATAAAAATATTGCGTAAGCTATGTTTGGTGCTCTCAATTATCTCTTTAGCCTGCCAACAATCGAGGCCAAAAAAAGTTATATCCAATTCCGAAATTTTATTTAGAAAAGACCTAGAGCTTTCAATTCTAAACCAAGAAGACACGCTTATTTCAGGGTTGGCCATCGAACTCGCCGACGACCCATTTGAAAGACAGACAGGATTGATGTATCGCCAGGAAATGGACAGTTTAGAGGGTATGCTTTTTGTTTTTGAGCAAGAGGCTATGCGCGCATTTTATATGAAAAACACCTACTTGTCACTCGACATTTTGTATGTCGATGAATCCAAAAAAATAGTAGATATCATTAAAAACACCAATCCCCTCAGTGAGGAAAGTTTGCCGTCAAAAAAGCCAGCGAAATATGTGTTAGAACTCCGTGCAAGAGCTGTAGAACAATGGGGATTGGCCATTGGAAATCGTTTAGATTTTTAGCAAAAAAAAGTCCCGCCAAAGCAGGACTTTAGCACAATATTTTAAATTACTATTTTTTTATTTTCTTTAAAAAAGTGTCAACCATCACAGGGGTAGCAATGAAAAGCGATGAGTAGGTTCCAATGACTACACCAACGATGAGTGCAAACATAAATCCTCTTATGCTCTCCCCTCCAAAAATAAAGATGGCCAAAAGCACTACCAATGTGGTTAGGGAGGTGTTTAGCGTACGGCTAAGGGTACTGTTAAGTGCTTCATTCACCACACGATCAAAAGCCCATTTGTTGTGGATGTTATCAAATTCACGAATGCGATCGAAAACAACAACCGTATCGTTGAGCGAATAACCAATAACCGTGAGCACAGCGGCAATAAATGCCTGATTGATCTCCATATTGAAAGGCATAAAAGTGTAGGTAATCGAAAACACACCAAGCACAACCAATACATCGTGAAAAACAGCAACAACAGCCCCAAGGGAGTATTGCCACTTTCTAAAGCGAAGCAAAATGTAAAGGAAAACAACGATAAGCGATCCAAAAACGGCTAAGAAAGAATTTTTCTTGATGTCGTCGGCGATGGTTGGGCCCACTTTTATTGACGACATAATGCCGATTTGTTTATCTTCTTCACCATTAACAAAATCTTCATAAAGTGTTCCGTCTGGTAAGAATGATTGAAGTGATGCAAATAATTTTTCTTGAATTTCTTGATCAACTTCAATTCCTTCTACATCTACTTTATAATTGGTTGTGATTTTCAATTGATTGTCAGCGCCAAAAGTTTTGGCTTCAGCACTTCCAAAAGTTTGAACCAAGCTTGACTGAACCTCAACAGGGTTTACAGCGTGCTCGAATCGAACAGTATAAGAGCGACCACCTACAAAATCTACTCCCTGATTTAGTCCCTTAGTGGCCAAAGAACCAATGGCCGCTACAATCAACAAACCAGAAAATAAATAGGCAAGTTTGCGTTTGCCAAGAAAATTAAAATTCAGGTTTGAAAATAATGTTTTGGTGATTTTAGTTGAAAAATCTAAGGCTTTAGACTTGTTTGTACGTGCATCTACCATCATGCGGGTAATGAAGATTGCAGTAAATAGCGACGTAGCAATTCCAATAAGCAAAGTTGTAGCAAAACCTTTAATGGGTCCTGTTCCAAACACAAAAAGAATAAGTGCCGTGAGACCAGTGGTAATATTGGCATCTAAAATAGAAGAAAGTGCATTGCTAAATCCATCGGAAACGGCTTGCTTTTGTCCTTTGCCTTTGGCCAACTCTTCTTTAATACGTTCGAAAATGAGCACGTTGGCATCAACCGACATACCAATAGTGAGAACAATACCTGCAATTCCTGGCAATGTTAACACTGCACCGAGACCTGCTAAAATTCCAAAAATCAACAAAATATTCAAGGCCAATGCAATATCTGCATAAAGCCCTGCTCGGCCATAGTAGAAAATCATCCAAAGCAACACCAGAAGTAGGGCAATTGCGAAAGAATTTACACCACTATCAATGGCTTCTTGTCCTAAAGATGGTCCCACAACTTCAGATTGGATGATATCGGCTGAAGCGGGCAGCTTACCTGCTCTGAGAACATTGGCCAAATCTATGGCTTCGTTGAGTGTGAATTGACCAGAAATTTCAGATCGACCTCCAGAAATAGCACCCTTAGAAACCCCAGGTGCCGAATAAACCACATTGTCTAAAACAATTGCAATATTGCTTTGATCTTTATAGGCCTTCCCTGTCAATGTTTCCCAAACGCGAGCCCCTTTTCCATTCATTTGCATAGAAACGGCAGGACCACCCACTTGGTCGTAGGTTTGAGCAGCATCCACCACAACACCACCACTTAATGGTGGCTCGTTATCACGATTAGCACGTATGGCATAGAGTTCTACAATTTCAGAATTGGGATCTGGTTTTCCCCACAAAAATTTTGTGTAACGCAATTCATTAGGCAATAATTGACGTACTTCAGGGTCATTCAGGTATGCTTCAAAAGTTGATTGATCTTTCTTGGCTACTTGTGCCAAAACAGGACCCCCTTGATAACCAGAACCTATTATTAAATCAAAAATAGGATTGTTGTTAGACACATTTATTGAGTCATTTGAGGCCTCAACATCAGCCAGCAAATCATCAATATCAGAGGATGTTGAATTGGCATCTGCTTCGTCAGCAGCATCCTCAATTTTGGATTTAAGCAACTCATTGGCTTGGGTGAGGAATGCAAAAAATTGCTGATTCTTTTCGGTTTCCCAAAACTCGAGTTGCGCCGTGCTCTGAAGTAAGTTTTTAACACGATCAACATCACGAGCTCCTGGAAGTTCTACCAAGATTCTTCCAGATGTTCCAAGTCGTTGAATGTTGGGCTGTGTAACACCAAATTTGTCGATTCTTTTACGTAAAACCTCAAAAGCAGAAACAATAGATTCATCAATTTTTCTACGAATGATAGGTTTTACTTCTTCATCAGACATTTGAAAATTAATTTCATCGCTGAGTGTTCGATTGGCAAAAATATCTGGTGATGCAAGCTTTGTATCTCCTTTGAGCTCGTCGAATGCTCTGTAAAAAGATTCGATATAGGTTTCATCTGTGCTTTTTTGAAGCACATCAGATCTGTCTAAAGATTGATTGAAAACAGGATCTCTAGAGTTGTCTGCCAAGCCTTTTAGAATATCTCTAACAGAAATTTGAAGAATGACATTGATTCCTCCCTTAAGATCGAGCCCTTTGTTGAGTTCCTTCCCTTTGGCACTGTTGTAGGTTGTGAATCCATAAAGCGGTGCATTTCCTACAGAATCTAGATAAGCGCGTTCAGAAATTTCTCTGAGGGCTACATAGTCTGGTTGGTCAGGTGCCACACGATTTTCGGCATAAGCCTTCGCATCGTCTTCGATTGAAGATGTCATAAATGTAAAGGAAAGCTGGTATAAACTTACCAAGCCGAACAGTATGGCAAAAATCCTGACGAGTCCACTGTTTTGCATAATCTTGTTTTTAGTCGTTATTTAGAAAACGAGCAAATATAGTTTTTCTGCTCTAGAAAGACGAATTTGTCGTTAAAGAATATCAGCCAAGGCATTGTTCATACTACGAACAGCCTCTGCGCTTTTTTCAAATTTTTGTTTTTCATTATTGTCTAACTTCACGTCAACAATGTCTTCAACACCATTGCGACCAATAATGCAAGGCACTCCAATACAAATGTCTGATTGACCATATTCACCCTCAAGGTAAACTGAACATGGGATCATTTTCTTCTGATCGTTGAGAATGCTGTCAACCAAATAAGCTACTGAGGCTCCAGGTGCATACCAGGCCGATGTGCCCAATAATTTGGTGAGTGTGGCACCACCAACCATTGTATCTGCACTTACTTTTTCTAGAACTTCTGCATCTAAGAAATTAGACACCGGGCTTCCATTGTAGCTGGCCAATCTGGTTAGGGGGATCATAGTTGTGTCACCATGGCCACCGATAACCATGCCTTGGATGTCGTTAGCAGGTTTGTTTAAAGCCAAAGAAAGGTAGGTTTTAAATCGAGAACTGTCTAATGCTCCACCCATGCCTATTACACGATTTTTGGGGAGACCAGTAGCTTTAAGTGCCAAATAGGTCATGGTGTCCATGGGATTAGAAACTACAACAATAATGGCGTTGGGAGAATGGGCCAAAATATTTTCGGCCACAGTGCGAACAATTCCAGCATTGATGCCTATAAGTTCTTCGCGAGTCATCCCAGGTTTTCTAGGAACTCCGGAGGTAATAACCACAACATCACTTTGTGCGGTTTTAGAGTAATCATTGGTAGTACCCACAATTTTGGTATTAAAACCTAGGGTTGTGGCGGTTTGCATCATATCGAGTGCTTTTCCTTCAGCAAAACCTTCTTTGATATCGAGGAGCACAACCTCGCTAGCAATTCGCTGAGTAGCTATGGCATCTGCACATGTGGCGCCTACATTTCCGGCACCTACAATTGTAACTTTCATGTGTTTGAGTTTATTTTATAAATTGATAAGTAAAATCTCCTGCTTAATGGGGTGCAAAAATAAGGACTAAATGTTTGAAAGTGAAACAAATTCACACAAAATCCTTAAACAGTTTTCCCTAGGCATCGATATTGGCATAAACAGCATTTTTCTCGATAAACTCACGTCGTGGTGGGACCTCGTCGCCCATGAGCATTGAAAAAATTCGATCTGCTTCTCCTCCGTTTTCGATAGTCACTTGTCTTAAAGTACGAAACTCTGGATTCATCGTAGTGTCCCAAAGCTGTTCTGCATTCATCTCCCCTAATCCTTTATATCGCTGAACAGAAGAACCCGAACCAAATTGTTCAAGGATTAAATCTCTTTCTTTGTCGTTCCACGCATATTGTTTTTTAGCCCCTCTTTTCACTAAGTAAAGTGGTGGGGTTGCAATATATACGTAACCGTTTTCGATGAGCTCTCGCATGTATCGGAAGAAGAAAGTTAGAATCAATGTGGAAATATGACTTCCGTCAACGTCGGCATCACACATGATTACAACTTTGTGGTAGCGTAATTTTTCTAAATTCAAGGCTTTGCTATCCTCTTCAGTTCCTATGGTGACACCCAAAGCTGTATAAATGTTTCTGATTTCTTCGTTTTCAAAAACTTTATGCTGCATGGCTTTTTCAACATTCAATATTTTTCCTCGGAGGGGAAGAATGGCCTGAAAATTTCGATCACGACCTTGTTTAGCGGTTCCTCCTGCAGAATCTCCCTCAACCAAAAATACTTCACACAAAGTGGGATCTTGCTCAGAACAATCTGAGAGTTTTCCAGGAAGCCCTCCTCCACTCATCACTGTTTTGCGTTGCACCATTTCACGAGCTTTTCGAGCGGCATGACGTGCTTGTGCGGCCAAAATCACTTTCTGTACTATGGTTTTGGCATCATTAGGGTGTTCCTCTAAATAATTTTCAAGCATCTCAGAAACAGCTTGCGAAACTGCTGCGGTCACTTCCCTATTCCCAAGTTTTGTTTTGGTTTGGCCTTCGAATTGAGGCTCAGCTACTTTTACCGAAACGATGGCTGTGAGCCCTTCTCTGAAATCGTCACCTGAAATTTCGAATTTCAATTTATCTAAAAGGCCCGAAGAATCCGCATATTTTTTTAGGGTTGTTGTAAGTCCCCTCCTAAAACCTGCCAAATGCGTCCCGCCCTCGTGCGTGTTGATGTTGTTCACATAGGAATGAAGATTTTCATTAAACGAGGTGTTATAAATCATGGCGACCTCAACAGGGATGTCATTTTTTTCACCTTCCATTGAAATGACATCTTCGATCAGAGACTCTCTATTTCCATCTAGAAATCGAATGAATTCCTTGAGTCCTTCTTCAGAATGGAACAACTCCCCTTCAAAACTTCCATCTTCTTTGGTCCTCCTTTTGTCGGTTAGCTGAATTTTAATGCCTTTATTGAGGTAAGCCAACTCTCGCATTCTGCCAGCGAGCGTGTCGTAATTGTACTCGGTTGTTTGGGTGAAAATTGACTTGTCGGGAGTGAAAGTGACCACAGTGCCTGTTTCGGCTGTTGTTCCTGTGGATTTTACTGGATATAGGGTTTTGCCACGCTCATATTCTTGCTCCCAAACTTTTCCATTTCTGTAAACAATCGCATGAAGATGATCAGATAAAGCATTGACACAAGACACACCTACTCCGTGCAAACCTCCCGAAACTTTATATGAATCTTTATCAAATTTTCCGCCAGCTCCAATCTTGGTCATGACTACCTCGAGAGCAGAAACCCCCTCTTTCTTGTGTAAATCAACAGGAATTCCACGACCATTATCCTTAACTGTGATGGAATTATCTTCGTTAATTTCTACGGTAATCTTATCGCAATGTCCCGCCAGAGCCTCGTCTATGGAATTGTCAACAACTTCATAAACCAAGTGGTGAAGTCCACGAACTCCTACATCTCCAATATACATGGAAGGGCGCATGCGCACATGCTCCATTCCTTCTAGGGCTTGAATGCTATCGGCTGAATATTGATTTTTCTTAATTTCTTCGCTCATTGTTATGGTTTAGCTATACATACAAAAATACGAAAAGAGCACACATTACTCGAAGAAAAAAAGGCTCACATCCTTCGAAGTTATTAACAAAAATGTGTGGAAAAAAACTTTTAAAAAAACGCTATGTTTTTACTTTTCGTAAGATTCCAAGTGAACATTGGCCACAGCTCTTCCAGAAGGTTCATTCATGTTTTTAAAGGCAGCATCCCACTCCAAAGCAATGGGTGTGCTACATGCCACTGAGGGCACCGAGGGCACAGTGAGCGCAGCGGTTTCAGAAGGAAAATGCTCCTCAAAAATCGATCGATAATAAAATTCTTCCTTGCTTCGAGGGGTTTGAACTGGAAATCGAAAATGTGCATTTTCCATTTGTTGATCCGAAACGGCTTCATTTACCGTAGCTTTAAGCGTGTCAATCCAATCATAACCCACACCGTCGCTGAATTGCTCCTTTTGACGCCACGCAACACTCTGCGGCAAATAGCCCTCAAAAGCCTTACGAACCACCCATTTTTCCATACGTTCGGCATTGATCATTTTGTCAGATGGATTAATGCGCATGGCTACATCCATAAATTCCTTATCTAGAAAGGGAACCCGACCTTCAATTCCCCATGCGGCCAATGATTTGTTGGCTCTTAAACAATCGTATTGATAGAGTTTATCGAGCTTGCGAACGGTTTCTTCGTGAAAAGCCTGGGCAGTAGGCGCCTTGTGAAAGTAAAGATATCCTCCAAAAAGTTCGTCAGCCCCCTCACCCGATAGCACCATTTTAATACCCATTGATTTAATAACCCTGGCCATTAAATACATTGGGGTGGAAGCACGCACAGTGGTGACATCATAGGTTTCAAGGTGATAAATAACATCTCTAATGGCATCTAAACCCTCTTGAATTGTGAAGGTGATTTCGTGATGCACAGTGCCGATATGATCGGCAACTTTGCGCGCTGCGGCCAAATCGGGAGATCCAATTAGTCCAACCGAAAAAGAGTGTAATTGTGGCCACCATGCTTCCGACTGGTCATCGGATTCGATACGATTTTTGGCAAATTTTTTGGCTAAAGCTGAGGTTACCGACGAATCTAAACCACCCGAAAGCAGTACGCCGTAGGGAACATCAGACATAAGTTGACGGTGCACAGCATTTTCTAAAGCATTTTTTAAATCATCAATGCTTGTGGTGTTGTCTTTCACATGATCAAACTCCATCCAATCTCTTTGATACCAACGTTGTGGAGCATCGTCTTTTCTAGAAAGATAGTGTCCAGGAGGAAAAATCTCAATTTTGGTACACACGCCTTCTAATGCTTTTAGTTCCGATGCCACATAAAATGTTCCTGAGGCATCCCATCCCATATATAATGGAATGATGCCCATGTGATCACGAGCGATTAAATAATCTCCAGTGGTTTCATCAAAAACAACAAAAGCAAAAATTCCATTTAAATCGTCAATGAAACTCACGCCCTTTTCCTTATACAAGGCCAAAATGACCTCACAGTCTGATTGGGTCTGAAATTCGTAGCGATCCTCAAGGGGTTTACGGAGTTGTCTGTGGTTATATATTTCACCATTGGCCGCTAAGATCAGTTTTCGGTCTGCAGAAAAAAGTGGCTGTTTTCCCGAAGCAGGGTCAACAATGGCCAATCTTTCGTGTGCCATTACCGCTTTGGAGGAACAATAAATTCCACTCCAATCTGGACCTCGATGACGAATAGCTTTTGACATTTCGAGGATTTGAGGGCGAAGTTTTTCAGCATTTTCTTTTAGCTCAAGAGCACAAACAATTCCACACATATTTTAAATTTTGAACAAAGATGCTGTTTAAATTTTAATTTTTATAGTATATATTGTGATATTGATTAAGATTTTAAACAATAATAGTAAGATTAATTTATTTATTAAACTTTTAACCTTTAAATCAAGGATGTCAATAACAATTTTAAATCTTGGCGGTATCCTAAAAAATTGTTGTTATTTTTACAATGAAATCAAAACTATGGCCGAAGCAATCCTATCTTTCCAACAAGCCTCCATCGATCACGAGGAAAATTGTGTTTTGTCGGAAGTCTCCGTTGAAGTAGCTTCGGGGGATTTTGTGTATCTGATTGGTCGCACCGGAAGTGGAAAGAGCAGTTTCATGAAGACCTTATATGCAGACTTGCCCTTGAAAAAAGGAAGTGGGCATATTGTTGGGGTAAATTTAGCTAATCTCAAAGACAAAAACATTCCTGCTTTAAGAAGAAAAATTGGAATTGTTTTTCAAGATTTCAAACTTTTACCTGATCGTTCCGTAGCCAAAAACCTCATGTTTGTGCTGAAAGCAACTGGCTGGAAGGAAAAAGAAAAAATGAATGCACGCATTGCGGAAGTACTCGCTAAAGTGAATTTATCGGGCGTAGAACACAAACTCCCCCACACCCTTTCGGGCGGGGAACAACAAAGAGTGGCTATCGCACGTGCTCTGCTCAATGAACCTGAGCTTATTCTGGCCGATGAACCCACAGGAAATCTTGATCCCTTAACAAGCCAAGAAGTGATGACTCTACTGAGAGAAATTAATGCTAGTGGCACAACTATTTTGATGGCTACACACGACTACAATTTGATTGTGAAATACCCCTCAACCACGCTAAAATGTGAAGATGGAAAGGTGTTTGAAGTGGTTCAAACATAATTTCAATCCAGCGCTTCTAGCAATTTTTTCATTTGTGCATCTGAGGTAAATCTACCTAAAACCTCATCCCTTTTCGATGGATTATTGTATGTAGTTTCAAATGCTTGGTGGACAAGGTTTTCAAACATATCGTTTTTTGAAAACGAAAAACAGAGTGATTGAAGTTCTTGCTCGTCTGTTATGTTTTGATTGATCAAACAATGTCTGCTGTTGTGCAGGGCAGTGAATAATTTTAATTTAGTACCTGTATGTTGAAAAGAAATTAAAATGTTCAGATGGGCCTCTGCAAGTAGTTTTTTTAAAGTGGCTTCATTTTCAATGTTTACAAAGCTGACATTATCTTGTTTTTGAATTTGCTTCTTTAGTTGGTTTGGACAATAACTCCCTGCAACAATCAATTTGTAGGGTAAATGTTCAAATTTCTGAGCCACGAAGGCCGCTGCGCTTTGGTTATCAGCAATTGTTAAATCTGCATGAAAGAGAGCGAAACTTCCCCTTTCAGAAAGTTTTTGGGTTTTTGAGTAGGGATGAAATGGGGTTATTAAATGTATTGGAGTGGTGGTTAGTTTTTCTGAAAAAACATTTTTTTCGTTTGATGAAATCACAAATATTTTTGAGAACTTTTTAAGGTGTTTTTCATAGCGCTTAAATTTAAGTGCTTCTATTTTATAAACTAAAGATTTCAAAAAATTCTTTTCACTAAAAGCCAAGCCACTATAATAGGCCTCCTCATTGTTGTGAAGCCTTAAGAAAACTGGGACTTTAAAATCCATATCATTAATGACCCCTGTGGACTGCAAGCCTTCAAAAAAGACAGGAGCAGGAATCTGCTGAATCCTTCTTCGAAGTTGTTTTGAAGTTCGAATGGCTACAGCATAGGGCTGTGTACTGAAAAACAACAAGGGGTTTCTTTTTTTACGATATACATACACTGCCTTACACAATGTTGTAAGTGGGCCCAATTCGAATCTTTTGGAAGTAAAAAAATGTAAATACACGCCCACTCCGGCTTTGTGAAACGCTTGGAGTTTAAAAAAAACATCTATTACCCCTCCATAATTGGGAGGATAAGGATTTTCGAAAGCTACAACATGAATGTTTTTTGGACTAATTTCACCCATTAACTGTTTTTTGAAAGGATTTTGTCAAACAAAACATCCCAATTTGGCATCACAAATTTAGGATCATATTCACCAAAAACATGATTTTGCGCTGCTTTTCCTAGCGCTTCACATTTAGAGGGGTCGTTCATTAAACTCAAAAGTTTTAATAAAAACATATCACAATCTCCATTTTTTACCAACAACCCATCAATTTCATCTCTTATAATCGCTGCTGGACCAACAGGACAATCGAAAGCAATTCGCGCCAAACCATAGGCTGCTGCTTCCATTAAAACAGCAGGAAAGGCGTCGTAATGTGCGGTATGCATAAAAATGTCGTAGTGTTTGTAAACATCTTTCATATTCGACTGCACACCTCTTAAAAAAACATTGTTTTCAAGTCCATTTTGATGGATGTAATTTTCAAGGACTTTTTTTTGAGGTCCCTCTCCAAAAACATGCAATTCCCAATCAGGCCGAAGCACCTGCACCTTTTTCCAAATTTCGAACATGCGCAAATACCCCTTAAGTTGAACCAAACGCCCCACAGCCAACACCTTTTTTGATCCATATTTTTTTGAAGATTTAAATGAAACCCAGTTGGGATTCGGAATCACGATGCTTTTAGAATTCTGAAGGAAAGCTTTCATTTTTGGATGCAAAACCACATGGGCATCGAAATTATTGTATAACAAGGTCAAAGATCTTCTGACAAGTTTCATAAGCAATTTATACCTCACAGGAGAAACCAAATCGATTTCATGACTTTCGAAAACGATTGGTGAACTCACCAATAACGGAACAAAATGTGCTTTCCAACCATTTTCTACAACAACAATTAAATCTGGGTTAATGTTCAGAATAGATTTACGAAGCGACAAAAAATATTGAAAAAAGCTGATGATAGGAATTGCATTTGTTTTTAAGCCAATCCACGAAACATTTTCATGAAGTTTGTGCACAGGTTTTTGGGGCGCAGGGTTGGTTGAGAGCACTGTAAACTGAAATCGATGTGGGGTGTTTTGAAGCCAAAAACCGATTTTTTGATGCACCATTCTTTCTGC